>JAJDBO010000032.1 GCA_029261305.1 Nitrospirales bacterium
CGCCGGGGAATACCCTGATGTGTTTATCCATACGCATCTATCCGAGAATGTAAAAGAAGTGGCCCTCGTGAAGGAATTATTCCCGGATCGAAACGGGTATCTCGACGTGTACGATCAGGCCAACCTTGTGCGAAAGCGTGCAGTCTTCGCTCATGGGGTGCAGTTACGCGATGATGAATTTAGCACATTGGCAGATCGTGGAGCTGCCATATCTTTTTGCCCCACCTCCAATCTCTTTTTAGGCAGTGGGCTCTTTAAGCTGCATCAGGCAGAACAAGAGGGCGTGCATGTGGGGATCGGTAGCGATGTCGGTGCAGGAACATCACTGTCCACTTTTCGAAGTCTCAATGAAGCGTATAAAATTTCACAGTTACAGGGGAAGAAACTCACACCGTTTAAGGCCTTTTATCTGGCCACCCTTGGTGGCGCACGATCACTCTATCTGGACGATAAGCTCGGAAATTTCGAACAAGGAAAAGAAGCTGATTTTGTAGTGATCGACCTCAAAGCCACACCAGTTATTGAATATCGATTACAACAGACCCGCACGCTATTTGATAAACTGTTTGCGCTCATGATGATGGCCGACGATCGAGTGGTCAAAGCCACGTATATTGCGGGGAAATTAACCGCGCCGTTTGAAGATGCTCATGAGTGATCAAAAGACCAGGAAGGAAAAAAGAGATAGAGGGGTTTCGTCTTTTTAGAGCATAGTGCTAAAACACTATTTCAGATTTAAGAAAAATGCAGACTCGATTGAATATAGAAAAAATAGAAGGGATTAATCCAGAAATTTACAACTTGGATTCGACTAGGGCAAAAACTTTCTCCAAGGCCTTCCCCAACCCAGCAGGATTTTTTCCACCAGCCTGAGCCATGTCTGGGCGGCCGCCGCCTGAGCCGTCGACTTCCGTGGCCATTTCTTTGATGAGATCACCGGCTTTGATTTTTTTGGAGAGGTCTTTGGAGACGATCACTAGCAGAGAGACTTTGTCTTCGACTGCGGAACCCAAGGCGATGACTCCTTCGGGAACTTTGTTGCGCACTTTGTCTGAGAACAGACGAAGCTCTTGCATGGACAGGCCTTCTGCTCGTTGCACATGCACCTTCACACCTTTTATGTCACGCACTTCGGCATCGTCGTTGCCAGAACCCTGGTCCATCATTTTCAGTTTGAGTTGTTCAAGTTCGCGTTCTTTATCTTTTAATTGAGTCACGAGTTTTCGAGTCTTAGTCAAAACATCTGATGGGCTTGTTTTCAGCAGCTCCGCCATTTCTCGAACTTCGGATTCGACTTTCTTGCTATGTTCGAGCGCACCGACGCCTGTCAGGGCTTCTATGCGGCGAACCCCAGCGGCGACCCCACCTTCTGAAATAATTCGGAACGTGCCAATCTCACCAGTGGCATGACAATGGGTCCCGCCACATAACTCATTGCTGAATTGGCCGATTCCTACGACACGAACATTTTCCCCATACTTGTCGCCAAAGAATGCCAACGCCCCAGCTTTCGTGGCTTCTTGAATATTCATTTCATTGGTTTGCACAGCCGTGTTGGCTCGAACCTGTTCATTGACCAGCGATTCAATTTCTTCAATATCTCGAGGCCCGAGAGGTTTAAAATGCGAGAAATCAAATCGCAATCGATTTGGCCCCACCAGCGATCCATACTGCTTCACGTGCGGGCCAAGAATCTCTCGAAGCGCCGCATGCATTAAATGTGTCGCAGTATGATTCCGAGCCGCATCTTTTCGAGTGATGCCATTGACCGTAGCCGCCACCTTTTCCCCTTTACGAACACGCCCTGTGATGACCTTGCCCTTATGAAGAAATAGCGTGCCCCCCACCTTGGTGGTTTCTCGAACTTGCATGCGACCATCTGGGCCAACCAATGTTCCTTGGTCGCCAACTTGGCCACCGCCCTCAGGGTAAAATGGTGAGGCATCCAACACGACTTCGATATCTTCACCTTCAAGGCCTTCCTCGACGAGCTGATCTTGATTCACAATGGCGTGCACGACACTATCGGATTCCAAGGCGTGATAGCCCAAAAACTCCGTCGGGCCAACTTCCTGTATCAACTCTGTGACAATAGCTTTTTCACCTTCCGTACCAAAGGAGGCAGATTTCCGCGCGCGATCCCGTTGCGCGTCTAAGGCTCGTTGAAATCCTTCAAGGTCAGTGACCAGCCCTTGCTCACGAGCTGCTTCTTCGATCAGATCGAGTGGAAAGCCATAGGTGTCATACAGTTTAAAGACACTCTCCCCCTCCAGTGAGCCGCGAATATCTTTTTTAGCTTCACTGACCATAGCGTTTAAAATCGGTAAGCCTTGATCCAGGGTCCCAATGAAGCGTTCTTCCTCTCCTTCCACGGCTTCGACGATCACCTTTGCGGCTTCGCGTAACTCTGGATAGGCACCTTCCATATGACTCACGACGGCACCCGTTAATTCATGAAGGAAGGGTTCCTTGGTTCCAAGTAAGCGCCCATGGCGGGAGGCTCTTCGAAGAATGCGACGCAGCACATAGCCTCGTCCTTCGTTCGAGGGAAGAATGCCATCCGAAATCATAAACGACATGGCCCGCAGGTGGTCCGCAATGACGCGCAAGGATCGATCCGATACAGCATCTTTGCCATAGGTATGCTTTGTCCGATCGGCAATCGCCAACAGCAGTGGCAAAAATAAATCGCTGTCGTAATTACTGTCCGCCTTTTGAACCACCGCCGCTAATCGTTCCAAGCCCATGCCAGTATCAATACTCGGCTTCGGCAATGGATTGAGTGTGCCCTCAGCATCACGATCGAATTGCATGAAGACCAAATTCCAAATTTCTAAATATCGATCGCAATCACACCCCACCGCACAATCGGGCTGGCCACAGCCTAAGGCTGCACCTTGATCAATATGAATTTCAGAACATGGACCACAGGGGCCGGTATCACCCATTTGCCAAAAGTTGTCTTTGTGCCCAAGCCGAACAATGCGATTCTTCGGAACGCCAATTTTCTTTTCCCACAGCTCAAAGGCTTCATCATCATCTTGAAATACCGTGACCCAGAGCTCGTCGGATGGTAGCCCGATTGTTTTCGTTAAATATTCCCAACCGTATTGA
>JAJDBO010000311.1 GCA_029261305.1 Nitrospirales bacterium
AAATTTGGAAGGCCAGGGTATCCGGGCCCTTAATCCTGCCATGGGCTTCCCCATGGAAATGGACAAATTTCCTGGAAAGGGCTGGGTGGTCTCACATAAAACCGTGGCCGTGGCCGCTGGACTCGGACAAATGGGGATTCATCGGAACATCATCCACCCCAAGTTTGGCAATTTCATTCTGCTTGGCACCGTGTTGATGGACGCGGAAATGACCGAGACGAATCAGCCCATTGACTACAACCCCTGTTTGGAATGCAAACTCTGTGTGGCGGCATGTCCCGTCGGGGCCATAGGCCAAGACGGATACTTCAATTTCTCAGCATGTTACTCCCACAACTATCGAGAATTCATGGGCGGCTTTACAGATTGGACGGAAACAGTGGCTGAAAGTAAAAGTGCCAAGGACTATCGAAGTAAAGTGACCGATGCGGAGTCCTCCTCCATGTGGCAGAGTCTATCGTTTGGAGCCAATTACAAAGCTGCATATTGTTTAGCGGTATGCCCAGCCGGGGAAGATGTCATCAGTCCCTTCAAAGCTAATCGAAAAGAATTTGTGGCCGACGTTGTGAAACCCCTTCAAGCCAAGGAAGAAACGGTCTATGTGGTGCCAGGAACGGATGCCGAAACGTATGTAGCCAAGCGCTTCCCACATAAACCCATCAAGCACGTGGGGAATAGTTTGCGACCTGGAACCATTCAAGGATTCTTAGATGGTCTGCCACTGGTGTTTCAACGAGATAAATCCAAGGGCCTGGATGCCACATATCATTTTACTTTTACAGGCAAGGAATCCAGAACAGCCACCGTGATTATTCAAAATAAAAAATTAGAAATTCGGGAGGGGCATGAGGGGGAGGCGAATGTACGCGTGACCGCGGATAGTGAAACTTGGGTTGGTTTTTTAAGAAGGGATCGTAATTTGGTTTGGGCAATCCTTAGGGGGAAGATTCGAGTAAAAGGATCATTGAAGATATTTCGGGCCTTTGCCAAGTGCTTTCCGGCCTAACAAGAATAAGTTTAATTAATTTTATGTGGGGTTTTCCCCCCCCCACAACGAGGCACTATTGTTTCGGTAAAAGACCCCAAAATAAATCCTGCCTGTGGGATGCTCCATGGGGCTCCCTCCACCTCGGCCGTGCCCAACGCGGGTTGAGGTGAAAACTCTATGGTCCTGTGTAATGTACAAGAATGATCTAGAACGGATTTCAGACTTCAACAAATAGGAGAAAAAACCTTTGTGTTATGTCCCTGAGTTGGGTCCTCTTTTGCCTTAGGTGCTCTATACCTCAATAGGGCCTTATTTTGATTCAATTTAGTACTTAAGACATTAGTGCCTCAATCCGAAAATCATATAGTTCTCAATCATGGCTCTGCGAATTCTGCCAGAAGGCCCTCTGGAGTATGAGGGATGGTTGCCAGAAAGAGCGTAGAGAAATAGCCAGGTAAATTCAGGAGGAATGTCTTGTCATGGGGCGGGGGTTCCTTTGAAAAGGAGGCAAATATGGAGGCTTCGACGACATGTACAAATGGGACGGCGGTGGTATCTCTGAAGGGTCGGTTAGATTTTACCCAGAAAGATGATCTGGTGAAATGCCTTATGAGGGCGGCTCAGGAAGATTGCAGGCACGTGAATATCAACCTTAGGGATGTTCAAATATTGGATAGTACCGTCATTGGACTTTTGGCGGTGACCAAAAAAAGACTGGAAGGAATGCATGTCAGGTTGACCCTGTCCTGCGCGCAAGAAGTGGTACAAAATGAATTGGACGACATGAACCTTAGTGCTTACCTTCCTATTTATGCGACTGAGGAAGATGCCATCGCGTCCGTGAGCCACGGTTAACCTAAAACCCCTCTTTCCCTCTAGGGTAACTGACGAGGGTATTCGGTTACCTATGGAGATATTTAATGATGGAAGTCTGCATACCCAGATTTCTTTCTGCTGACTTCCATTTTCTTAGGGCGGTAACTAACCTGATATTAATAATAATTGTCGCCCAATGAAATTCGGTTTACTGCGTTGGGCGTGGTTGAGCCGCAGTATAAACTTCGACTTTTTGTCGAGCATTGATTACCTCAAAAAACGAATCTTCCCCTATCAAACCTCGTATTGGTACAATTCTAATCGAGGATACATATTGGCCAAATTTTCGAAACGTTTATCCAGGAAAATCGAAGGCAACTTTTTTGTCGACTCCACATGTATCGATTGCGATACCTGCCGACAGCTTGCTCCGACGACGTTTGTCGAAGTCGGCGACTACTCCACCGTGTTTCATCAACCCAAGGACCCTGCTGAAGAATTCGAAGCCTATCAAGCTCTGATCGCCTGCCCCGTGGGATCGATCGGGGTGGTTGAAACTAATGATGCCCAGTTTTCGAAAGCGAAATCATCGTTTCCTTTAGAGTTGGAATCTGGTGTGTTTTATAACGGATTCAATTCGGAAAAATCTTTTGGGGCGAATAGCTATTTTGTCCAACATCCTGACGGGAATTGGCTCGTTGACTCGCCTCGGTATCTCAAGCACCTTGTTGACGCGTTCAAGGGCCTTGGTGGAATTCGATACATTTTTTTGAGTCACGAAGATGATGTGGCAGATACGACTCGATATGCCAAAACTTTTGGGGCCATTCGGATTATTCATCGAGCTGATGCACGTGCGCTGCCCGATGCGGAATGGGTGGTAGAGGGGGATGCTTCTGTTGAGGCTAGTTCCGACTTTAGGTTGATTCCCGTTCCAGGGCACACTCAAGGGAGTCTCGCCTTACTCTATAAAAACCGTTTCCTTTTTACCGGAGACCATCTCTGGTGGGATCCGCACCAACACCAATTGGAAACCCCTTCTGT
>JAJDBO010000312.1 GCA_029261305.1 Nitrospirales bacterium
TAGGGGGAGTTGGTGGCGTTGCGCACGAGAGTCTAGCGGGGGCGGCTATGAGGGAGTGAGGGGTGGATCAAGCGAATGGTCAAACGGTTGGGCTTAGAACCATCGTTGCATCCACGCGGGCGCTCTCGGGAAGCAGATAAATGACTCCCGACCCCTTTCTTTTCTCCGACCGAAGAGGTTGCCGAGTCCACGCTTTTTTTAGTGTGTGACGATTCTTTCTATATCACAGGTGTTGATCTCACTTTCGATGGCGGGATGCCCCAACTCTAGATGCCGAAACAGAAAAAGCGCCTCAGGCAAGAGGTTTGATAATTAGCGACGAAAAGCCTTACAGTACTTTTGTTTAACGGCGAGCATGACATCCCCTCTGCTTGTTGTGCGTCATAAGCCCACGATCTTCTCTAGGTTGGGCTTGACTTTATCTATCCTTACCATGGTGATGTTGCAATGACTGCTTTTTACACTGTCCCGACTCGTCGATTCTTAATCGGAATGCTCGTCTCCTGTTTTCTCTGCTTCCCAACGGTGTTGAGAGCTGAACATACTACGGTCAATCACCAGGGAACGCTCAAACACGTTCTGAAAACTCACACCTTACGAGTTGGCGTGTCGTTGTTTACTCCCTGGACGCTCAAAAATCAGAAAGGAGAGTTGATTGGTTTTGAGATCGATGTCGCCAATCAATTGGCCAAGGATCTCGGGGTTGAGGTTGATTTAAAAGTCTTTGACTGGAAAGACATCATTCCCGCTCTGCTGAACGAACAGATTGATATTGTTGTGGCTGGAATGACGATTACGCCCCAACGGGCCCTGAAGGTCAGTTTTAGCCAGCCATACGCTGATTCTGGAGTTGGCTTAGCCACGAATGTAACGCTGACCAAGGGGTTTACTGGACTCCAAGATCTCAATCTCCCCACCACGAAAATTGCAGCCATTTCCAAGACCGTGTCGGAAGATTTGGTTCGTCGAATTTTTCCTAAAGCCAAGCTGACCTCGTATTCGAGCAGTCAGGAAGCCATTCAGGCCTTACTCGATGGACAGGTTCATGGATATGTTGAGCATAATCCCATCCCAACATTTCTGGCAATTGATCATCCTCAGAAAGTCGATGAACCTTTATCACGTCCATTGCTTCGTACCTTTGCCGGTTTTGCCGTGAATCATGGGAATCCGGACTTCCTTAATTTTCTCAATGCGTGGATCACCGCTCATGAAGCAGACGGATGGTTGGACTCAGCACAGGATTATTGGTTTGAGTCGGTAGATTGGCGATTAGAAGCCGAGAAACGCAAATGACCGCGCCTTCCGTCTATCATCAATCCTCTCAAAACATGGTAGCGGTTTGGGTGTTGCTGTGTCTTTTTCCTTTGCTCCTGGCAGCTGAACTGGCTCAACAGTCGCGTTCTCTGAGTCATTTGCCTGACCAAGAATCCTACCGTTCAAATTTATCGGACCGCGTCTTCCAATCATCGACATGGCGCCAACCGCTACCCCAAGTCCGAGATTGGCGAGAAACCGTTTCACCACAAATCGAGTGGCGAACGGATACCACTCAACAACCTTCCAGAGACGTCGAACTTCAACATGTGGATCTGTACCCTCAATACCGTCCGGGGGGAACCTCGACATTCGATTTATCGACGCGCGAAGACCAGTCAGGCTTTAAAGTCATCGAATTCGACTTCGGTCGTTAAAGATACGGAAGAGGGTCGGCTCTTGCAGAGCCACATCAAGATGAAAGATGTTTCTCGGCTTTCTTTATCGGTCGAATACCAGGATTGTAATAGACTCCAAAAATAGAAGGCAATTTCCTTCAGTCTAAAGCTGCTCGACGCAACAGCCTGAGCCATGTCGTCTGTGCGCCTGTAGCGGGCAGGATAGATGGTTCGATAGCTAAGTTGTAGCCTAGGGGGCGAAGGGTTCAATGTTCATTATGGGAAACCCGTTTCACGGCTTGAATAAAGGCTTGAACTTTGGCGGGATCTTTTTTGCCTGGCGAGGCCTCAACACCGCTGCTGACATCGACACCGTACGGCTGAACCTGTTGGATGGCCTCTTGGACATTATCAGGGGTTAGCCCCCCAGCGAGGAGAAACGAAAATGACCTCGCCGCTTCTTTTGCCAAGGTCCAATCTGCGGTTTTTCCGGTTCCACCATAGGAAGACTCGGAAAACGCATCTATCACAAATCCACGAACCCTGGCGCGGCCTTTGTACTCGGCCATGGCCATTAGGGTATGACGATCACGTAATCGAATTCCTCGAATAACTGGACGACCTAGAGATTCACAATAATCCGCAGTTTCGTCTCCGTGGATTTGCGCTAGTGCCAAACCACATTCATCCATAATGTGACGAACGACCTGTGCCTCTTCATTGACGAACACTCCGATGGGCAACACAAACGGTGGTAAATTGGCCACAATAGATTTCACCACATTGGACGACACATGACGCAGGCTCTTTTTGTAGAAGACAAAGCCGAGTGCATCGGCTCCGGCATCAACTACATGCAATGCGTCGATAGGGTTGGTAATGCCGCAGATTTTTATTTTGCAAGGATTCATATCGTCGGATTCATGAAAAGAAATGTGCCTCGACTAAATCCAACGAGGTCCTTGGTTGGGTTCCTCTTCTTGGCCATCTGTTTGTGGAGTTGGCAAGAGGCTTTGAATTTTTTCTCCAATATTTTTGGCACGAACCAGTGATTCGCCCACGAGCATTACCTTGGCTCCCGCTTCAAGAATCTCTAACACATGCTCTCGTGTGTGAATTCCGCTTTCACTGACAATGATCTTATCTGGTGGGATGAGTTTTGCCAGCTTGGCCGTGATGCCCAAATCCGTGGAAAAGGTTTTGAGGTCACGATTATTGATTCCAATAAGTTTTACCTGAGGTACGCGTTCCAACACGGTATCGAGTTCACGCTCATTGTGTGTTTCTATGAGCACATCGAGCGTTAAGCCTTTGGCTGTGGCATAAAAATCTTCGAGTTGCCACCGGTCGAGGGCGGCGGCAATCAGGAGCACGGCATCGGCCCCGTAGGCACGGGCTTCGTAGAATTGAACATCTCCTACCATGAACTCTTTGTTCAATGCGGGTAACCCGACGTGTTCTTTCACTTGTGCGAGATAATCCAAACAGCCCTGAAAATATTCTTGGTCGGTGAGGACGGAGACTGCCGCCGCACCATGATCTTTGTAGGTCTGAGCAATTTCCACAGGGTTAAATCGATCTTTGAACTCCGGGCGCATGAGGCCTTTGCTTGGGGATGCTTTTTTGACCTCGGCAATGAGAGCTGGAGCAGTGGGAGTGTAGGCATCTTCTAAGGCTTGAATAAAACCCAATGGTCCAGGCTGATCGGCAATTTTGCTTTTGAGACTGATCAGATGCCCGCGGCTTTCCTTGCGACGTAATTCAGCGATTTTGTGCTCGATGATTCGATCGAGAATCATGTGGCA
>JAJDBO010000313.1 GCA_029261305.1 Nitrospirales bacterium
ACGCCAGAAAGCCTTTGTCTATACGAAGAAAATCAACGCTGATAAACCCTGATGAAATCCTACACCGATTATAAAAATGTCGTTATTTTACGTACTCGAATTATGAATATTTTAAGGCCACGGTAGGGATTCTGAGAAGAAAATAGGTGAATTCCAGGACGAGGCTTGCACAGTCTCAAGCTGAAAAGTCCACTTTATTGAGGCACAGACTCGCGCCGCAGAATATCGCGAAGTTGATCATGCGAGATGGCTTCGGCCCGCCGTCCATCACGCCCAACGACCGTCGTCGCCGTGACCAGGGCGTTAATGATCGCTTCTTCGGTCGCTTCCACAGTTGCCGCCAGGAGAGGATTCAAATGGGTATCAGCGATATGCATCATGGGAAAAGTGGGGACATCGGGATAATGCGGTATTTCATTGGCGGTGGAAAAGGCCAGAATAAAATCGCCGCTCCCGTGATGGCTCGTGGCTCCTGTCCTTGCCAAGCCCAAGGCCGCACGTCTGGCCAAACGTTGTAATTGACGTGAATCCACTGGCGCATCTGTGGCAATCACAATGATGATCGACCCTTGATCACCCAATTGTTCTCGTTTGGAAAGTGTCGCAAACGCTTCACTCTTCTCCAAGCCCGTAGATTCGATATCAGGCTTCCCCTCTGTCCACAGACGACCAACAGGGACACCTCCAATCATCAGTTCATATCGACGACCGTGGTTCGCGTTAACCAATACCCCGATTGTATAGGCTCCATCTTTTTGCGCGAGACGACGTGAAGACGTGCCGATTCCACCTTTGAACTGGTACGAGATCATACCAGTTCCCGCCCCCACGGTTCCCTCTGCCACCGGTCCGCTCGTCGCTTCGTCTAGAGCCTTCACCACATCATCTTCGGATACATGTCGGCCACGACTATCATTGAGGCGGCTGTCGTCACATTCCGCAACAACCGGTGTCAACGTATCATCGGTAATGCCAATGTCTGGATTGTGTTTGAACATCCAGCTCATGACTCCATTGGCTACGCGAGGCACGTTCAACGTATTCGTCAGGGCTATGGGATACTCCAAAAACCCAGCTTCTGCGATCCAAGCTAGCCCTGTCATTTCTCCCGTTCCATTGAGCACGAAAGCTCCAGCAGGTACTTTTTTATGCCACACATCATCGCGAGGAATAATGACGGTCACGCCCGTCCGAACCGGGCCTTCTCCTGGAACGAGTGCCCCATCTCCCTTGATCAACGTGACATGGCCAACTTTTACTCCAGCCACATCCGTAATCGCATTCCACGGCCCCGGCAAATACCGACCCAGGGTAATGCCTAAATCACGCGCCCTGACGGGTTTCTGCTCGATATGGTCTACCGTCGAGGCCGCAAATATCTCATTGGAAGGCAGCCCTGGCAAAGACAAGCAAGTAAAAAGTAGGAAGAGAGAGACAACGCGTGGGAACGTTTTTAGCAATCGCATGGAGGGAATCTTATAAAATAGCTCGCCACTTGGACGATGGGCGGCGCATGAGGGCATTCTGGCACGAGGGGCAAGTCACAAGATGGGTTAAATCCACCAACCAAGACATATGCGAACGAGAGCGTATCATGGTCCACACCAGTTTGTTCCGACAAAAAGGACACCGAAGGGCATGAAGCAGCCAACCGAACGTACCTCCTCCCAACACCATCCCACTCACCAACAGTGCATGAAATACACTGGCTCCTGCGAACAAGAGGCTAAACCCTGCACCGAGAAAACACAGCAGCGCAATGCCAAACCCGAGAAGGGCCGTGTAAAGCTTCCACATTTGATTCGTGGCTTCCAACCAATTGGTCGAAGATTTACTCTGACGGGGACGAGTGACTTTTGGCACAAGCTTACCCTTCCTCATAACATCCTGTGCGATGTTTCCCTCAGGACGATTTTGGCAGGACGAAGTCCAGTTCATAGACATGATACCCAGCGGGAAGCAATCCCATATGTTGATAGACTTGTTGTGCAAGCTGGTTTTCTTGTTCCACATATAAGCGAACACCAGCGACGGTCTTTCGATTTCTGGCTTCCGTCATCACATGGTGATACAATTTCCGAAAGACCCCCTGCCGGCGCCAGGACTCATGGACATACACACTTTGTAACCACCAGAACACCGCATTGCGCCAATCACTCCACTCATAGGTAATTAGCAATTGACCGATGGCTTGTTTTGAAGAAGCCTCTTCAGCAATCAAGTAAAACCCATGCTCTGGATGGTGTAGTACCGCCTCTACCCCTTGTTGCAACCTCGATGGCTCCAACTTTTTCCCTTCGGTGACATGGGCCAACGCCGCATTAAATTCCACAACGGCTTTGACATCGTCGCTATTCGCAGGACGAATATGTATATCCGTCTGCAAATCCTCTGGTACCCAGTCTTTGGCTTGAATCATAGAATGACATCAGACGAGGGTGATGGGGTCAACCATCCACTCGGGGGCCGATAGATTCCAGCAGAAAACTCCATCTTCATCGCTTCCTGTGGACGAAGTTGAATGGCTTGAGCCTTATTCCGTGGCACAAAAGCCAAGTATCCTGTAAATGGATGGATCGCCGTTGGCACAAATACCATGATCATCGACTCATGCTCTGGGCGCTGCAAGACCGAAGGTGCTATCCCCATCACAAAGCCTATCGCCCACATACCTTCTCGCGGAAAAGGAAAGACAACCACCTTACTATGACCAAATCGCTCACGAAAATGAAAGACATCCGTCATGCCTTTTAATGTTTGATAAATACTGCGAACCAGAGGAATCCGCTCAAGTGAGGCTTCGAAACGTCGCACCAGCCGTTGCCCAATGAAATGGGTGGCCGCCATGCCACCCAGAATAATGACCAGGAATAAGGAGACGATTCCCGCACCAGGAATTTCAATGTCAAAGTGGGGACCAAGAAGATCTGCCCACAGACCATCGAGGGTTACAAATAAAGTCGATAAAATGAGAAACGTACCCCAGGCGGGCACGACCACGAATAAGCCGGTAATAAAGTATCGTTTAAGCCTGGCGATGCGAGTTCTTTTTAACATAAACAAGGTCGCTGATACCTGTGGATCATGGGGGGAAAAGGAACGTCTTCCATCGGGTACGAGTTAAGACCGAAGGCTTCCTTTATTAGGGTAATCGGACAAGGATATTTTGTGGCGCCTAGGGGCTTGATCTCGCTTATAAGGATACACTAGTGTATGAAAAGTTCAGACTTAAAACAAATTACTGATTTAGAGGAATTACCATGACAACTGAACACCCACCCCATCAGCAAAATACTCTCGACCCTCAACTCCTCGCTATTCTCTGCTGCCCTGAAACCAAGCAAGAGGTATCTCTTTTGGACCAGGCAGGCTTGGATCTCTTGAATCAGAAAATCGACGCTGGGGAATTACAAAATGCGGGTGGAAGTGTGGTAAAAGAAAAGCTGGAGGCTGGTCTTCTTAGAGCTGATCACCTCGTGATCTATCCTATTCGTGACGCCATCCCAATCATGCTGATAGATGAAGGGATTGTAGTCAAAGGGATTTTTTAAATTTCCCTCTTTGCACTCTTGCCTTTGCATTCAATTTTCAATTTTCGGAATTGGCCCTACTCCTCAGGAGTGTTTGTTACGTCTGATAGGAAATTGTCTCGATACGCCCACCAAAGCGACCGACTCAACTGAACGACCACGTAGACAGACAGGGAAATAAGCAGACCATAGACCCAAAGGGATTCGGTTGGCCAAGCTTCGGGGGAATGTAGCATGAGTCCCAGGACAATATGAGCCCCAAACCCTATGGAAATGGAAAAGATGATCCATTCCCGGATGGCATTGGACTTTTGACGATCATGACCGATCATGATGCGACAAAAGCCCTAAATGAACCAAAATTGAATGGCAAGATAAAACCGAAAGGTAGGCTGACGCCCCTAATGTTTCTCACACGGGGCTTTTGACAGATTCAATTTCAGTTGCGGTGATGAGACTGGCCAGATAATCCGTGACGAAAATTAAGGCTTCTTCTCTCCCATCGGCCCTGCGGCCTTTTTCCCGACGCTGAACCGATAATTCGTGCTCGAGATCGGACTTTACATCTCCTAGGAGTTTTTGAAGAGAAGCCGTCGTAAGATTCACATCCACGTCTTCAAATTCTTGACACCGGTCTAGGACCCAATTTAATCCTTCGACCCTTCCTAGGTATCGATCACCTTCTGCAGTATCAATTCTGGACATGGTCGTCGCAAAGGCCTGGGCTTCATAAATCAGGTTGTAAAAACTGGAAACAGCTCTATGTAAAGTGGAATTCATTCTTTCCTCCTAAAAAAACCAAATATTTTAAGGCATTATACAGTCTTACTCTTGAATCTGCTACCTAAAACCTTGGGAAAAGAGCATTTTTTGCTATTCCTCCGACTCTATTCATGCTTAATCGGTTCATCTTTCTATTTGCATGACCGATTTTTACACGATTTTCCATTGATTTTTCAGTCTGGGAAACAGGAAAGAGAAGGAAAGGACAGCAACCCTTATGTGAAAAGGAGGGGGTGGAATTCCGCCATAAATCCATAATACAGAGGGGCAAATTCCTTAAGACTGTGAGGACTGGTCTCTTTTAACCGTTTAAAAAAATACACCTGTTCCTTGGGATCCATTTGTTCCAAAATTTTGGATAGCTGAGGCATTGAGACACTTTTGGATGGGATGCATAAAACATAATGAACAAGTCTTTCAACAAACTGTTGTGTCATATATTCCGAAGCAAGAAATTTTTCAGGAACTTCCCCTGATTCAAGATATTCCCAAAATGGAATGGATTGGGCAGAAAAAGGAATGGGATCAGGAGGAGCACTGCTCATTGAATTATTCTTTGACAACCTATTATTGATAACAAATCTTTAAGACTCAAAAAGTAGATTCCATCATCGACCATTTGAAAACATTGCATCTGAACCGTTGAGTATTTGATTAGATTCAATCCATGGTCAATAGTTGCTTCTGAGTAGAATACAATATTTTCCCCAAGGAATCTAACCAAATTTTGGAGTACAAGTTTAATGTCCTTATTTAAGTGACCTTTTCCCTTTTATCTACACCTAAACTCTAGTCAGGCTCCTTACAATATTAATAAAAATACCAATGTATTTCAGAAATAAACCAATTTTTCTTTTTCACAACTCGTATTGTAGCAAAAAAGTTCTTTCTTTATCATGGAGGCGCAACGTTCCCCAGGGTTGAGCTCGCCAAAGAGTAAGACTCAGATACTGGTTTGGCCGGAGATATCTATAGATGACATCAGCCGTATTCCCAAAAACCCATAAAAAAAAATCCCAAAGGGATAAGGCACGGGAAGCGACCGCCTACTGCACTCTTGATAGTCCTGCGGGGAAACTCCTGCTTGTGGGGAAAAATGGATATCTCGAACTACTATCATTTCAAAATGGAAAACACCCGATTCAGCTAGAGCCTTCATGGATTAATGATAAACGCCCGTTTAAGGAAGCCATTCGGCAGTTAAAAGCCTATTTCGATGGGAAATTGAAAAAGTTCACCATAAAAACTGCGCCACTAGGCACTCCGTTTCAAGAACAAGTATGGAGGGCATTACGAACCATTCCCTATGGGAAAACTGTCTCCTATGGTCACATTGCCAAGGCCATTGGCAATCCCAACGCTTCCCGGGCTGTAGGAGCGGCAAACGGGCAGAATCCCATTTCGATTATTGTGCCCTGTCATCGCGTGATTGGAAGTACAGGGAAATTAGTCGGCTACGGAGGAGGACTCCCAATCAAAGAGACGCTTCTCAAATTAGAAGAAAAATACCAGTCAAAGAAACCATGAACCACTCAACCTTTGAGATATAGAGGATGAAACAATTACAGCCCTGTCCACAATCACCAAATTGTGTTTCATCGCAAAGTACAGACGCCGAACATTTCATTGAAGCGTTAGCCTATCAAGGGTCAATTGAGGAAGCGAAAGCGCGGGTAATCCAAGAGATCGCCTCCTTGCCGCGGACTCGAATTGTGGAAAATGAGCCCACGTATCTTCATGTAGAATGCACCTCGTTGATTTTCCGATTTACCGATGATCTCGAATTTGCCTTCGATGACACACAGAAAGTGATCCACGTTCGATCGGCATCTCGAGTGGGCCACTCGGATTTAGGCGCCAACCGCAAACGGGTCGAGACTATTCGTCAACACTTCAATCGCCACCAATAGCTCAAGTAGACAATGAGCTAATCTAACCCTTCACACCTCGTGATGAACACTCAAAATCACCCATCCCACGAGGACACAGTGGCCGGCCAGGCCATCTACTCGCCACGGTTTTTAGCACTCTACGACTGGTGGGTCTTGGGAATTTCGAATCAATGGATTTGGCGCTGTCCCACACAATACCTACTCGGCCATTTCAACCGTCATGTCTCTAACAACCATTTGGACATCGGAGTCGGGACAGGATATTTCCTTGACCACGTTCAGTTTCCTTCAACCGCACCGCGACTGGGATTACTCGATCTCAACCCGACCTGCTTGCAAGTCGCCGCCAAGAGAGTGGCTCGGTATGAACCAACATCCTACCGTATCGACATATTAAAACCCCTCAATATTGAAGCTCCAAGTTTTGATTCCATCAGCCTTAATTATGTGCTGCATTGCTTGCCCGGCACTTTTCACACCAAAGCTGTCGTCCTTGATCACCTCACAACAGTGCTCAGGCCAGGAGGCGTCATTTTTGGATCCACCTTACTTCACGACTGTAATCAACCGCATTGGATCGCCAAACGATTAATGCAGACCTACAATGGCAAGAAGATCTTTTCCAATGAAGAAGATCATGAGGAGGGGTTACACACCATTCTGACCAACCGATTCGCGGAGGTCACAGTCGAGCCAAAAGGATACGCCGCACTCTTCTCAGCTAGGCAACCTCTTGACAATCATCCCTCCCTCACATAAAAGTCCGCTCATATGAATTTTTTTTCATGTCACCTGTAACATCGTTCTGACCCAATAGACCATACCCTCATGCCAACTTCTCCTCCTTCAATTGATTGCGCCGATAAACTTAAACTTTTGGCCGATACAACTCGACTGGCTGTTTTGGAATCCCTTATGGACACACCCAAACGCGTGGGTGAATTAATGGATTTGCTGGGAGTCGAACAAAGTCTCTTGTCGCATCATCTCGCATTACTCCGAGAAGCTGGGCTGGTTGATGCCACACGTGACGGCAAATCAGTGCTGTATCAATTGGCCAAAGGGGTGGAAAGTGCGACGGCAGGAAAATCTTTAGATCTAGGCTGTTGCCAACTTTCTTTCCCAACTCGAAAGAAAGCTTCGAAGCGGACATGACAATGAGAATATCCGTCTTTCTTGTTCTTCTTGCGATTCTTCCAGCACTTTCTGGGTGCCAAGAATCCCCGGCGGCTAATCCACCCACGCAAAAACTCATCATCACCGGATCGAGCACGATTGCGCCTTTAATCGCGGACATTGGCAAACGATTTGAAGCACAACACCCAGGCGTGCGAGTCGATGTCCAAACCGGTGGGTCTTCACGTGGAGTAGCCGACACACGATCAGGAATCGCCCATATTGGAATGGCCTCCCGCGCCCTGCATCCTCGGGAAACCATTGATCTCGTGGGCACTGCGATTGCGCAAGACGGCATTGGACTCATCGTTCACGCTGACAACCCTGTGGCCAATCTCAGCACACAACAAGTGGTGGATATCTACACGGGAGCCATCACGAACTGGCAATCAGTTGGTGGTAAGAATGCGCCCATTGTCGTGGTGAATAAAGCCGAAGGTCGAGCCACTCTCGAAATATTTTTACAACATTTCCATCTTACCAATTCCGCCATCAAGGCCGATGTGGTCATCGGCGATAACGAACACGGAATTAAAACCGTGGCGGGAAATCCACAAGCCATTGCCTATGTCTCGATTGGTACGGCCACATATGACGTCTCTGCGGGAATTCAAATTAAACTGCTGCAGCTCGATGCAATCCCCGCGTCTTTGAACACAGTGAAAAATGGGACTTTTCCTTTATCACGTCCGCTGACATTAATGACGCCCAAACACCCGCACGCATTGGCACAAACTTTTATTACTTTCGCCGCGTCACCTCATGTTCAACACCTGGTCACTCAGCATTCCTTCAGTCCCCTGGCATCGTGACCACCTCTTGCGTGGGGCGTTGTGGAGTTGCGCCAGCATCGCAGGGCTCATCCTTGTTTTCATCATCCTGTTTTTGATCTTAGAAACAGTACCGGCATTGCGACATCTCGGCGTCACCCGATTTATGTTCGACTCCTCCTGGCACCCTGGTGAAAACACCTTCAACCTCATACCCATGATCATGGGCACCTTGTTGACTACAGTAGGTGCTATTCTTCTTGCAGGACCACTCGGATTCTGTTCGGCCCTCTTTTGTCATTGTTACGCCCCCCTACTCGTTGCCTCCTTGTACTCTCGGTTCATTGAGCTCCTCGCGGGTATTCCTTCTGTCGTGTTTGGATTTTGGGGATTAGTAGTTCTAGTTCCCCTGATCAACCAATGGCACCCTCCAGGCGCGAGTATGCTCGCAGGGATTCTTATTCTCGCGATGATGATTCTTCCCACCACCAGCTTACTGGCTCAAGCGAGTTTAGCTCAGGTGCCCACCGAGTACATTCGAGGAGCTGCAGCCTTAGGTTTGGGACGATGGAGCACAATTCGCCGTGTGATGATTCCCACAGCTAACTCCGGTCTGTGGACGGCCGCTTTGTTGGCCACGGGCCGCGCCCTTGGAGAAACCATGGCCGTACTAATGGTCTGCGGGAATGTTGCACAGATGCCCTCCTCGGTGTTCGACCCCATTCGCACACTCACAGCCAATATGGCGTTAGAGATGGCCTATGCCGTAGATGATCATCGATCCGTATTGTTTGTCAGTGGAGTCGTGTTACTACTGATGGTGTTCATGCTCATTTCGCTAGCCACTCGAAACCATCGAGCCCCCCACCATGTCTAATCATCAACAAGCTATTCAAGATAAGTTCGCCATGGGCATCACCTGGAGTGTGGCGATACTATTGATGAGCATGTTTCTCTGGCTCTTCAGTGACATTGTCGTTCATGGCCTATCAGGTTTGTCTTGGGAGTTTCTCGCCACGTCACCCATGAATGCGGGACGCGAGGGAGGCATTGCCCCGATTCTCGTTTCGACTGCGCTGATTCTTATCGTGTGTATGGCCGTCGCTCTTCCAATCGGCTTAGGCACCGCCATTCTCCTTTCCGAAGTGAGCCATCAATTTGGATGGATAAGCAATCTCATTCGACGCAGTCTTGATGTGTTAGCCGGAGTCCCTTCTATTGTCTTTGGATTGTTCGGGAACGCGTTTTTTTGCGTGACCCTAGGGTTGGGATTTTCCATTGTGTCCGGAGGACTCACCTTGGCGTGTATGGTTCTACCGATTCTCATCCGATCGACCGAAGAAGGTTTCCGTGCCTTACCCGCTGACTACCGCCTTTCCGCAGCCGCCTTAGGCCTTTCCCAATCCTCCACATTGGTATCGCTTCTCATCCCCGCAGCTATGCCAGCTCTATTAGCTGGATTCATTTTAGGGCTTGGCCGCGCCATGGCCGAAACCGCAGCACTCATTTTTACCAGCGGCTATGTCGATCGCATGCCCGAATCCTTGTGGGATTCCGGACGTGCACTCTCCATTCATATTTATGATTTGTCCATGAATGTGCCCGGCGGTAATACCAACGCCTACACCACCGCCCTGGTGTTGATCACGCTATTGTTCATCATCAACGCCGGAGCCCAAGCCATTGGCCATCGCTGGTCTACCAAGAGAGTCTTTGTCACATGAGACCACTCAACACAATCCCCTCCGCACAGCCCGTGGAATCTGAAGCTCCTCCCCACCAGGCCCACACACCGACTCCTTTGATTTCCACAAAGAACGTGGGCGTGACGTATGCATCTCACCAAGCGCTTGAGAGTATTTCTCTTTCCATCAAACAAGGAGAGATCACCGCGCTGGTCGGTCCGTCTGGAAGTGGGAAAACAAGTTTCCTCACGTGCCTTAATCGCCTCACAGATCTTGTGCCACATTGTCAGGTCTCCGGCTCAATTCAGTTCGGCAAGATAGATGTGCTTTCTTCTGACACTGACGTTCTTCAATTACGCCGACGGATTGGTATGATCTTTCAGAAACCCAACCCGTTTCCCTTTTCCATTCGGAAAAACCTGGTGTTTCCGTTGAAAGAACACGGCATCAAAGATCCCACAACCATCAATGCCCGCATTCAAGAAACGCTGACGCGCGTTGGTCTTTGGGAAGAAGTTCGTGACCGACTCGATTCCTCGGCCCTAGCCTTATCCGGTGGCCAGCAACAACGATTGTGCATCGCCCGCGCCTTGAGTCTCTCACCTGAAGTGCTTCTGATGGATGAACCCTGCAGCGCCCTCGACCCACTTTCAAGCGGAGTCGTGGAAGACCTCATCACCAGCCTCCGTGGTCCCTATACGATTGTAATGGTCACCCATAACTTAGCCCAAGCACGGCGGATAGCCGATCATGTCGCCTTATTCTGGCTCCAACATGGTAGCGGACAACTCATAGAATACCAGCCAACTCGTGAGTTTTTTCACCATCCTCACCATAACCTCACCAAAGAATACATTCATGGAGTGAGAGGATAAACTTCGCTTCGCTCTGCAGCGCCTTCCTTTTTTCCCAGTGGTTCGATTGAAACCCTCCCCATTGACCTCCAATAGAGTCTTTTCAAATGTTACCCCACATTTAATCGCTCGTAACACACATGTAATCTTAAAATTTTATCCTTCCTTCCTAGATTCAGAAACACTTTCGAACCAAGCCACATATGTTTTTGAGATATTATTTTTTCAAAATTCAGGGAGGAGCAAGAGCATGAGAATGCAACACCGCTGGATCGGGGCCATGGCCTTGGGCAGTTTTTTGATATCGAGCGCCATGGCGCTTCCGGCATTTGGGGGAGACGTACTGACCGAGGTGCTTCGAGAAAAGGGCGTCATCAACAAAGAAGACTGGATTCGTATCGAGGCTGACCGTGAGAAAAAGGCAGCTGGGTACGGGGAGAAGAAAAAGAGCAAAGATGTGCCAGCGATTCCGTTTTGGTCAAAAAAAGGGTTTGGATTTGCAACCGAAGATGGGAATTGGCGAACGTCCATGCAATGGCGTTTTCAGGGCCGGTTTACCTACCCCGAACGCGGCGATGCCGACACCATGGGCGATTTCACCGATAATCCCGAGAGCACATTTGAACTTCGTCGAGTCCGAATGAAAATCGGGGGACACGGGTTTAAACCCTGGGTTAAATATTATTTCGAAGTAGATTTACAATCGACGGCAAATTCAGGAGGATCACCTGGTGCAACTCGGGTGATCGATTGGCGTATCGACCTAGCCAAATACAAAGCCTTCACCATTCGAGTGGGACAATGGAAGATTAATTATAACCGTGAACGGGTCGATTCCTCAGGGAAACAAACATTCGTTGAACGTTCCATTGTCAATAGTGTTTTTACCATCGACCGACAAATGGGAATCTTAGCAATGGGACGGCTCTTTCCAGGGAAAATTTATGATGTCCGATATTATGTCGGGGTCTTTACAGGATCAGGCCGAGGTGAGGCCAACGACGATGACAAGATGATGTATATGGCGCGACTGCAATGGAACATCTTTGGCCGTGATCTGAAATGGACACAGAGCGATTTGAAATATCATGAAAAGCCCACCGCGAGTTTAGCCTTTGGCGCTTATACTAATGTTGGGAAATGTACCCGATGGTCCTCGGGTGGTTGCGGAACATTAGTGCAAACCAGATCAATCGGCGGAGCCTTTACTTCTGATGGCACCGCAGCGGACTCCCAATTTAAAACCCAAGGCATGGTTGAAGAATTTGCCATGAAATGGCGTGGACTGGCCGTTCAACACGAATTCCATTGGAAACAGATTAATGATCAAGGAGCAGGCGTGGGACTAAAAGGTTTCACAGGCACAGCATCTGTCGTCCCATCACAGACCAACCTCATGGGAAGTTACTCACAAGCCAGCTACTTCCCACATTACCTCATCCCCGCAGTTCCCAAACCCCTTGAGGTGGCATTCCGGTATGCATTCGTTGATCCCAATGTTTTTACATCCAACGATACCCTTCGAGAATACACGGTGGCATTCAATTGGTTCTTCGCGGGACATCGCAACAAGATTACCGTGGACGTCAGCCATTTATCTCTTGAGTTACCTACATCCGCAGCCATCACTGAACAACGTGGCCGCTTACAGTGGGACGTGTCGTTCTGAGGAGCTTAACTCCTCCTGTGCCGAGCCCCCTCGATCGCTCGATCGAGGGGGCTCACCCCGCAACATCCCATCCCCAATTGATTTAGACAGCCTCCATTAGGACAGCCTTCATAAACAATCTCCCCATTAATAGCTTGCCTCCAGGAAGGAGTCAGAAATTGACAGGCAACTCATATTGCCTGATTACATTCCATAGTCAAATTTGCCATAATTTGATACGGTTTGCCTAAGTAAGATTACCCTTTTCGATCAAACCACTGGGAGGTACCATGATGAATCATCCATTTAATAGAATGTTTTGGGGAATTATCATGGCTATCCTCCTTGGAGGCTTTTCCCTTTTCTCTCACGCTGGAAATCTTGAAAACATGAAGTTCTATGAAATTGAAGAAGGCCGAATTGATTATGCGATGACGGGAGTCAATACAGGAACAGAATCCATGGAATGGAATAATTGGGGACGAAAGACCGCGAGACGGACGAAAGGGACCATGAGCATGATGGGCATCACCCAGTCGTTAGACCAACTGATGTTTACGGATGGCCGGTGGGTCTATAATGTCAATCAGACAGATAATACAGCGACAAAAATGGAAAATCCCATGTTCAAAGATATGGCTCATCGAAAAGACCTCGATATGATGAAAGTCGGGGCAGATTTCATGAAAGCCATGGAAGGAAAGATTGTCGGGACTGAAACCATTATTGGGAAAAAATGTGACATGTGGGAAATGAAACAAATGATGACAAAGACCTGCATATGGCGTGGGATTCCGCTAAAAACCATTTCTGGCATGCCCGGGATGGAAGTGACCCAAACCGCCGTTCATTTGAACCTGGGGTCGGTGCCAGACAAACGAGTGTCCCTGCCCGCTTCCGTGAAAGTAGTGGAAACTGTCGACCCCTTCAAACAGATGCAAGAGATGCAGGGTCTAGGTCGTGGCTCGGGAATGGAAGGGGTGACCAAAGGAAAAAGAGAAACAAGACCGCAAGCTCCGGATATGAGGAAGATGATGGAACAATTCAAAAAGATGCAGGAACAAATGCAACAACGGTAAAAATATTCAGGAGGACTCTGCCTTAATGTCACTTCAAATATAAAGAGGAAAGGGTCCTCTTCCTTGATCATAAATATCTTACTTCTCTCAACATTTCCACCGAGAGATTAGAAACACCTAAAAAGTCCAAGGCTCGCCGAAGTTACTTTAATTCCTTCCACCGCACCCCTACCTGCCAAGGCTCGGCGGAGAGTCCAATATTGAGAATGCCCGACTGAGGTTCCACCATAAGGTCTGGAAGCATGAACAGAAGTCGCCCAGGTTGAGGATCAATGGGTTCCATTGGCCGCAAGTGGTAGGGCGCCTCGTATTGTTCGTTGTCCTGCCAAATGCGTGTTTTTACGCTGTGATTGCTTAAGAGAAAATGAAGCTCATCGCCTTTGACAAACAATCCACCTGACGTCGTGAGTTCATACAGATCGGAGACTTCACCCGTTTCATAAAATGTGACTAACTCTTCTGGTGTCGCTTGTGCTAGGCCCTTGACTAGCAAGGGCGCAAAGAATTTTATCTCTGGTTCACTAAAAACTCGCTGCCCACCTGACGAACTTGCCCCTCCCAAAAAGGGAAGAGAAAATGCGGAATTATGAATTTCCACACGCAATCCACGCATCACTTTGGCCATGGCTTCCACGGAAATATCCGATGGATGAGAAAATCCTTTCCCATTGTTGGCATCGGGCACCGCCTGAAGTTTCACGACTCGATCCGGACTTTCATAAATCGTGACCGTAAAAAAATGTGGTGCCGCGCAGCCGGATAAGAACACCATCACCCCGCATAGCAAGACCAGACCAAAGAATGTTCGAATATTCATTTCACTCCTTCGCATATAAGTTCCTTAAAATCTTTTATCCAAAATCCCGCCCCCTTGGCGGGGACATCTTTTCAAAAAAAGGTCTCTGTCATTTGCTCCCTCTCAGTCCCCCCTATTCTTTCCCAAATATCATTGCAAAAGCAAAGAATTGCCCCTCAAAACTGAGGGGTTTTTTACGAATTAACCCAAACCTAACAAAGAGGTGACCTCCTGTTAAACTTGCCTTGCTACTTTGGCTTGTGTGGGAAGAGTCCAGATGCCCCATTTTGAAAAAAGAAAGGCTCGCACATGAAACTTTTCATGACCGTTTTCATGACACTGATGTGTTTACAACCGTTACGATACGGGATTCAGTCGCTGACCCGGCTCTCTCGTCAGCAGCGAAAATTGTATCCTCTGTTACGCATCAAATATCCAGAAGGGATTCAATCCTTAATTACCATGAAGGAGACGGTCTATCGATGCCCCGCCTCCTCGCTTTATTCATAAAGAGCAGAAAAGGAGATACCTATGCTCAAAGTAAGAGAGTTAATGAAACAAAACCTCACTTCGGTCCAAAGCCAAGAAACGGCCTACGCGGCTTCCATGATGATGAGGGTATTGAAAATTGGGAGTGTCTTTGTAAAAGAACATGACCATATAGTCGGCATCGTGACCGAAACCGACCTCGTGCGTAAAGTGATGTCAATGAATCGAAAGCCTGAGAGCACTTCTGTCGCATCGGTGATGAGCGCACCAGTGATTTGCATCAATCAAGATCGCCCTATCTGGGATGTCGCCGATCTCATGGAACAATCAAACATTAGACATTTGGCCGTCACCGATGACGAGGAAGCCATTATTGGCGTCATTAGCGTCCGAGACCTTTTACACCCGGTGGCTATCGATGACTTTTGACTTCCTTTCCCCATCAACCTCGTCAACCAAGGAACCTAGACGGGCTTGGAGTCCGAATGACCGTTCGTCCTTGGGGCAATTACTCTCCTTAAATATGACAGACATTTGGATGCAAGGCATCAAGATCGTCTTGAGTTTATTAATTATAACAATTCTGACCGCCTTAGCCGGTGGCGTGCTCATGACGTTCCTTGAGCTTCACCTCCTCTTCTCTAGTCCTCTCGAAATTGCGTTACGACAAGTCATCGTCAATACGCTCATTCTGTTGGCCATTGTCGAGGTGTTCAAAACCACGTTGACCTATTTTTCTGAAGGCCGCGTCAAGGTCACGTTTATTGTCGATACCATTCTAGTGGTCATGCTCACCGAAGTCATCTCCATGTGGTTTCGAGATGCTCCTCTAGAAAAATGGAGCATCCTCGGCGGTATCCTCCTTGCCCTTGCTATCATCCGCGTCATAGCTGTCCAATGGTCACCGACGAAAGCTGACGCACCTTTAGAGGCTACCTCCTGATTGCACCTTCACCAGGGTAGCCACCACTCAGGAATTTAAAACTCACATTTTCATTTCCATAGTTTTTTCATATGGCCAGAGATGCCCATTCCCTTTCTCTCCCTTAAAGCCTCTGATACAATCCTCCCCCTTTATCATTAAGGAAAGAGGTCTTATGCGTTGTATATTATTTCGACACGGTATTGCAGCTGAGTGGCACGATTGGGATGGTGATGACCGGACTCGGCCATTGACTGAAGAAGGGATCGAGAAAACAAAAAAGGTGGCGAAGGGGCTGCTTCAACTCGACGTTCGCCCCACCCAATTGTTGTGCAGTCCCTTTACACGAACACAACAAACCGCAAAAATTGCCCAGAATATTTTAGGGATTTCCAACGAGGTCCAATTATGTTCAGAATTACTTTCTGAAGCATCGCCTGAACAATTCGTAAAATTCCTGGCTTCGTTTTCCCACGACGACACTATTCTGTGCGTGGGACATGAGCCCCATCTAGGGTTCACGGCTGGCGTCATGGTGTGCGGACAACCGGTCCCAGGAATGGCATTTAAAAAAGCCGGGGCCTGTTCTATTTTTTTTGAAGGAATCCCGCGTGCCGGAGCCGGTCTACTCGAGTGGTGGTTACCTCCAGCGCATCTACGTCAATTGGGAAAATGATAAGGCCTCAGCAAGGTTCAAACGCTGCAGGAAAAATTTACGCCACAGCTTTGATAACGAATTGCACGTTCCGCTTATACATCTTTTCGAACAGGTCCGCGCGATTTTCCGCAGTCCACACTTCCAATTCTGGGTCCCCTGACACACTCAGGATAATCTTTACGGTTTTTCCGACACGGACCTCGAGATCTCGGATGATGGAAAAATGACTACGATCCAAGCCATCGGCAATTCGCAATATCGCACTTAATGCTCTCACCTTTTTTCGATCCGATACCCCAAGCGCTTGATAGGCCACGTGGCGTGGCCCGGGATTGGCCCCCCGATGATACCGGGTCAGGTTCGCTATCATTTCAATTTCTTCAGCTGTAAATCCCGCCAGGTCACTATTCGTGATGAGATAGTAGCCATGTTTATGATGTTGCCGAGGATTAATGACATAGCCCACATCATGGAGGAGGGCCGCATATTCCAACCATTCCCGTTCTTGTTCGCTTAACCGATGGAGCGTCTGGGTTTGGTCAAACAACGAAGTGGCCAAACGCGCGACATGATGTGAATGGGTTTTGGGATATTGACACCGCCGCGCGAGCGATATGACATTGCGAAGCCGCACATTGGGGACTTCCTGCTCAATCCGAATCTTTTCTTTGTTTTTTTCGATGAAGTCGTAGATCAGGCCTTCACGTATGGCTTTATCGCTCAGCGTGATCTCCTTGTGTCCCGTAAGCTCCAGCACGGTTCGAAGCACAGAGGTGGCAGGCAACAGGGTATCGACCCGCCGGGGATCCAGCCCAGGGATTTCCATCCGTCTGCCTAGATTGCTTGTGGCTAAACGATCCTCAATGAGCCGAATCTCTTTGAGACTCATCGTAGACATATTGAGTTGAGGAATCTGTCGGCCCGTCCGTTGCAAATGCACGATCTCCGCAAGATTCGCGGCCATGCCCGACGAGGCAATAATTCGATCCACTTCGTCGAGTTTTAATTGATCCAAGGCTTCACGAAGCTCTTGCTCAATGGCTTTATAGAACTCCCGAAGTTTGCTTTTGGCAGGAGGGGCCTTGGCTAAAAATTGATCTTTCAGACGAATCGCGCCAAGTTTCAAACTTTGGGCACCGAGGAGATGCTCACGCGTGCCGGCAATGATTTCCACCGACCCACCCCCAATATCCACCATCAAGGAAGGCGTCTCCTGCAATTCCATACTATGTCGAATGCCTAAATAAATCAGTCGGGCTTCTTCCTGGCCCGTGACGACTCGCACGCGTACCCGTGTGTGCTGAGCCACGGCTTCGATAAACTGCCCACCGTTTTTGGCTTCCCGTACCGCGCTCGTGGCCGTCATCACGATTTTTGAAAATCCTTTATTTCTGGCCAAGGTCGTAAGATTGCCAAGCACGTCAAGCCCTCGAGACATGGCAGCTTCGGACAAGCGCTTCTGCTGAAAGGTTCCATCCCCTAGTCGGGTCATATCTTTGAAACTATCCAAA
>JAJDBO010000314.1 GCA_029261305.1 Nitrospirales bacterium
CGTAAACTTCGTCAGGTCACGAGGTTACTACGAGAAAAACGGATCATGGTGACAGTGAATAGACGAGTCGCGAGTGAGGATACTCAGGTATACGACGGAGACGAAATTAGTCTTGTGGCCCACGATGGTGGGAGCACCAAAGGCCTAAATCCTTCATTTTATTAAACCGCATCGAGTCCCAATACCATTCACTCTTCAGTGTTTTCATGTCTTCAATAAACAAAAAGGGGTAGCCACGTTCAGTAGCTACCCCTTTTTTAAACTTAAAAATGAAGCCTAATACATTTCGGTAAAAGTGCCCCTTGTAACACAGAAAGAATTCAAAAACAGAAAGACAACAAGGATTACTTCTTCACGCCCAAGATCGAATCCTTTGCCGCTTTGGCCACCCTAAACTTGACCACCTTCTTTGCAGGAATCTTAATCGGCTCTCCCGTTTGGGGATTCCTACCCGTCCTTGCCTTGCGGTGAGACAAGACTAATTTACCAATCCCTGGAAGGGTAAAGGCATTTTTTGCTTCCTTGTAAGACAGTGCCGCCAAATTGTCTAGTATCTCTGTTGCAGTCTTCTTGGTCACACCAGATTTACCAGCAAGGTGATCAGCGATCTGGGATTTGGTCATCGCTTTTCCCATACAGACCTCCTCTTCATGAGTGTAAAGTGTAGGTAGCGCTCAACAAAATAGAGAACGTTCAGTGGCCAATCCACTAAATCTATGAATAGAACTTCTTAGGATCCCGAATAATTACGAATAGTAGGGGGGACGGGGCGAAATACTACCGAAAGGATTATACCCTGTCAACCACAAAACATGCATGGATGCAAGAAAATATTCGGTTCAGCTGACCCACACATTTTTTTTCTTCCCTTGATGGTCAGCCTCATCGCAATGTAGAGTAGGTCTCTAAATTATTTTGTAATCTTTTGAACAATACCGAGGTCCAGAATGGGTAAAGAAATTCCAGTATTTTCCGTGACCAAAACCAATGAAGAAGGTGAACAAGTCATTTATTGCCGTGTGTTTTGTCAACGAGAAGAACCACCGCCGTTACGCTTACTCCTCGATTTTCTCAAATCAAAAAGCCAGGTGCCCCTGGTTCCCAAAATGGATCCCGAAGCCTTGGATGACTGGAGCTGGGCCCACGTCACCTTGGGATATCATCGTGAACAAAAACCAATTCAATTATTTTGTGTTCGCAATCAAGGCACCTATCAAGACGTGTTTGAGCAAGAGCAAGCTGGATTCAGTGGACAATTGTCCGCATTTGGCGATCAAGAAGCGGAACTCGCTCGGGAATTTGTCGTCCGAGCCAAATTTATTCTCACCGCTCGACTCATCAAAAACGATATCACAGACGAGGGGTACGATTTTAATGGATGGATTTTAGAATTTTTCCAAGAAAACTGTACTGGTCTTGTCCAAATCGATGGGCAAGGGTTCTTTTCTCCCAAAGGTGAATTGATCGTGGATATGCAAAACGATCCAGAAGAAGATTTCACAAAACCCCAGATTCAACCTTCATCGACATAATCGTTATTATTGAGGTGGAGCAAGATTCTCCCGCACCGTAGACCCAAAGGTTCGCTGAGGAATATCGGCAAGAGCCCCTCGATACCCGACTCCATCTTTGAGCACTTCCACCAAGGCTCCTTGGTCAAATACTGTGGGATCCTCAAGAACGTCCTGGTCGCATAAGAGAAGATCTGCCCGCTTCCCTGGCACAAGACACCCCGTATCATCCTGCCCAATTCGCTCAGCGGCTAAGCCCGTCCCCGCATACCATGCTGATAGCGATGAGAGCCCATCCTGCATCAACGACACAATTTCCATAAAATTCCGTCCATGCATGTTTGGCAAAATTGGATCGGTGCCCGTGAGCATTTTCAACCCACTCGCATGGGCGATACGAACCGCCTCCGCATGCACGGCAGAGACCTGTTGCACTTTGTCCATCACCGCAGCAGTAAGACCCTCGGCAGACGACAATGATCGACTAATCCATGAAGTCGGCGTCACTGTACATCCTTTTGCATAGGCCCGTTCAGCCAGATCCTGATCCATAAAGGAAATATGTTGGATATCCTGAACCCCACAATCGATAGCCAGACGAATCCCACTCTTACTGTGGGCATGGGCCGCCACCATCATTCCTCGGCCTGCCGCCTCATCACAAATGGCATCAACTTCTGCTTCGGTAAAATCACGGTCTTCTAACTTATCAGAGGGCGAAACCACTCCAGGACTCGTGCAAATTTTAATGAGATCCCCTCCACAGGCCGCAATCTCTCGTACACGTTTCCGACAGTCCCACGGCCCATCCACAATACTCGATGGCTGACCAGGACCTGGGGGCCACAACCGCGATACCGTGCTATGACATCGATCGGGTCCACGAAAATCCGCATGCCCTCCGGTAGTGGAAAGCATGCAAATGGCAATTTTTAGCCGAGGGCCAATGATCACCCCTTCATCCACCATCCGTTTCACAAAGCTCGTGGCCCCCCCAACATCTCGAACCGTCGTGACCCCACCATTGACCAGCGTGGTATAGAGAATTCGTTCGGTATAGAGTAGCCCTGCTTGTGAATTCATCGTCTCTAAATCTTCAGTGCGAACTCCCACGACTGTGACATGACTGTGGCAATCGATGAGCCCCGGGGTCACTGTGAAGGAAGAACAATCCACTCTACAAACATCTGACCCCGTAGGGCCTTGGGGATCGTGGGGTTTTACGGCATGAACGTGGCCTTGATCAATCCAAAGGTCTACCCGTTCATGAAGTGCCGACGAAGTCGCCGAAGTCCCATCGTAGAGTTTCCGAATATTAGAAAAAATAATCATGATTTCACCAATTGGAGGTTGAACATGTATTCAATGCCATTCCTGTAGCGAATTGGGGTAAAATTCTCAAGAAAGCCTTTAGCCCCCTCATTTAAATTCACTTAAAAAAACCTGCCATGGACGACCAAACTTGGCAGGATTTCATCAACCATGATAGGCTTAATTTGCCTGTCGTGAAATGTCAGAAAACACGCAGTACGTTCCTAGCCAGAATTACAATACGGCGACCCTACTAACCTCACTTGAGACCTATTCAGCATCAACATGATCGGCCTCAGCCTTTGACCAACACCCAATCTATGGCACACCCCAACAGGTGAATCATGGTTACCCATGGTCCAATTTTCGAACCATGACCGAGAGCATTTGTGATGACGAATCAATCTGAACACCCTTGGTTCTTTGAACCAGATACCTTTCCTTCCAGGCATCTTGGCCCAACAGAAGCGGACATCCGTGAAATGTTAGGGGTATTGGGTTTAGCCTCCCTTGATGCCTTGGTTCAAGCCACGGTCCCTGAAGATATTCGTCTTGGTCAGCCCTTGAACTTACCCTCACAACGAAATGAACATGACGTGGTGAAGGATCTCAAGGCCCTCGCGCAACAAAATGAGATCTTTCGCTCTTTTATTGGGATGGGATATTACGATTGTCTGACTCCGCCAGTCATTCTGCGCAATATTTTGGAAAATCCGGCATGGTACACCCAGTACACTCCATATCAAGCAGAAATTGCTCAGGGACGGTTAGAAGCTCTGTTGAATTTTCAAACAATGGTCACCGACCTCACGGGACTGCCGTTAGCTAATGCCTCCCTATTGGATGAAGGAACCGCCGCGGCAGAAGCCATGGCCATGTGCCTCGCCATTGAAAAATCCGCCAACCCGACCTTCTTTGCCTCCAAAGGATGCCACCCTCAAACATTAGCTGTGCTTGGGACGCGAGCCGAATCACTCGGAATCACATTAGAGGTTGGCACCATTGATAGCATTGATTGGGAACAGAGTGTGTATTGCGGCATTCTGATTCAATACCCAACGACCGATGGCTACCTTCGAGACTATCAAGACTTAACACAGCGGGCTCACGAGGCAGGAACGAAGGTTGTCGTGGCCACCGATCTCCTTGCCCTCACGGTATTAAAACCACCAGGTGAATTTGGAGCGGATATTGCCATGGGGTCGAGTCAACGGTTTGGGGTACCTCTTGGCTTTGGCGGACCCCATGCGGCCTTTCTCTCAACCACCGAAGAATTTAAACGACTCATGCCAGGACGCATTGTCGGGACATCAATAGATGCCAACGGGAAAACCGCGTATCGCCTGGCCCTTCAAACACGAGAGCAACATATTCGCCGAGATCGGGCCACAAGTAACATCTGTACTGCGCAAGTCTTGTTAGCCAATATCGCTGGGTTCTATGCCGTGTACCATGGACCCACTGGACTCAAGCGGATCGCGGAACGAGTGCATGGTCTCACCCAAGTCCTAGCAGAAGGATTGACTCGATTGGGCTGCCAGGTCACCGATGAAATGTTTTTTGATACGATTCACATCTCATCGACATCCCTCAAGCTGGAGCAACTGCTCAAGCAGGCTGAACATCATCGAATTAATCTTCGA
>JAJDBO010000315.1 GCA_029261305.1 Nitrospirales bacterium
CAACCGTTCAATGTCCGAACCCGAGTGCATGAATACGGCGGGGCACCATATCTCGCTGCCAACGGTGTCGTCTATTTTTCAAATTTCTCTGATCAGCGTCTGTACCGCCAGACACCAGGACAAGACCCAGAACCCTTCACACCGCAAGGTGCCTGGTTTTATGCAGATGGGATTGACGACCCAACACACCAGCGTTTGATTTATATTCGAGAAGACCACACCGCTTCAGATCACGAACCTACCAACACCATTGTCAGCATTCCTCTCAACACATCGGGTAACGAGAACTCCGGATCAATTCTTGTTTCCGGAAACGACTTTTACGCATCCCCTCGCGTAAGCCCCAATGGCAAACAACTTGCTTGGATCACTTGGAACCATCCCAACATGCCGTGGGACGGGGCGGAATTGTGGGTCGCCGACATTCAACCGGATGGCTCACTCACACATGAGCGCTGCGTCGCCGGTGGCCCTCATGAATCAATCTTTCAACCGGAGTGGTCCCCTACGGACATTCTACATTTTGTCTCAGACCGGACAGGTTGGTGGAATCTGTATCGATGGCATGAAGAACACGCTCATCCCTTATGCCCAATGAATGCTGAATTTGGCCTGCCACAATGGGTCTTTGGCCAACGGCTGTATGACTTTGAATCATCATCCAACGTCATTTGCGCATACACTCAAAAAGGCATGTGGTACTTGGCTCGATTGGATACCAACAAGGGCAACCTTGAAACGTTTGATCTTCCTTACACAGACATTGGAAACATCCTGATTCAAGGATCTCATGTGATCTGTACGGCAAGTTCACCTTCACGACCCCACTCAATCATTCAACTCAATCTAGCAACCCAACACGTCAAGACTCTTCGTCAATCGATTGATTTCACGATTGATCCACAATTCGTGTCTGTCCCGACCGCCATTGAATTTCCCGCCAAAGATGGACACATGGCCCATGCGTTTTATTACCCCCCTCAGAACGCAGACTTTCAGGCTCCCGAAAATGAGCGACCACCACTCATGGTCAAAAGCCATGGTGGGCCGACCGGTGCCGTCTCCACGGCATTCAACCTGATGATTCAGTATTGGACGAGCCGAGGGTTTGCCATCCTGGATATCAACTACGGCGGCAGCACGGGGTACGGGCGAGCCTATCGTGAACGTCTGAATGGACAATGGGGCATTGTTGATGTCGATGATTGCGTCAGCGCGGTCCAATACCTGATTGACCTGGGTAAGGCTGATGCGTCACGAGTCACGATTACGGGCGGAAGTGCCGGCGGCTATACCACACTCTGCGCCCTCACCTTTCGAGACTGCTTTACGGCAGGATCAAGTTACTATGGCGTGTCTGATCTTGAAGCCTTGGTTCAGGATACTCATAAGTTCGAGTCGAGATATCTGGACGAACTGATTGGTCCCTACCCAGAACGGAAAGATCTCTACGATCAACGCTCGCCAATCTATTTTACCGACCGTCTCTCTTGCCCGTTAATTTTGTTTCAGGGCCTGGAAGACAAAGTTGTCCCACCGAATCAAGCCAAGAAAATGTTCGACGCCGTGAAGGCAAAAGGACTACCAGTGGCATATGTAGCGTTTGAAGGGGAGCAGCACGGGTTTCGACGATCGGAAAACATAAAACGTGTCCTCGATAACGAATTGTATTTTTATTCAAAGATTTTTGGATTTCTTCCTTCAGACAATCTTGAACCCCTTCCCATTGAGAATTTTCCCAAGGGCTCCTCACTCTCCTGAAGAAGCAACCTTGGTATTTCTGAGTAAATCTTGAAGGTAAATACGTAGCCTGGCTAAATCTTTGGAATGAAACGCCCCTTTGGTCTTTTGAAGAACTTGTATGGTTTCAAAAATTCCATCACGCAATCGAAGATAGTCAGACACTGACACAGAGGGGTCTTGTGGCCCAGCGGCAGATTTATCTGCATGATCCAACACCCGAGCCAGACCCTCGACTTGCAACTTCAACTGTTGAGTTTGAGGGTCATCGAGTAACGCCGATTCCACCCCCACCTCAGGAACAATTCCGCCAAAGGCACTTAAGGTTTCTTCCATTTCCGCTAGTTTCCGCTCCCGGTGACCGGCTTCTTCTCTGGCCTTTCGCACTGAACGCAAGACCTGCTTATGTTGCACCCCTCGCTTAGCCGCATTTAATAATGTGGGATAATCCACGGGCTTAATAAAATATTCCAAGACATTCAGACGAACCGATTCCACCGCTGAAGGAATCGACGGATATCCAGTCACCACAATGACAGGTAACGAGAGCGAGCCGATTCGAATTTCATCAACCATTTCCAATACATGGTTTCCCGGCATATTCAAATCCGTAATCAATAAATCAAAATCCGTGGCTTTTAAGGCCTGAGATAATTCCTTGGCATTTTTCACAGAATAACAGTCAAAACCTTCTTCTTTTAATAGTTCCTCTGTGGCCTCCAGAAATGTATCCTCATCGTCGGCTAAGAGAATGGTCCCCTGTGTTTCCATACAAGACGCTCCTTTTTATCCAAGATTTGCTTCTAACGGGATGGTCACACGAAAGGTTGTTCCATGCCCCAATTCAGTTAAAAAGTCAATCGTCCCCCCACAAGATTCAATAAGACGATAGGAGACCGCTAACCCTAAACCCATTCCACCTTCCAAGGAGGACCCATCTTTCGTGGTAAAAAATGGGTCAAAAATATGCGGAGCCACCTCGTCGGAAATACCTGGCCCGTGATCCATCACCCAAACGACTACAGTGTCAGCCTGTTCCTCCAGGCCGATTTCCACAATGGTATTTTGTTGGGACACATCCAAGGCATTTTGGATAATATTGCATAGAACTTGGGTGACGCTATTTCGAGAGACTTTTGCCGAAGGCAAGTCTTCCGGAACTTTTTCAACAAGACTCACACCTTGCCTCTTCGCGGCATCTTTCATGATCTCTATCGCTAAATGTAGAATTTCATGAATCGAGACAGGTTCTCGGGAAGCGGTATCGGGTCGATACAACTGGTACAATTGCCGAACAATATGTGCCATTCGATCTACAGAATCTTGGATTTTCCCAATATATTTATAACGAGGATGAGAAACAGAAATCGCGCGTTTGAGCACTTCCAACGATTGCCCAATGCTCGCCAAGGGATTATTAATTTCATGCGCAACCCCAGCAGCTACTTGTGCTAAGGCAGCAAGTTTTTCGACTTGCATGCGCCGCTGTTCGAGTTCTTGAATGCGCGCAGTCCTTTGGGAAATCTCTTTCTCAAGCCCATCAACATATTGTTGGAGCCTAGCTTCTGCCTGCCGCCGTACAGTGATGTCATGATTCGCGCCAATCGTTCCCAGCAAATAGCCATCCTCACCAACAAAAGGGACGACCGTCGTTTCACATATACCTTCCATGCCGTTTTTCCTCACAAACGCAATTTCGCCTTTCCAGGCGCCATCGACTTGAAGCTTTTGTATAATCTGCGGCGTGATATAAGGAGCATCCTCCGTTCTGTGTAAAAAGCCTGGCGACTTTCCTAGGGCCTCATCTTTACAATATCCGAACATCTCCTCGGCTCCCGGATTCCAATCCGAAATCTTTCCTTCCCGATCGGTGAGGATAATGCCTTCGGAAATCGTTTGGAACATCAAGGCTTGTTGCTTCAAAATAGCCTCAGATTTTTTGGATTCAGTAATATCGAACATGACACCTCGGACTTTCACGGGCTGACCATTTTCAACAACCACCGTGACTAAGTCCCTCAACCAGACGACTCGACCATCAGAAGCGATCATACGGTACTCGAGTTCGTGCGCCTGCTTCGTCTTTGTCTTCAGAAGACAGTACTCCAGGGCCCACTCTCGATCCTCATGATGGAGATGACTGCTAAAAAATCCTGGGGCATTAAGCCATTGCTCAATAGGATAACCGAGAAGTCTTTCTGCTTGTTGACTGACATACGTAAATTCATAAGATGGAAACTCACATTCCCACACAATCCCTTCGACTGAATTGACGAGATCTTCATATGCTTTCTGAGATTGATTCAGAGCCTCTTCAGCTTGTTTGCGCTCGGTGATATCCTCAACAACCGCGATATGAAAAGACGGGTTTTCACCGGATTGCCACATTGGCGAAACGGTCAGGTTGACCCAAACAATCATCCCGTCCTTTCGGAAATAGCGTTTTTCCATTGAGAACAAGTCGACCTGCCCATTAAGCAAGCGTATCATGTTGTCCAAATCTTCCTGTAGATCGTCGGGATGTGTAATCTCTTGGAATGTTCGGCACTGCATTTCTTCTTGAGAATACCCGACGATATCGCAATACCGTTGATTGATTTTGACGAATTCTCCTGTTCCTGACACGATTTGGGCCACCCCAACCGCAGCCTGTTCAAATATCACCCGGAATCGCTTCTCGCTCTCCCGTAGCGCCTGTTCGACATTTTTTCGTGCAGTGATATCCGTCGTAATACCGCCAATCGCAAACATTTCACCTTGGTCGTTGAGGAGCGGGAACTTATGCACAATGCTGGTGTGAGGGCCATCAGCATATGTCGCAACTTCTTCAAACTCTAATAATTTTCCTGATGCTATTACATCATGATCATGCACTTTGAATTGCATGGCTTGTTTTGCGGGAAATACCTCATCATCCGTTCTCCCAATGACATCCTCCTCTGCGACATCAAACACTTTTTTAAACTGCTGATTGACATGAAGATAGCGGCCACTTAAGTCCTTTAAAAAGATTAAACCCGGACTGTTGTCGAGAATCGCCTGAAGCCGTGCTTCGCTGTCTTTCAGTGCCTGCTCTGCGTGAATACGTGCCGAAATATCAGTGTCCGTGCCCACCATACGAAACGGCTTGCCATCAGTGGTCCATTCCACTACTCGGCCACGATCCAAATTCCACCGCCATTCTCCATTAGCTTCTTGTAAACGGTTGATACATTCATAGGAGGGCGTCTCACCAGCAAAATGTTTCTGGAGAGCTGCCTGCACTCGAGGCATATCATCAGGGTGCAGCAGGCTCTCCCAACTACGAACATGCGGAGCGATTTGTTCCCGTGTATACCCCAGCGCATCCAGCCACTGATCGCCAAACAACACTTCTCCTGTTTCCACATTCCAGTCCCAACTCCCTGAACTGGTGGCCTCCAAGGCCATGGCCAACCGTTGCTCACTTTCTTGAAGAGCAATTTCCCCCTGTCTCCGGTCCTGAATATCCTGAATCGATCCTGCCATCCGAACGGCCTGACCCTTCTCATCGAGTACTTTTTTCCCTCGCGCATGAAACCATCGGAACTTTCCGCACTTCGTTTTCAATCGATATTCCACATCAAACGGGACATCCTGTTCCAAGTGGGCGTGCACCGCTTCCATCACGAGTTGTCGATCTTCAGGGTGTAATAAGCTCTGAAACTGCGAATAGGAAGCCTGGGTTTCCTGATTCTCATATCCCAGCAATTCATAGAATCGTGGAGACCACCATTCTCCATCTTCTTGAATATTCGACCAATCCCATAGGCCATCATTTGATCCCCAGACTGCTAGCTCAAACCGCTGCTCGCTTTCCCGTAATTCCGATTCAACTGATCTACGACGATGTTCGTTTTTGTAGGCTTCGATGAGGGTACCGCACGAGGTGAGAACGGGTTGGAGAAATTCTTGTAAGGAAGCATCGTACCCACCAGGCCGATTGGCCACTCCGACCATCCCCACCATGGAATTTCCTTGGAAAATTGGAAGCCCCAGGAAGGCATGCATATCAGGGAGCCCGACAGGCCTGCCCCCGCTACGAGGATCATGCTGCGGGTCATTGGCGATCACCATTTCAGAAGTTTTGATCACCTGCCCAAACAAATTATCTAAATTATAAAACTCTAGATTAGGGGCCTTTTCCTCATATAAGGCTTTGGTTTCCTCATTCCAGGCAATATTGGTAATGGCATGGGTCTTCAGATAGGGTTGACCTTCCAAGGTCTTCAACACTTCCCCAATAAATCCATATTTGCTTTGTGTTAAAGAAAGAATCGCCGACAACAATCGATCGAATACGATCCAAGGATCATCACTGGCAATAAACTCCGCTTCCGCTTGCTGGATGGCACGTAATAGTTTTTCTCGGTGTCTCCGCTCGGTAATATCCTGCCCAATCGCAATAAGACCAATGGGAGTTTGATTGTTATCAAGCAGACGATCAACGTTCCACATCAACACTCGTTCCTGTCCTCCTGCCGCTTGGATGGGATTTTCAAAATCTCTCGTGGGGGTTCCCGCCAGGACCTTGTTGATGTCCACTGCGACAGCCTCTCGTTCTTTTTCGTTCAAGAACAACGAGAGATAGTTTTGCCCGAAGATTTCTTCCCGCGTCTTGCCATAGAGATTTTCCGCTTCTCGATTCCATTCAGTGATATGTCCATCGCAATCCAGCCCGATAATTACACTGCCGGCGGTTTCAATAAGCGACCGATAACGGTACTCACTCTGAAGGAGAGCATCTTGTGCTTCTTTTCTTTGGGTAATATCTTGGACCATCCCCCGACGTTCTAGGACATTCCCTTGGTCATCATGGATCAGTCGGATGGTCAAACTCACCCAGATGAGTCGACCATCAGCTTTTTGCATTTGGAGCTCTTCATCCAGGATTTCCTGGCCAGCCAGCGTTTTCTGTTGAATTCCTAATGCCTTCTTTTTCCCAAACTCGGTTGGTGCGTATAAATCCAAAATCTTGCGTTCTAATAATTCTTCTTTGGTGTACCCAAGAAGATCCATCGCGCGGGTGTTGACCATGATGATCTGCCCATCTGACCTTGAAGAGATATATGCCAAGGGTGCTGACTCATACAGATCACGAAAACGTTTCTCGCTTTTCATAAGCGTTTCTTGGATGTGCTTTAGATGGGTAATATCTCGCGCCACCCCGATCACCCCAGAAATATTTTCTCTAAAATTTTTCATTGGGGCTTTCATGGTCGAAAAGATCCTTTGATGGCCATGAAGGGTCAGGCGTTCTTCAACGGTGATCGAGGCATCATTTTTTATCACCTTCTGATCTGCCTGTACGAGCTGCATCCCCAACTCTTTGCCAAATAATTCCTGGTCATTGTTTCCAAGCACTTGATCTGGTGAGAGACCCATCATCTGTGCACCGGCCGGGTTTATTCTCAAATATTTCCCATTCAAATCTTTCACAAAGATGGCATCTGAACTGCCGTCTACGACGGCATTCAACAAACTGGCTTGGTACGCCACACCTTCATCCGCTAACTGCCGATCAGTCATGTCTTTCAAAATGACCACCACACCATCAATACATCCCTCATCATCTTTCAATGGCGTATAGTTCACTGCCATGTATCGCCGGCCCTGCTGACCAAATACAAACCAGTCTTCATACCGAACATCTTGCCCTTGCAGACATTGATCAAATAGTGGCTTCACCTGGGTGACAAAGGTTTCTTCACCTAAAAGTTCTTGAATGTGACGGCCCTGGATATTTGCTTGAGAAATGCCATTGGCGAATTCATAGGTAGGATTGACGCGGCGATACCGATAATCATCACCCACCACCGCAATGTGATCTGGAGAATTGGTGATAACCTGATCTGCTAATTTGAGATATTCCCATTGTTCTAGACGATCTGTTTCATCTTCGGCCACCGTGGCCAACACAGTCTCTCCTGTTTCTGGCCATACAAAGGGAAAGCTATTGGTTTTGAATTGTCGCAGCTCACCCTGGGAATTTCTGTAAGTCTCGGTCTGTGTGGATAAGGTGAAATCCTGGCTCAGCCGCGCCTTGTCTTGCTCCCTGGCCAAATATTCATCTGTGGTAGATGGGTACAGTGAATACCTTCTCCAAGACTGCGACTCTTCCTGTGTCCAGCCTAAAAATGTTCTCGCTGCCTGATTGGCCGCAAGCATTTGTCCCCTTATATCCCTGGCAACCACCATATGCGGCATGAGATCCATCATGGAACGGAACGCAAATCCGTCGCTCTGAGAAGAAAGCACCACCTGTTTATATTTGATCGCTAATACGGCAATAGTCCAAATAGCGCACAGGGCCAGAGAACGATTAGCCACAACCTTCCACATTTCGCCTCCCAAGGGTGACCACCACCACCCCAATAGTGTGAGGGCACTGCACAGTCCAGCAATCACCCAAGTTGATGAAGACGATGGCAGCCAAAGAGTGAGGAGCACAATAACTACATAGGGCACGGCTCCTGCCACGCCCAAAGGCAATTGCAAATCAATCAAGAAGATAACGCCCATGAGGCCAATGATGATTGCGAAGGTGAAATGAGAATAGGGGGGAATAGAATTTCTCAAGGAAAGGGCTGAGGATATCACCGTAAAACCTCCGCATGTCAGTAATGGGAAAAGGCAGCGTGATCAGTTACCAGGGTCCGATTCTCGCGCTATATTACCTTGAGGGTTGTGAAGATTCTAGACGTGTGGGGGCTTCGGGATAAAAGAAAAGTCGGAACCAGAAGGAGAGGGACACTCATTAGTGATAGAAGCCCCTGCAATGGTGAGATCCGCCATACAAGACAGAAAATTTTATAAAACACATCGGCCCTAGAGAACACGCCTTCGCACTACGTCTCTAAGGTCGCATTGGACCAGCCACTAGTTATTTCAGTCGTTCAACTATTACGGCTTGATCATTCTTTTTCACCGTCGCTTGAATAAAGTCGCCAAACTTGAATTCTTCGGTGACCTTGGTTTTGTTCGTGCGTTCGACACGGATTTCACCATATTCCCCACGCATGACATAGAAGTCACCGTCGATCATAAGGATTTGTCCCTTCACCACTCGGGTATCCGACGGGAGTTTATTCGGTGCAGGATTGGTTTGTTGGGCGGCTTGTCCCTTGTCCCCTGATGATTGTCCGGGTTGAGCCATTGCTTTCTCTGGGGTCGGGTTCGAAGCGGTTTGCTGCATGGTCACTCCCGAGACCTCATCCGCACCGGCGCGCTCAATTTTTAATGCCTTATTGTTCATGAGGACGACAGCTTTAATCCGATCTCCAAATTCAAACTCTTCGGTGATCTCGGTTTTGTACGTGGCTTCAATTTGAATCTCGCCCAGTGCACCTCGGACGATATACAGATCACGATCGATCATCAAAAGATCGCCGATAATGGTTTTCTGATCGGGCTGCTTGGGTTGTGGAGCCAGGTTGGGAGCCGCGACTTTGGCTTTACCTTTTTCTATTTTTTTTGAAGGAGAGGCTTTAGCAGCGACCGACGAATTCTCCACGACTCCAGCCACATCACTCGCCCCAGCACGTTCAATTTTCAGCGCCTTATTATTCATGAGAACAAGGGCTTTAATCCGATCCCCAAATTCAAACTCTTCGGTAATCTCAGTTTTGTACGTCGCTTCAATTTGAATCTCACCCAGGGTGCCCCGAACAATATACAGATCACGATCGATCATCAGCAGGTCACCTACAATGGTTTTTGTGGCCTGCTTCGCCGAA
>JAJDBO010000316.1 GCA_029261305.1 Nitrospirales bacterium
CAGGTAAAAAAACACTATGTCGAAGAAACCCCGACGAAAGATCTCATCCACGGTGCGGTGCGAGGCATGTTGGCGACCTTAGATCCTCATTCCTCATATATGACGCCTGACATGTATAAGGAAATGCAAGTTGAGACCAGAGGTGAATTTGGTGGACTAGGTATTCAAATCGGCGTCAAAGATCGCCGTATTACGGTGATTGCGCCTATTGAAGATACTCCAGCATACGCCGCAGGCATTGAATCTGGAGACGTTATCATCAAGGTCGATGAGGCGCCGACCAAAGACTTAACGTTGATGGAAGCTGTTCAAAAGATGCGAGGCCCCAAAGGGACCAAGGTCACGTTGACCGTGGAACGGGAAAGTTCCAAAACTCCCCTGCAGTTTACCCTCATTCGGGATACGATAAAAATTCAAAGTGTCCGGTCACGAGTGCTTGATGAACGCATTGGGTATGTCCGTATTTCTCAATTTCAAGAGGCTACGGCTGAGGATTTAGGGGGGGGATTAGCCGAGTTGAAAGAAAAAAATATTCAGGGACTCATTCTGGATTTGCGAAATAATCCTGGTGGTTTGTTGTCAGCGGCGGTAGGAGTGTCTGAACAATTTCTTGAATCAGATAAATTAGTGGTGTCGATTAAAGGTCGGGATGGGCGGAAAGATGAATACCGGGCTCGATTGCAATCGAAGCATTATGAATATCCGATGATTGTGATGGTCAATCAAGGCTCTGCAAGTGCTTCGGAAATTGTCGCTGCTGCAATGCAGGATTGGGGGAAAGCCGTCATTATTGGGATGACGACTTTCGGCAAGGGTTCCGTTCAAACTATTCTCCCACTCTCCGATGGGTCAGGACTCAGATTGACAACGGCAAAATATTATACTCCGCGTGGGGAGTCCATCCACAATGTGGGAGTGAAGCCAGATATCGTGATTGAACCAAAGCCCATTATCATGGCGAAGGAGAAGTCTTCGGTTGCCGGAAACCCCGGGGAAGATGCCGTGGCCGTATCCACGCCAGAGAAAAAAGGTGGGACTGAAGCCTCAGAAGACAAGGAGAAAGATTTGAAAGCCCTTGAAGCAGAATTTATGAAGAAGGATGTGCAACTTCAAAAGGCCATTGAATTGTTAAAAACGTGGAAAGTCTTTAAGGAATTGCGTCCGCTTTGAGGGGACGCAATTCAGACGTTTAGGACGTTCAGGACAATAGCCGTGGAGGTTTTTCTGACTCCATCAACACCTCTCACTCTGGATAGCACTAAATCGTTTAATTCTTCTAGCGTTTCCGCCTCAATGTCGACGATAATGTCGTAAGGACCAGTGATGCCATAGACGTGTTTTACTCCTGGAATTCTGGTGAAAGTTTTTAACGCACTCTTGGTATGATCTCCAATAACATCTACCATCACAAATGCTGAAACAGCCATCTTGTTTGTATCCTCTCGTACTTCAATAATTAGAAATTTCCGACGACAGTATTTGAATCGGCGGCCAACCTAGCAAAGACTTCCCATGTGCGTCAATCAGTAGTGGATTTTTCTCGGAGTGACCTGATTGCCTTCAGTAATTCATCAGTGGTTCCTGTGATGCCAGGCCGTGTGCGGAGTAAATGAGAAGACGCAAGAGCCTCAAGATCGTCGAGGGAGTGAATCCCTAACCGAAAGTATAAGTCGTGGATAATGGGTTCTGAAAATCCAGGAAGTGCAAGCCAGTGTTTCGTGAATTCAGGGAGGGGTGTGCTTAGTTCATCATATGCGCGAATGGAGCCGGTATCAAGATACTCTTTAATTTTTCCGCCCAAGTCTTTCCCTATTCCAGGCAGTGAATCAACATCCCCTCGCTGAACGATGGTGGCAATATCTTCGTCTAGCCCAGCAAGAGTAGCTGAGGCTCGCCGATACGCGCGGACTCGATATGGATTGGCTTCTTCTTTTTGCAAGAGTTCCGCCATGGTCAGGAAGAGATTGGCGATGGTGATGTTCGTCTTATGCATTTCTGTGGAATACGCGATAGGGAGGAACAAGATTCGTTTCTCGCCGATTATATCTTTGGTAGATACGGATTACTATGCCAACCTTGTGGCTTCCCAATCGATGGGTTTTTACTTGCTTGGATTTCATTGACAAGCATTTCAGGGGTCTCGTAGGATGTCCTTTGTTGTGTCCGTGTGGTCGAAAGTGACTGTTCCCCCATCGTGAATTCAGAATGCTAGCCCAATGACCATTCAATTAAATGGTGAACCGCATGAGGTGGAGGAGGGGACATCTGTGGGTGGTCTGTTGCGAATATTAGACATTCGTGTAGATCAAGTGGCGGTCGAAATTAATTTGGAAATTATGGAAAAAGGTGAATTCGAAGGCCGAGTATTAAAAAATGGTGATCGAGTTGAAGTCATGAGTTTTATAGGTGGAGGATCAATTGGCGAGTTCCTTCGATAGATGTTTTGAGAAACATTCAGCATCGGTCATGTTATGGAATGGTGACCTTAACCTTTTAGATTGAGAACATTATGAATACAGATCGTTTAACTATTGCTGGGCGTGAATTTCGGTCTCGTTTGTGGGTAGGAACCGGGAAGTATAAAGATTTCGTCGAAACGCAAAAGGCCATTGAGGTGTCGGGAGCTGATGTGGTGACTGTTGCGGTGCGAAGGGTAAATATCACTGATCGCAATTCCGAAAATCTTTTGGATTACATTGATCCAAAGAAATATACCATACTTCCTAACACAGCCGGCTGTTATACCGTAGAAGATGCCGTACGATACGCGAGGCTTGCGAGAGCCGCAGGGGTATCCGATCTTGTGAAGCTTGAAGTGATCGGTGATGAAAAAACATTGTTTCCTGATACTGCTGGCCTCATTGAGGCAGCCAAGATTCTTATCAAGGAAGGGTTTATCGTGTTGCCCTATACCAATGATGACCCGATCGTGGCACAAAAACTGGTGGATATTGGATGCCCGGCGGTCATGCCCTTGGCTGCACCAATTGGATCAGGCTTGGGCATTCGAAATCCTTATAATCTGAAGATCATTCTTGAAAACATCAATGTGCCGGTTATCGTGGATGCTGGAGTCGGTACAGCCTCAGACGCAGCCTTGGCCATGGAGCTTGGCGCGGATGCCGTGTTGATGAATACTGCCATTGCCGGAGCACAAGATCCGATTATGATGGCCGAAGCCATGAAGTTTGGTATTGAGGCTGGAAGGCTCGCATATCGGGCCGGGCGTATTCCTCGGAAACTCTATGCCACCGCAAGTACCACGATTGAAGGTATGCTATAGTCATACTTCATGCGTAACCAATAAAGTGTGACGGGTTTTTCTTAACGCCTTACGCATCACGATGGTGATTCGCGATTATTTTGAATGACCTCACTCATGGCTCACCCCCACCTTCCTCCTCTTTATGTTGTGACAGATCGTCATCAAGTTGGTGACAGAAATTTTCTCTCTGTTCTGGAAAATATTATTTCAGAAGGAGGGCTGATGCTCCAACTTCGCGAGAAAGATCTTCCAACGCGTACGTTATTAGCCTTGGCTCAGCAAATCATTCCATGGGCCGAACGTTACCATGTTCCATTTTTAATCAATGATCGTGTTGACGTGGTGATGGCTACTGGGGCTCATGGTGTGCACTTACGAGGGAATAGTTTGCCCGTTGAAAAGGTGAGAGCCTGTTTAGGCCCAGACCGCTTGATTGGGGTTTCCGTACATTCTGCAGACGAAGCTGTGAAGCGTGAAAAAGAGGGCGTCAACTTTGTCGTACTTGGCCCAATTTATGATACGCCTTCCAAACGCGCGTACGGACCTCCCCTAGGAACGATGGTTCTTGAAGAAACGTGTCAACGTTGCCAGATCCCAATTTTCGCAATAGGTGGCATGAGTGTGTCACGAGTGGAAGACATACAAAACACGGGAGCTTCTGGGGTGGCCGTGATATCTTCAATCTTTCAATCAAGTATGCCTGCTGAAATCGTCAAGCATTATACTACGCAACTCGGCGTATCTCCCTAGTATGAAATCTCCATCTATTCTATTGCTTCTTTCGGAAAACCGGTGCTAGAATTCCTCACGGTTTCATTGAGGAGTGAGTCGAGTCGTTTTCCCCTTTAAATACGGGCCTGTTAGTGGTTTTCCTGAAAATCGTCAAGTAAATAAACTCCAACGTTTTTATTGCTTGTCACGTAAAATTTTTACATTTAATGCTTAGGTAATGTTCTTATGGGATTTCGCAAACACGAAGACTATGATCGTGAACTTGAAAAGCTGAGAAGTGAGCTGCAATCACTTGAAACGGAGACACGGCAACTGTATGAAACCCGAATGAAATTACAGCAGTCGCAAAAGCAAAACGAAAAGCTCGCGACGACTCTCCAAGACGCCAAAACTCAAATAGAATCCCTTCGAGCAGAAATTGAAAAGCTGACAGCTCCCCCTTCTCCTTACGCGTTGTTTTGTAGTCTAAATGATGATCGAACCGCCAATGTGTATGTCTCTGGGCGAAAGATGCGAGTGAGTGTCCATGACTCGATTTCTGGTGAGGCGTTACGAAAGGGGCAAGAAGTTATTTTAAATGAGGCCCTGAATATTATTGAAGTGCGTGGATTTGATCCGCAAGGACTGGTGGTACGTTTAAAGGATCGTCTGGATGATATTCGAGTCTTGATCCAGTTGCATCATGACGAAGAGCGAGTCGTGGAGTTAGGTGAGCCCCTTCTGCAGGAGCGGTTGAGCGTCGGCGATCATTTACTCTTCGATGCGCGATCGGGATATGTGATCGAAAAAATTCCTAAATCTGAAATTGAAGAACTCGTGATTGAAGAAGTACCCGATGTGGGATATGAAGATGTCGGTGGGCTACAAAGTGAAGTGGAACATGTCACGGACGCGGTTGAACTACCGTTTCTTTACCCCGACCTCTTTTTGGAGCATAAGCTCGCGCCACCAAAAGGTGTATTGTTGTATGGCCCACCTGGTTGTGGGAAAACCATGATTGCGAAAGCTGTAGCCAATTCTATTGGCAAAAAGCTTAAGCATCTTTCAGGGAAAGATGTACGGAGTTACTTCCTCCACATTAAAGGGCCTGAGCTGCTGAACAAATATGTTGGTGAATCTGAGCGACAAATTCGTGAAGTGTTTGCCAAAGCTCGAGATAAGGCGGCGACCGGAAATCCAGTCATCGTTTTTTTTGATGAAATGGATGCGTTATTTCGCACTAGAGGTTCTGGGATTTCATCAGATATTGAATCCACGATTGTCCCGCAGTTTTTAGCCGAGATTGATGGGGTGGAGCGGCTACAAAATGTGATTGTGATTGGGGCCAGTAATCGGCAGGATCTTATTGATCCCGCAGTATTACGGCCTGGTCGATTGGATGTTAAAGTGAAAATTCCTAGACCGGATAAAAAATGCGCCATGGATATTTTCGCAAAATATCTCACGAGTGAACTTCCTTTGGCCAAAGAAGAAATTGATCGCGATAATGGGGATCGCTCCCGCGTCGTTGAACGGTTGATTGAATATACGGTCGAAGCAATGTATGCCTTGTCTGATGAGAATCGCTACCTCGAAGTGACCTATGCGAACGGAGAAAAGGAAACGCTCTATTTTAAAGATTTCTCCAGTGGAGCGCTTATCGAAGGTGTCGTCTCGCGTGCCAAAAAATCTGCGGTCAAGCGAGCTATTGCTTCGGGAGAGAAAGGGCTGAAAGAAGAAGATTTTCTGAGGGCCATCCGTGAGGAGTTTAAAGCTCATGAAGACCTTCCAAATACGACCAATCCTGATGACTGGGCTCGTATCTCCGGGAAGAAGGGCGAAAAAATTGTTCATGTGCGGACCTTGGTTCTTGGCTCAGAAGAGTCGCGTGAAATTGAAACTGTCAGTGCCGGCCACTATTTCTAATCTCTAATATTTGTGCACAAATGAGGCCCCTTTGCATCGTATTTTTGGAACAGAAACAGAATTTGGTATTGCTGCTCGCCATGCCCCACAATCCGATCCTGTTACCAACTCACTCCGACTCATAGGTTGCTACCCGTCTCTCCCTGTCCCTCAGGCGCTTTGGGATTACGAAAACGAAAATCCTTTACTCGATGCGCGTGGGTTTGAAATTGAAGGGGAGCGAGAACGTCCTGGCCCTGAATATAATCGACAACTCAATAAGATTTTAGCTAATGCCGGTCGGTGGTATGTCGATGGCGCGCATCCCGAGTATTGCACTCCTGAATGTAGTGATCCTCGTGAGCTTGTTGCGTACGAACGAGCGGGAGAACTCATTGCCGCCAAAAGTTTAGAGTGGATGAATCGAAATGCCGGCGATGCCCAATATGCTGTGTATAAAAACAATTCCGACGGGAAGGGGAATAGTTACGGGTATCATGAAAACTATCTGTTAGCCCGGTCAGTGCCTTTTGAAAAAATTATTAAAACGCTATTACCGTTTTTTGTGAGCCGTCAAATTTTTTCTGGGTCAGGAAAAGTCGGTGCAGAAAACGGCACTTCTCCCGTCAATTACCAGATAGCGCAGCGGTCAGACTTCTTTGAGTGTTTGGTTGATCTCAATACCATGGTCAAAAGGCCGATTGTGAATACCCGCGATGAGTTTCATGCCGATGCCTCACGATATCGTCGCCATCATGTCATCGTTGGTGACGCCAATATGGCAGAGATCCCCACTTATTTGAAGGTTGGGACGACAGCCATTGTTATGGAGATGCTTGAATGTGGCGCGGAATTGCCAAATATTGAGCTGGATGATGCTGTTGCTGCCATCAAGGCTGTGTCACGAGACCTGTCGGTGAAAAAAGACCTGAGGTTGAGCAGCGGGCATATGACCACGGCGATCGCCATCCAACGTGATTTTTTGCATGCTGCGCATAACTTCTTTGCTTGCCATGATCTTAGTCCAGCCACCAAGGATGTGTTGATCCGTTGGGAATCAGTATTGGATACCTTAGAAAAAGATCCCATGTTACTGGCTCGGGAGTTGGACTGGGTGGCCAAGCGACAAATGATCGAATCCTATATTGATCGTAAAGGGTGCGGGTGGAATGATCCTCGTGTGGCACTCATGGATCTTCAATATCATGATGTTCGCCCTGATAAAGGTCTCTATTACACTCTGGAGCGTGGAAACCGGATCGACCGATTGCTCGATGATGAAGAGATCCAAAAGGCTGAACACGTGGCTCCGAATGAATCTCGAGCGTATTTTCGAGGCCTGTGTCTGAAGAAATTCCCCAAACATATTTATGGCATGAGTTGGACATCGGTTTTGTTTGATATGGGAAATGACACCATTAAACGAATTCCCTTGATGGACCCAACCCGAGGAACTAGTGAGTTGACCAATGAATTGATGGATGGGGTCGAAACGCCAGAGGACTTATTTTTTAAATTGTCTACCACCGAAAAGTAATTTCGTCACAATAACCTTTTTTGATTGAGTCTTTGAATTATGAATTGGATGAATTTACCACCGTCACCACCTTTGCAGAGTTCGAGTTTCTTTGACCATCTGTTACAAACTCGACCTGAGCTTACGCCAGCTGCGCGTTGGGGGGGCTCGTTGCCCAATCCTTTATCGATTGAAGATGTGCAACGTGGCTATCTGGCTTCTGTCACGCATGGGACGACAGTTCTGGCTATTAAATATGCAGACGGTGTGGTGATTGCTGGGGATCGACGAGCGACGGAAGGGTATCAATTGGCTGCGCGTACCATGGAGAAAGTTTTTAAAACCGATAGCCATTCAGCCATGGCTATTGCCGGTGCCGCTGGGCCATGTATCGAAATGGCCAAACTCTTCAGCATTGAACTTGAACATTACGAAAAACTCGATGGAGTATCGTTGACCTGTGTTGGAAAAGCCAATCGATTAGGACAAATGGTCAAGGCTAACTTACCCATGGTGATGCAGGGTCTCGTAGTGATTCCATTATTTGTTGGTTTTGATCTCAAGCTAGGGCAAGGGCGAATTTTCAAATATGATGTGGCGGGTGGGCGATATGAGGAAATTGATTATCATTCCATCGGGTCCGGTGGAAAAGATGCCAAGGTTACCATCAAGGAGCGATATCGTCGCCAGCTTCCGGAAAATGATGTGATCCGTCTCGCCCTACAAGCTCTTTTTAGTGCAGCCGAAGAAGATGTCGGCACGGGTGGCCCAGATACGTTTCGTCGAATTTTTCCAACCATGAAACTCATCGATATGGCAGGGGTTCGAGATGTTGAAGAATCTCGGATTGCTTCTTTATGCGATGAACTGGCTCAAGCCAGAGCAAAGCAGGATTAATCATGTCAATGCCCTACTATGTTTCTCCAGAACAATTGATGCAGGATAAGGCAGAATATGCCAAAAAAGGTATTGCTAAAGGACGTTCAATCATTGCCATAGAGTATCAGGATGGAGTTTTGCTCGTGGCTGATAATCCCAGCACCTCGTTATTCAAGGTTTCTGAAATTTATGACAACATCGCTTTCTCGGGCGCGGGAAAATACAATGAGTTTGAAAATCTTCGGAAAGCCGGCATCCAACATGCGGACTTAAAAGGGTTTATGTATAGCCGCGAAGATGTCACCGCACGCTCACTTGCCAATGGATATTCTCAAACCTTAGGCACCATTTTCAGTCAAGAAATCAAGCCTTTTGAAGTAGAAATACTTTTGGCTCAAGTTGGAGAACATTCGGGTGAGAATGAACTCTTTCGAATTGCGTTTGATGGAACCATTTTTCATGAACGGTCAGTTGTCGCTATTGGCGGACGTTCAGAGGCCTTGCTCGCGGCTTTGAAAAATGGTGCAAGCGAGGACCTTATGGATTTGAATGTGGCGCTCAACCATTGTGTGAAATCATTAAAAACTGTTTCTGAACAAGATATCCCACTTGATGGTTTAGAAGTGGCAATTCTCGACCGGAATCGACAAGGTCGAAAATTTCGGCGTCTTTTGCAAGAAGAAATTTCTTCCCTTCTTTCTTGAATTGTTCTCTCGCGACATTCCAATTGAAAAATTTCGTTTGGCGTCTGTACTGTGTGGAGCATGCCGCGTGCCAGCCAGTCATAGCCAGACAGGTCTCAAAATAAATGTTACTACACGGTGCGCCATTTGGCGTATTGATCAGGTGAAATCGGTTGAAGGTAAAGCAGGGTGAGGTGTATGCTGCTTTAGGCTATTTTTGATGGTGTCATTATGATGAAACGTATATTTGGTCTTGAGTGTGAATACGGGTTGACCTTCTCTCCTAACGGACGAGTCTATCTCCCCATTGAAAAAATTCTTGGATATATTTTCGAAGGTCTCATTCCCAATAGTTGGCCTTCTAATGCCTTCCTGACGAACGGTGCTCGCTTTTATCAGGACACTGGTTGTCATCCTGAATATTCCACCCCAGAGTGTGATGACATTTTTGACCTCCTGGTCCATGAAAAAGCCGGTGAGCGAATTTTAGAATCATGTCTACCAGCAGCAGAAGAACGTCTGCGAGAAGAGGGGTTGTCTGGAGAAATTTTTATCTTCAAAAACAATACGGACTCTCTAGGGAATACCTATGGGAGTCACGAAAACTTTTTGATGCGACGCGATGTGGATTTCTGGAAAGTGGCCGAGCAGCTCATTCCGTTTTTTGTGACCCGGCAGATTTTTTCAGGGTCGGGAAAAGTGTTGAAAATTTCCGGGAAGCCGCAATTCTTTATTTCTCAGCGTGCACAACATATCCATGAGAAAACTTCTTCATCGACGACATCGTCTCGAAGCATAATCAATACCCGGGATGAGCCACATGCCGATGCGGAACGATTCCGACGTCTGCATATCATATTGGGCGACTCAAATATGTCTGAGTTTTCTATTTACCTTAAAGTAGGGACTGCGGCCTTGGTGTTGTCCATGATCGAAGATGGATTTTATGTTCCGGGTATTGAGCTTGAAGACCCGGTGAAAGCCATTCGTGAGATTTCTCGAGATCCCACGTTAAAAAAACGTGTGAAGTTGGATGATGGCCGTGAAATGAGTGCGTTGGAAATCCAACGTATGTATTTGGAGCGTGCCCAAGAATATCTACCCACTCAACCGTTTGATAAGGTCATGGTAGACGTGTTGCAAGAATGGGAACGCGTGTTAAATGCTCTGGATGAAGATCCCATGCAACTGGTCAAAGAGGTGGACTGGGTCACTAAAAAATGGTTGATGGAATGTTACGCCGAGCGGAAACATTGTGGTCTGGATGACCCACGTATTGCGATGATGGATTTGCAATACCATGATGTGAATCGAAAACGAGGCTTGTATTATATTTTGGAATCGCATGGGAAAGTCGCCAAAGTTATTGATGAGCAAGCTATTGAACGAGCCATGACGGTTCCCCCTCAATCCACGCGAGCCAAGGTGCGTGGGGACTTTATTCGATTTGCCAGAGCGAAGAATCGTTCGTATACTGTGGATTGGACCTACTTGAAACTCAATGGATACTGGGAAGAAACCATTCTATGCATGGATCCATTTATGGCGTTCAATCGACGAGTTGATGAGTTGCTCGCGCAAGTGCCCTCCGCTCGTCTGTATCCCTAACCATAACATCTATTTCCGACATTCCCACCGATGATACGAATCAACAACCGAACACTCTTGGTGCTTGCTGTTCTGATGGCCAGTATTTTTCCTCTTAATTTTTTCCCTCATATCCAAGATCTTCCTGCCGGAGCCCATGGACAGTTGAGTGGTAAACAGGGTGAAGTCCTGGTGGTTACCCTGCCGGTCCAAGGGGATCCAAAAAAGGTCGTTGGCCATTTATTGGACCGTGAAATTATGTTTTTTCCAATGGGGGCAGGAACCTATGTCGGATTATTGGGGCTGGATATGCAAGATAAGCCGGGGCAACATGACCTGGGAGTCCAGATGGAGTATACCGATCATAAGGAGCGGCATAAAGTTACGGTGTTGTTGATGAAGGAAGATTACAAAGTTCAGCACTTGAAATTGCCGAAAAAGATGGTCGATCTCGACAGCAAAACCCTTGTGCGGGTGAAAAAAGAATCAAAGGCTCTTCATCAAGCATTTAACACTGTCTTGCCTGAACCTCTTTGGAACAGCAGCTTTATTGAACCAGTTCAGGGTCGGGTTTCAGGGAGATTTGGAAGCCGACGTGTGATTAATGGACAATCCAAGCGGCCTCATAGCGGAGAAGATATCGCGGCACCCAATGGTGCCCCGGTTGTGGCGATGAATCGCGGCATGGTTCGGCTTACGATGGACCATTTTTTTACAGGAAAAGGCGTGATTCTTGATCATGGTCTCGGTCTTTTTTCCATGTATTTTCATCTATCTGAGGTGGATGTCACTCAAGGCCAAATGGTTGAGAAAGGTTACCCCATAGGAAAAGTCGGCGCGACGGGTCGGGCTACAGGGCCGCATCTGCATTGGGGTGTTCGATTAAATGGAGCCCGGATTGATCCCTATTCCCTCCTAAAAGTATCTTTAAACGGCTCGTCCTAGTTCTTCACTCGTTGCCTGCTTGAAACTACGTATTTTTCTAGGATAACTCTGCTTACCTATAGAAAGGGTTTCTATGAAACGCGTGTGTGTATTTTGCGGATCGAGTAACGGAACACACCCCAGATACCAGGAGGTTGCCAAAGCGATGGGGGAGGAGTTGGTTCGTCGGGGCTTAGGATTAGTCTATGGAGCGGGGAATATCGGCCTAATGAGTGTGATCGCAGAAACGGTGTTGGCCCGACAGGGTGAAGTTCAGGGGGTCATCCCTGAATTTATGGTAGAAAAAGAATTAGCTCGTCAGGATTTGACGACACTTCATATTGTGGGATCCATGCATGAGAGGAAAGCCTTAATGGCTGATTTATCTGATGCATTTATTGCACTGCCAGGCGGGTATGGCACATTGGAAGAGTTTTGCGAAATGATCACCTGGCATCAATTACGGATTCACCAGAAGCCATGTGGATTGTTGAATGCTGATGGGTTTTTTGATGCGCTGCTCTTGTTTGTGGACCATCAAGTCGAAGAAGGTTTTGTGACTCAAGAAAATCGAAACCTCATTCACATTGCAGATAATCCCGCTGATCTTTTAAATCTTCTCGATCAGGCCTATCGTCAAGAATTGTGAATCGTCATGAGTGAAGGGTAAGAGATAGAAAGCTTGGCAATTTTTTCGCATAACGCATCCCGGTTTGCCGATCACGACCATTCCCTCACGTATTTGGATCGCCGGATGTTTTCTTTAGTAGGCGGGTGGCCGTGAAATTGGATTTCCCGTGTGAAGTTCAACGGCACGTAAGTTGTCAAACGCAAATACCCCATCGCCCATTGTGATAAGACCTAAGTGTCCAATTTTCAAGTTCTTGGGTTCTATAGACAAAATAAACTGGTTATCGAAAGACACTTCGACCACCTCGCGGCTAACAATGGAAGACAGGTGGACTCGCAAAAAATGCCACCGCGTCC
>JAJDBO010000317.1 GCA_029261305.1 Nitrospirales bacterium
CTGTGATTTGCCACAAAATTTGTATGATCTTTTAAAGTATGACGATAGCGTGGAAGTGCAGGCCGCTCCAATTTCTCAATTTACTATTGTTAAAGTTTACTATGTACATCAGCCCGTCACTCCCTTGGAAGAGTTTTTTAACGCTTCAGGACATACCGTGAATAATTATGATCTCTATGATGAGTTGGGCCAATACGGCCAAGATGGTGACTCAGATGGGATCTTGATTACCAGCAAGGCGGTGTTTTAATCGCGGTTTTTGAAAGCGATAACGGGAAATAAACATTGAACACCAGGTACGGGCCCATGGCGAACGAGACCAATGGCCCGCGATGGGGAGTAGCGTATGAAACCAAATAATCTTTCTTTAAATACAGTCAAAATGGTTGAGCCGGGTGACCAGTCGAAGAAGCAGGGACAAAAACTTCAGGTGTCGAATTCTCGAGGAATTTTTGCCATTGTCACGGCCTTGTCAGTGGTCAGTTTGTTTGCCTTTGTGGCATTGGGCATTGAGGTGGGTCGATGGTATGTGGTGCGTGCGGAATTATCAAAATCCGTAGATGCCGCAGCCTTGTTGGGTGCCAAAAATTACTCAAACCCATTTCTCGTGACCGAAGATCTCATGGCCGCAGTAGGACAAGCCAATTTTAGTCCTGGGTTGTTGGGGACTGAGGGCAGTCCCCTAATTACCGGGACCAAAGGAGCCGAAGGTAAGGTGTTCGTCGAAGGCAGCACGAACGTGTTGAATAAGGTTACACAAGTAGTCGAAATGCAAAGTCATATCGCAGAGGGAACGTATGATAAAACCTATATCACTTCCTCGGGTGTTGCCCAACAACGGGAAGTAGAAATTATGATGGTACTGGACGAGTCGGGATCCATGAGCAGTGCCATGGGTAATTTAAAGACTGCAGCCCAAAGTTTCGTGGACTTCTTTGAGCATACAGAGGATACAGACCAATTTGGTCTCATTACCTTTGCCTCCGGCGTGGTGGTGGAACGTGCCCTCGGCACCAATTTTTTTGATGATATGACCACGGCCATCGGAAATATGTCTGCTAGTGGCGGAACTAATACAGAAGATGCGTTAGATCAGGCTGATGGTCCCTCAGGGTTTACTGACCAAACAGGAGTGCCCGGCGACGAAAGAGTCCAACAATTTTTGGTCTTTTTCTCGGATGGAAATCCAACAGCCTTCCGCGCAGATTTTACCCGAAATGGCACGGACTATGACGCCGTAGGGTATGCTGCTGACTGGGATATCAAATTGATGAATCCTACATCCCAGTTTTCCTATCTCAATGTGAAGCAATATTCAACCGGGGATGGAAAAACGACAAGCACTACAGTGTGTCAGTCTGGTCAGCCACTTGCCGGATATTCAAATACGAAGTGGCACATATTGGATGATATCACCTATGGTGTGACGGGCTATAGTGATTTCTTAGGAGTCAACTATTCTGACGTCTTGGGAACCACTGATGCAGAAAAATGTAGTCTGAATAAGTCCAAGGGCAAAGATTATGTTGAAGCTATTACAAAGCAAATGGCTATTGATCATGCCCAAGAAATTAAGGACAAGGGCATTAAAATTTACACCATTGGGTTAGGGGGTGTTGATGAGGCCTTTCTGTCTCAAATCGCCAGTGGGCCAGGTTTTGAATACTTTGCCCCGACCTCAGCTGATCTGAAAAATTTGTTTCAAAAGATCGCCACGAATATCAGATTGCGCCTGGTTCAGTAATCCGGTGATGGCTGAAGAATTGTTCCAACCCTTGGGAGTTGGAGAAGGGATTTCAGATGGTACAGATCTATAAATTTCTAGCCGATGAAGAAGGCGCGACCGCATTAGAATATGGACTGTTAGCAGCCCTCATTGCTGCGGCCATTGTGGCCTCCGTAACGAACTTAGGGCAGGTCATTCTTAATGCGTTCAATTTTATCACGGCTGCTATGCAAGCGGCTATTGGTGGTGGGAGTTAACACGTAACTCCGTTGAATGAAAATGAAACGCGGCCGTGCCGGCTCATGAGTAATAGTCGGGACGGCTGTTTTTCGTTATAGGGACGTGCATGGAAAATCTTTGGTTATCCCTTCTTCTCATGATGGTGGTCATAGTAGCTGCTGTGACCGATTTCCGATGGCAAAAAATTCCCAATCTTTTAACATTTCCAAGTATGGTTTTCGGTCTTGTTGGCCATAGTCTGTTTCATGGGTGGGAAGGCTTGGGGTTTAGCCTGAGTGGGCTAGGATTAGGACTCGTTCTTCTCTTAGGATTTTACGCCATGGGTGGAATGGCGGCTGGTGATGTGAAACTGATGGCCGCAGTCGGTTCTTTTCTGGGCCCTCTCAATGTGTTTCTCGTTTTCCTGATGACGGCTATCCTGGGAGGGTTTTACTCCATTGGGATGATGATCCAAGTCTTAGGGTTCCGTGGGATGGTCGCTCATGTGGCTCTCATGTTTAAAACGTTGTTTTTGACAGGGAAGATACAAATGGCCTTTTCGGGGAATACTGACTCTGAAGTCAAGCTACGTTATGGATTGGTCATTGCGCTAGGAACGTTAACGTTTCAATTTTGGTTCTGGATTGGCATTGGTTGATCTTTATATGAGTAAATTGTTGGTGAGAAAAATTATTTTTCTTTTTCAGGTTAAGGAAGAGAAAAAACAATCCGATACATCAGACGTGGATTGTTGTATGCCGTCCACTTTTCGGTAAAAAAATCTACGAGTTGCTTTTTGAGAGGCTTTGCGCATGGTCAGAAATCGTTCGCTTTTATTTTTTGGTTTGGCGATTCTTCTTGCTTTGGGCACCTCGATCATGGCCTATAACTGGTTTCAAAACCAAGCCCACGCTCCCCAAGTAAAAAAAATCGTAAAGTTCGAAGGAACTCCAATTGTTGTAGCCAGTGCGGACCTTCCATGGGGCACACCCTTGACCAAAGAAATGGTTCGAGTGGTGAATTATCCATCGGAGCATTTGCCTGACGGACGTTTTGTGGACATCGATACCTTGCCCGGTCGTGTGGTACTCACTCATCTCAAACGCAATGAACCGATACTGGAATCCAAACTGGCTCCATTGGATATTAAAAATGGTGGCGTTGGAGGGGTGTTACACCCAGGGATGCGAGCCATGGCGGTTCGAGTCAATGAAATCGTGGGAGTCTCAGTGTTTTTAAAACCTGGTGATCGAGTGGATATTATGGCAACCCTCAAAAATGGAAAAAAGTCTGAAAAGATTACCAAAACGGTATTAGAAAACACCCTGATCTTGGCGGCAGGGACTCAAATGGAACGTAAAGGGCCAGGAGAGAAACCAAAGGCAGTGAAGGTGATTACCTTTGAAGTGTCCTTAGAAGAAGCGGAGAAATTGGCCTTGGCTTCTACCGAAGGAAAATTGCGATTGGCGCTTCGTAGCCCAATCAACACGGAACCTGAATTAACAAAAGGGGCGACGACCAAAAACTTGTTGTCCTCGTATCGAGCAAAAGTGGCATCACCGGCAAGAAAAAAAAGAGCGGCTCGTCGAGACCAGGTAGAAATGATTACCGGGACGAACCGAAAATACATTAAGTTTTGATACACGTGGCAAGATGAGTGCTCTTCCGTATGACGCGGAACCTCATAATTTATGATTTCTTGGATAGTGGTTGAAAAACGTTCATGAATAAACAATCCTTTGATTCAAACAATTTTCGTAATACTCTGGTAAGCCCAATGTATTGTGGCATGAATAAACTGGCAATTGTTTTTGTGGTGGGGCTTTCTCTTGTCTTTGGTGTGCCTTTTCAGGCGTTGTCTGAAGGGCTTACTCAGGAAATCATCCAAAACCCTGACCCTCAAACATTGACAGTTGTGGTAGGGAAATCTTTGGTGCTTCAAAGTCCTAAGCCCCTTAAACGCGCATCATTGGCGAATCAAGAAGTAGCGGATTCTTTGGTCTTATCTCCCACCCAACTATATCTCAATGGGAAAACCATTGGATCGACTAATCTGACCTTATGGGGCAAAGATGGAAAAGTGTTTGCGATTTATGAGGTGGTTGTTCAGCCAAATCTTACTCGATTAAAAACCCAAATTCATGAGCTATTTCCAGAAGAAAAAAACATACAAATACGCTCTTCCCAAGCGCATATTACACTTTCCGGATCAGCCTCTGGTCCGGAAATTATTACCCAAGTCGTCGGATTAGCCAGCACCTATGCCCCAGAAAAAGTGATGAACTTTATGCAAGTTCAAGGGGTGCAGCAAGTCATGCTGGAAGTGAAAGTGGCGGAAATGGCTAAAGGCCTTTTAAAACGTCTAGGAGTGAACTTTCTTCATCAGAATTCCATTGGAGGAAATTTAGGAACTGTTCCTGTAAATCCTGCTGGGCGTAATGTCCAGGTTGGAACTCTTGATAACCTGACTTCAATAGTTGGGAATCAGGATGGCTCGTTGACCCAGTTACTGGGGACCACATCCAATTTAGGCTTAGGATTTAGGGCCGGCAACTCTATATTTAGTATGATTCTTTCTGTGCTGAAACAGAACAATCTTACGAAGATCTTAGCGGAACCAACACTTATTGCCATTAGTGGGCAAGAAGCGAGTTTCTTGGCCGGAGGAGAGTTTCCAATTCCGGTCCCCCAGTCATTTGGAGTGACGACTATAAAGTTTAAAGAATTTGGAGTGAGTTTAAAATTCAACCCCACTGTTTTAAGTGATAATAAAATTTTATTGAAGATTGCTCCAGAAGTCTCAGAGCTAGATTTTGCGAATGGCGTAAACTCGCAGGGTTTTACCATACCAGCTATTTTGACTAGGAAAGTAGAGACCATTGTGGAGTTGAGGGATGGGCAAAGTTTTGCCATTGCCGGACTCATTCAAGACAATATCCGAGAGGCGATTGCCAAATATCCCTTCTTGGGGGATATCCCAGTTCTTGGAACTTTATTTCGAAGTTCAAGTTTCCAAAAGAATGAAACAGAGTTGATTGTTATTGTGACACCGCGTTTGGTGAAACCGTTGGATATGAAAAATCAAAGTCTACCCACTGACGCATATTTGGAGCCCAATGATTTTGAATTCATGCTTATGGGATACCTTGAAGGGGTCCGACGTGCTCCGGCGCAGAATATAGGGGGGGCTCAGGTTCTGTCTGGTTTTAAAAAGTCGGGACACAAAACGATTTCTGCTTCACCTTCAAAACCCTCAGTGTCTTTAGTACCAGTGGCCGGGGGGTTAGAAGGTCAGTTTGGGCATTTGGCACCTTAAGATTTAGAGGTATTCTATGGAACGGATGATATTGCGTTGTGTACTGGTGGGAATGTTGAGTGTATCACTTCAGGGATGCTTGGTCTGGCCAACGATGACCGAAACCATGGGCCATCGTCCTATTGAAATGGGAAAAGGTGACCAAGTTTTTTTCCCCACTGCTCCTCAACCCATGCATTTATCCAGTAATTATGGCGAATCATTCAGTACAGCCCGTGACAATCAAATTCTTAATCCAGAAGCTTCAGATAACATAGAGCCTGTTGAAGGGTTGGATGGAAATGCTGCTGTTCTTTCAATTCAACGTTTTAACACCTTTTTTAAGAAACCTCCATTTGGAGGAAATACCAGTGGAGGCTCTGGGAAGAAATGAGTCAACAATCGTGGAAACCCGTGAGATTGAATGACGGATCACCTGATGGAGCCAAAGGAGGATCGGCTGGTCAGTTTTTGGTCGACTTGGTGATTTACAATCCTGAGGTAAAAAAAACCTTTCAAGAGGTGGTCGACGCTCACTCAAATTTGCAGGTGAAAGATCAAAATGATCCCGCGCCCGCTCAACTTGTTATTTTAGAACTTGACGAAGATCCTTCGGAATCATTTTCGTTTATTGAAACTGTGGTCCAAGCTGTAGACGGGCGAGAAGTTTTTCTTACTTCGCCTCGAACAGATTCTCAAGTGTTGCTTGAAGCTCTTCGAGCGGGGGCCAAAGAATTTTTCCCCCAACCAATCCAAGCCTCTGATGTCACCATTGCGTTAGACAAATTCGTCACCCGGTGCCAGCAAGTAACCAAGGAGCCAACGAAAAAAGTTGGACATATTCTTTGTCTTCTCGGAGGTAAGGGTGGTGTCGGGATCACAACGGTCGCCGTGAACCTTGGGTTGGGTCTCCAAGTTGCCTCTCCTGGTGGGTCAATCGTGATTGTGGAATTGAATCAGCATGGCGGGGATTTATCCATCTTCCTTGATGTCCAGACCAATCATAGTTTGCGTGATATCGGTGCAGATTTGAATCGATTGGATCTCGCTTTATTGACGCGTGTTCTCTCAAAACATTCTTCCGGAATGAGCATTTTGCCATCGGGGTATGATGATCTGAGTAGTGGCCGACTGACCCCTGATTCCGTTGAGCCTGTGTTAAAACTTCTCCAGTCTTTATTTGATCATGTCATTGTGGATTGTGGCCATGTTTTGGATCTCCCAACTAAAAAGGCTCTGGAAATGGCATCAACCATCATAGTGCTCTCGACCTTGATTGTTCCCGTGGTTCATCGGACTAAAAAGATCCTGGATTTATTAAGAAACTCTGGAATCGATGGGAAAAAAGTTCGTGTGGTGTTTAATCGCTATTCCGATGAAGAACAAGAGGTCCTCCGAGAAACGGAAGAGACGCTTAAAATTGACTCA
>JAJDBO010000318.1 GCA_029261305.1 Nitrospirales bacterium
GGCACTGCAATCTCCTGGTATGTTAGGTGCGGCGGTCATGTTTGCCTATGTTGCATGCGGTGCTCTTCGATTGGCCCGATTCAATGTCATTGGGAGTAGCGGAGATAGCCGATTTTTTATGGGGCTCCCCATTCCAGCGGCCGCCGGGTTTATCGCGACCTTTTATATTTTCGATAAACACATTGGGCATCTATCTGAAGTGGTGTTGCCCTATGTGGTGATTGCCTTGAGTTTGTTAATGTCGTTCCTCATGGTGAGTACTGTGAAATACCGCAGTGCCAAACAGCTCACCTTTCAGGGACATCATCATTTCATGTATTTAGTCTGGGCGGTGTTGATCCTCGTCTCTGTCCTTGCCTATCCTCAGTTGATGTTGTTTATGATTTGTTTGGGATATGCAGGATCTGGTTTATTGGAAAAGGCCTGGGGATTGGTTTTCGATCAAGCGAAGCGGGAGAATGTGGCTGGGTCGTCCCGTACTCTTTCGGATTCAAAGGAATAATTTCATGCGTAAATGGCAAGGAAAAGGAAGGGCCACCCTCCTCCTATGTGACAAGCATCTACTACTGCTAGGTTTGCTTGATACATCAGCATTAATCTAAAAACTCTGGGACGGGTGGGTAGCCTTCACCTCATCGGGGTGAAGGCTTTTTTATTTTGGAGGGGAGTCATTGTGTCCCCTCTAATTGGAGGACTTTCCTATGACACAGCACATTAGAATATTTGATACAACCCTGCGGGATGGAGAGCAATCTCCTGGGGCCAGCATGAATGTTGAAGAAAAAATTTTGGTCGCAAAACAATTGGCTCGGTTAAATGTCGATATCATCGAAGCCGGGTTTGCCTTTAGTTCACCGGGTGACTTTGAGGCCGTACAACGTATTGGGCAAGAAGTCGAAGGCCCAACTGTGTGTAGTTTGGCGAGAGCAAAACCTGAAGATATCGAAGCCGCGTGGAGGGCGTTGAAGGATGCACCGAAGCCTCGTATTCACACCTTCTTATCGACTTCGGATATTCACTTGAAACATCAGTTTCGCATGACCAGGGAAGAAGCGCTTCAGCGTGCGGTGGAAATGGTTAAGCTTGCACGAACTTATATGGATGATGTCGAATTCTCCCCTATGGATGCGACCAGGTCGGATGTGTCGTATTTGTGTGAAGTGGTGGAAGCCGTGATTGATGCTGGAGCTGGTACAGTGAATATCCCGGATACGGTGGGGTATACGACACCCCAAGAATTTGGAGACATCATTCGCGCTCTTCGAACTCGTGTTCGAGACTGCGATCGAGCATATATCTCTGTACATTGCCACAATGACTTAGGGTTAGCCGTGGGGAACTCGATGGCTGCCATTCATGCAGGTGCAAGGCAAGTGGAATGTACGATCAATGGCATCGGCGAACGAGCGGGAAATGCCTCTTTGGAAGAAGTCGTGATGGGACTGCGGACTCGTAAAGATTTTTATGACGCGGATACCCAAATACGCACAGAAGAAATTTCCAAGTCGAGCCGCCTGGTCAGCAAGATTACCGGCATGGTCGTCCAACCCAACAAAGCGATCGTTGGAGCCAATGCCTTTGCTCATACTTCAGGAATCCACCAGGATGGACTACTCAAAGATAAGAGTACGTATGAAATTATGCAGCCTGATTCCATTGGGTTGACGCAAAGTCGTTTAGTGATGGGCAAGTTGTCAGGTCGTCATGCCTTTCGAGAAGAGTTGAACAAGCTGGGATATTCCTTGACTGATGAAGAGGTGAATGCGGCGTTTGATCGATTCAAAAAACTGGCGGATCAGAAAAAGGAATTATTCGAAGAAGATTTGGAAGCCATTGTGTCGGAAACAGCAACCAAAGTTCCTGAGCGTTACTCACTGAAAGCACTGAGTACACAAAGCGGAATGAATCAAATTCCAACGGCGACGGTTGAATTGGACATTGATGGCGAAGTCTTGAAAGAAACAGGAACCGGGGACGGTCCGGTCGATGCGGTGTATCGGACAATTGCTCAGATCACCAAAACCAAAAGTAAGCTGCTGGCCTATATTGTGAAGGCCATCACGGGTGGTACGGATGCCCAAGGGGAAGTGTCAGTTCGTTTGGAGCAAGATGGCGATACTGTAACCGGGAATGGGGCGGATACCGATATTATTGTGGCCTCGGCTCATGCCTATCTCAATGCTTTAAATAAATTGGCCTCACAGTTAGAACGTCGGGCCGATACCGGAGATAAAATCGGACTGTGCTAAAAACTATTTACGGAAGGGAAGGATAGTAGGCCGTTATGATTAAGAAGATTGGAGTATTAGCAGGAGATGGAATTGGCCCAGAGATTCTGCCAGCCGCTATCAACGTGTTGGAAGCCATTGGAAAACAATGCGGCCATTCATTTGAGTTTACGTCAGCACCTGTTGGCGGGCAGGCTATTGATGCCACTGGTTGGCCCTTGCCGGATGAAACGTTAAATTTAGCCAAAACGAGTGATGCTGTCCTATTGGGAGCCGTGGGCGGACCCAAATGGGAAGGTCTGGACTATGAACGACGTCCGGAACGAGCGCTGTTAGGCCTAAGGGAAAAGCTCGGGTTGTTCGCGAATCTACGCCCGGCAAAACTGTATTCTGAACTCGCTGATGCTTCAACACTTAAACGTGAAGTCATCGATGGGATTGATGTGCTCGTGGTTCGCGAGCTGACCGGGGGAATCTATTTTGGTAAACCCAAGGGCATTGAAGCCACGGCTACAGGCCATCGCGGATTCAACACAGAAGTCTATACCACGGAAGAAATTACCCGAATTGCCAAAGTTGCTTTTGAAACCGCTCGCAAGCGACGAAAACTTGTGCACTCAATTGATAAAGCGAATGTATTGGAATCATCAGAATTGTGGAGAAAAATTGTCATTGAAGTCCATAAAGACTATCAAGATGTCGAACTCAAACACATGTATGTCGACAACTGTGCCATGCAACTTGTTCGGAATCCCAAGCAGTTTGATGTCATTGTCACGACGAATTTGTTTGGTGATATTTTAAGTGATGAAGCGGCCATGCTGACCGGATCAATTGGCATGCTTCCGTCGGCTAGTATTGGCGCAGAAGTCGGGATGTACGAACCAATCCATGGCAGCGCTCCAGATATTGCCGGGAAAGATATGGCCAACCCCATTGGCATGATTGCCTCGGGCGCGATGATGCTTCGCTATTCGTTTGATTTAGTCAAAGAAGCAGATTTGATAGAAGAGTCGATTCAAAAGGTGTTGGCTCAAGGGTATCGAACCAAAGATATTGAAGCCCCTGGCACCAAGCTTGTAGGCACCAAAGAAATGGGCGAGTTGATTCTCAAAAGTCTGGGGCAAGGGTGATGATGTTACAATCCATTCAATCCGGAACGATTGGCACGGTCGCTGGTGCGGGGGAGCCAGGATGTACGGGAGATGCTGGCCCAGCTACCGAAGCCTTGTTATATGAACCCAAGAATATTGTTCTCGATGTTGCAGGAAATCTGTTCATTGCGGATTCCGAAAATCATTTGGTCCGAAGAGTAGATGCACAGAGCGGAATTATATCGACGGTTGCAGGAATCTGCATAGCAAGTGGGCGTGCTTCTGACCCTGCCGTGCCTTCCCCAGAGGCTCTTGAGGAAGAGGAGGATTTATTGGCAGATCCGGTGTCTGGTCCTGGTGATGCCTATGTTCAAAAATCAGACCAGAGTGGGATGGTTCGCTATATTGGTGGAACGAAAGAGACGGACGAGCGGTTTTCCGGCGATGGCGGCTTGGCATCAAAAGCGGCTCTCAACTTTCCTTCCGCTGTTGTCGTCGCTGATGATGGGACCTTGTATATTGCCGATACGTGGAATCATCGGATTCGGCGAGTAGATAGCCAAACAGGAATCATTACGACGATAGCCGGAACCGGACAGGCAAAATTTTTCGGTGATAATGGTTCAGCGGTAAAAGCTGCGCTGAATGAACCTGTGGCCCTGGCGCTGGATGGAAAAGGGCATCTCTTCATTGCCGATCAAAGCAATAATCGAATTCGAAAGCTTGACCTTTCTTCTGGAATTATTACGACGATCGCCGGAACGGGAGAATCTGGATATAACGGGGACGGCGCTTCAGGTCTTGAAACGGCATTGGCTGGACCAAGCGGACTCGTGGTGGATCCCCAGGGAAATTTGTACATTGCCGATACGTTTAGTAGCCGGATTC
>JAJDBO010000319.1 GCA_029261305.1 Nitrospirales bacterium
GGTAACAATGCATCGGAAATGGCGCTCATCACCTCATTGGCGATAATCATGCGGATGTAGTTGTCATCCCAGATGAGTAAATCGTTTATTTCAGATCCCAGTGCTGCATATGTTTTTTGCGCGGACAGGATGATCTGGTGATCCTTAATTGCAGCTTTGGCGCGGGATAACCGGCCAAATAAATCATCCACATTGGCAGTGATCATCACCAGCAATTTGTGCGCAATGAAGATATTGACAATGGCTAATCCCCCAATCCCTAGAGAAAAAGCCAAGATAGCCAGCGGATTAGTAACATTGGCAAAAAAAGCATCAATCCAGCCTTGCTCTATGACTTCGGGAATAACGCCTATCATGATGGGTGTATTAGCTTCTATCATGGCGCTCAGACCATCACCAAAGAGAATGCTGGCTATCAATAGTCCCAGTCCTATTAAATAGATAGGAATCAGAATTCCAACACTTCGCTCAACGAATTTGACGGCCACATTATGAGGTTTGTCTTTAGCCAGGACGTGGAAGCCAATAATCATGATTGCGGCGGTAAACCCCATTAATGTTGGTGACCAATATTCATTATTGTCACCGCCCAGATAGTCGAAAACGCGATAGACAATTTCCCACTCAACGTAAGCAACACTCAAAAATGCTAAGGCTGCTAGCAGAGTGGTGGTGATGATCAAAGGCACTCTCTGAACAGCTTCAACATATTTTTTCAGCGCAACTTGGAACCGCATTAACTCTTCTGTAGTAAATAAATCATCTGGTTTATTCATCTTTTTTCCCTCGTTGTTTATTAACAAGCTCAAGATATGAACCTTTTGTCATCTGTAATTGATCTGTGCTTGCTGACATGAGCCGCATTGCCGCAGCAAAGCCTTCGTTGCGAATGTCTTCACGTTTGTTCAAAAGCTCAGAGCGTTTTTCGTTTACACCGGTTTTTTGCTCCATAAATGTTTGGTGTAAGGAAGCCAGCGGCGGAACCAGCAGGTTTGAAACAGCTTCAGAAATATATTCAATGGCCTGTGGCTTTTTTGGTGCAGGTGTTGTGTCTTTCATGATTTATCTCCTATTTTCAGGTTGTGCGTTATCGGGAAAAGGAATGACGTTTTCACTGGTCATTTCTGGTTCTTGGTTAATGGGCTCCTGTATTTCTACTGGAGTAGAGTCAGGCGTTTCTGGTTGTTGAGCTTGCGTTGGACACTCGGATACGTGACTGGACACTTTGCTTTTATGACCAAAAAGCTTGCGCATGCACCGGCGTAAAAATACTTCTTGGTAGGCGGGGTCGGCTGCATATTTCCAGACAGGCAATGCCTTAAAATAGGGTTCGTTCTTTAATTTCAACGCCCGTGCGCCTGCTCTGGTTACAATAAGATTGTCACTGCCCGGACTTAGGAATCGCTTGATTTGATCGGTATCCATGACCGCGACTTCGCGGTAATTTTTTCGTCCAGAGTATGGGTCTTTGGTTACATGCGATTTTTTACCTAAGGCCTGCGACAAATGTGCTGCCGTATCGTTGTGGTTTGTGGCCATAAAGAAAACGGCATCCGCTTCACCAGAGAATGTTGCCCAAGATTTTGGATAGGCTTTCTTCATCAATTCGATATTTTGAGAAATACCGAGAATGGTTTGTCCGTAGCTGCGAGCGACAGCCAGCATGACTTCGAAGGTTTCGTTGTAACCCTGGCTCGGTAGTTCATCGACAATTGTCAGACATTGACCATTCTTCTCCTTCACAGCCTCAAATGTATAGGCTGTCATATTGGTGAGCAGGCGGCACAGCGGGGCCAGTTCTTCACGAATGGATAGAACTGGCGCTGTCAGAGAGAAAACCACATCTCTGCGAGTTTTAAGATTGCTAAGCGGCATGGTTGTGCTACGCAGCACATCACGCACAGCCGGAATATCTAGCCACTTGGTTTGTTCTTGCAGCGTTGAACGAATATTCCCGCCTGTATCGCCACTTGCGCTGGCCATTGCAGAAGCTGCGCCAATAATGGCTCCGTCAAAGGCTTGATTGTTTTGCATAGAACGGAGTAGTAATTGGTGAGCTTCTTCTGATGTTGTTTCTTCGTTACCTTCACCGTCATAAACGCGATATCCATTGACCAGCAAGTCACGCATATAAGGCAGATTGTGTTCTTCCTTTGGGTGGTAACTGATAACGTGGAGAATTAGGCCAACTAGAAATCCACGCGCTGTGTCAGTGAAGTAAGGCGTTCTTGATCCGCTGGGTGTTACGACCAATGCTTGGGCGACACGCATGGCCCATAGCACGGCTGCTTTTAGCCCATCGCGTTCCATCGCTTGCTTGATGCAGTCAATAGCGTTAAAGCAAGCGCTTACGGCCATTGAAATGCCGTAAGGATCAAGTACAATCCATTCTCGCCCATCATGCTCAAACAATGCATTGGTAATCTGGGCTTTGGGATCAATGCAAAGCACGCTATTGCGCCATGTTGACAGGATGGTGCTCAGTGCAGTCGTCTTGCCTGCACCGGTCATGGCATACATGAACAAATGACGTTCAACTTTAAGGCCCACAGGTTGAAGTAATCCGACTCCCAAACCATAGGCGCGTCCAAGCAGAATTTGTCCTGGTTTGTAAAGTAATGAGAAGGCTTCCAATATTCCGGCAAAACCACCAGTCGCATGATGGCCCATCTGGAAAACACGCTCATACCAACGTTTTATTTCAAGGCAGACTTTGAAAAATATGCGCCAAGGTAAGCGCGGCCAATAGCGATATTGATCTGGATGGTATAAACCGAGTAACCTGGCTGTGAATATAAGGATTGTCCGCGCTACGAAAGCATAGAGTGGAATAATTACGCCGTACACAATTGCCTGAAAGGCAATGTCTTCCGGTGGAAATCCACTTAACTCAGCTATATAGATTCCGGGTAAAAGAATTGCGTCCATCAGAATCGTCTACCTGAATCAAAACCGAACATCTTTAATGTAACCGCCCAGGCAGCACGTATAATAGCCATCCAGAAAATCCAGCTTATAAAACCGGCAAAAATCGTTAGTAGGAGCGGTTCAATTTCTGCGACATTGATCTGGAAGAAATTGAGAGTAAGCTCAACCACATACTGGCCAGGGATAAGGAAAACTTCTAACTGGGTCATGGCGTTGCTCCTCATTGGTTAAGACAATGCCAGGGATTGTAAGCGTCAGTAGCTCCAGACAACCTCGTGGTCACCTCGCGCTGGTTCCAGTAAAATAGGAATTTGGCTTGAATCAAAAACTAATGTGAAGCACGAACCGCAGCAATTACAACGTATCCGTAATGGTCTTGAAGCTTTTTTGGACTTAGGCTTATCTGATGGCGGAACAGCATCTGGAACGGCATATAAATGGAAATCGCTGGCACAAGCCATTTCTGGTATGACTGGCGTAGAAATTCCGACTGAGCGTTTACGCAAATTTGTTAAGGGTGAACCGCACCGGGATTTAATTAGGAAACAAATGGGAGATCGTCACTACCCATGCTTATCTGAAAAACGAATGGAAGCGGTCGTGATGTTCTTGACTCAGGAAGATAGTGACGGTTATTTGTTTCCACTTGAGGATTTGGAGATTAACCCTGACGGCATATCAGCGGCACTCCGATTAGCAGAGCATCTAAACGGAAACCGGTATGACAAACGAATGTCGGACATATCCGGTTTAGCCGGTTGTTTTATTGCTGATCAAAATACAGCGGATATATCAGCTACTGTGACGTTGTGCTTTAGTAAGCGCCACCATAAGGGTTTAGTACCGTTTTCTATATCGAAAGAACATCAGAGCAAAAAGCAAGCATTCAATGAAACCAAAGCATCGGAACCTGAATTAGAACAATCAACTGACGGTAATATTTGTGTTGATCGTTACAGAGGCTGGGTTGTTTTAACACCTGAAGAGTCGATGTTGTTACTGGCAAAGACAATAGATACTGACGAAAATATGATTTATACCGCATTGGGTATCGACAAGGCCTTATATCTGCAAAAACCGGCGGAAGCCATGGCATTGTTTGAAATTGAACAGCCAGAGGATGGAATTCTCATCCAAATAGATGGTGACGCTGACAATACCCAAGATTTGCTAGCAAATGTAAAAGAGAATTTTTTACAGCAGATTTTATTGTTTAGGCGACAAGCAAAAGATGCAGTTTAATCCTTGACAATGACAAAGCGAATATTTACATACAAATGA
>JAJDBO010000320.1 GCA_029261305.1 Nitrospirales bacterium
AATCTCTTCTTAAAGGTGTTATGAGTAAAGCGATTTTAGCCTTAGCAGACGGAACGATCTTTGAAGGCCGGGCTTTGGGTTTCACAGGAGAATCATCTGGTGAAGTGGTCTTTAATACTGCCATGACCGGTTATCAGGAAATTCTCACCGACCCTTCCTATAAGGGCCAATTCGTGGTCATGACGTGTTCACACATTGGGAATTATGGAGTGGCTCGACAAGACAATGAGTCGAGACGCACATGGGTTGAAGGGTTCATTGTGAATGAAGCGAGCCGCAGGCCGAGTAATTGGCGATCTCACCAATCGTTACATGACTATTTACAACAACAAGGTGTTGTGGGAATAGAGGGGATCGATACACGGTATCTCACCAGGCATCTTCGCGATCGTGGCGCACAACCTGGCGTGTTGTCCCATGTTGATTTGGATGCAGCGAGTTTAGTGAAAAAAGCACAGGCAGTTCCTTCAACCACAGGACGAGATATGGTTTCTGAGGTCACCTGTTCGGCTTCCTATTCGTGGGAAGAAGGTTCGGTCGAATGGCTCCCTGCCACCCAACCTTCCTCAACTAATGAAAAAACAGCCGTTTCCAAGCCGTTTTATGTCGTCGTCTATGATTTTGGGGTCAAGCACAATATTTTAAGACGTCTCGTGGATGGTGGGTGCAAGGTCACAGTGGTCCCGGCTTCCACGACAGCTAAGGCCGTCCGGGAAATGAACCCTGATGGCTTAGTCCTTTCCAATGGACCTGGCGACCCACAAGGTGCCTCGTATGCCGTCCCCCACATTCAAGATCTCTTAGGATGGAAGCCCACCTTGGGTATTTGTTTGGGGCATCAACTGTTGGGCCTTTCACTTGGTCTTCCAACCTATAAATTAACATTTGGGCATCATGGTGCAAACCATCCGGTGATGGACCTTCGGTCTCGAAAGGTTGAGATTACCTCACAAAATCATAACTATGCAGTGACCATGCCTGAGACTCTAGAGCATTCAGTTCAAGGGAAACCCGCATTTGAGACTGAATGGGGCCCTTTTACCCCCACACATGTGAGCTTAAACGATGATTGCTTGGAAGGCCTGGTAGGATGTGAGAAGCCGGTGCTCTCCGTGCAGTATCATCCAGAAGCCTCACCGGGTCCTCATGATTCATCCTACTTATTTAATCAATTCATTGGCATGATGGAGCAACACCGTGGGTAATCGAATCATTCTCCTTTTTCTGATGAGTTTCGCCTTTCTCTTAAGTGGGTGTGTGTCCCAGGGCCTGTTTCCTAAAACTGGACCGCTGGAAGAGACTGAGGTCTCAGGGAAAGGCAATGATAAAATTCTCATCGTGGATGTTTCAGGTCTACTCACCTCTTCTCAATCAAGCGATATCGTTGATCGCTTGTTCAACAGGCCAAGTCTGCCCACACGATTTAAAGAAGAACTCTCTAAAGCGGCAGAAGATGACAAGGTCAAGGGGATTGTCCTTCGGATTAACACCCCTGGCGGAACGGTCACGGCATCCGATATCCTATATCATGAGGTTCAAGAATTTAAAAAAGAACACAAGATTCCAGTTGTGGCCTCTATTATGGATCTCGGTACATCAGGTGGGTATTACCTGGCAGCGGCGAGCGATCGAATCGTGGCACATCCCTCAGCAGTGACGGGGAGTCTTGGGGTTATTATGCTGACCATTAATGGCTCTGGTCTTATGGAAAAAATCGGCATTGAGGCGAATGCCATTACTTCGGGGCAGCATAAAGATATGGGGTCTCCCTTTCGCAAAATGACGGCAACCGATCGAGCCATTTTCCAAAGCGTGATTGATTCCTTTTACCAACGATTTCTTGAAGTCATTGAACAAGGGCGTCCCAATTTGACCAAAGAAAAAATTCGGCAACTGGCTGATGGCCGCATTTACTCGGCGCCACAAGCAAAGGAAGCTGGATTGATCGATGAGATTGGGTACCTTGAGGATGCCATAGAGGTGGCGAAACAGCAGGCTGGGATCACCGAGGCAAAAGTCATCATGTATCAACGAGCAGGAGGATATCATCCCAATATTTATTCTCAACTATCGGGAGCTACTCCCAATACGAGTGTAATGATCCCCAAACTTGACGCTGTTTCTCTTGCCACCATTTTAGGCGGCACCCCGGCATTTATGTATATGTGGCTCCCATGACTGTGAAGAATCTATTTCCTTGGTCTCCCATGAACGTGAGGTGGAGCATTTCGAGATTCCGAATCTTTGGAATGACCATATCGATTGTGGCCTGCCTTTCCATCATTGGATGCATCAGAGCGCCTGGAACCGCTCGCGATCAAATCATTTTTATTTCGGAAGAAAAAGAAATTTCTTTGGGAGTGACTGCATTTCGCGATGTCCTTCGTCAAGCACGCTTAAGTGCAAACCCCGAAATCAATGAAATGGTTAATCGGGTGGGACGACGGATTGCGGAAGTGGCCAACAAACCGGAATATCATTGGGAATTTGCCGTCATTCAAGATGATGAACAAATCAATGCCTTCGCACTTCCTGGTGGGAAGGTGGCCATTTTTACCGGGATTTTGAAACACACCAAAACAGAGGCGGGATTAGCCACAGTCATGGCCCATGAGGTTGCCCATGCGTTGCAGCGTCATGGTGCCGAACGCATGAGCCGTGGCATCTTGGATCAAATTGCGCAGGTTGGCGCGATTGCGGGCGCAGCTTCAGGAGCTGTTGACCCACAGCTGGCCTTGGGCGCCATGAGTGCCTATGGGGTGGGTGTGACGCTGCCTCATAATCGACGCCAGGAATCAGAAGCGGATTTTATTGGCTTAAAACTCATGGCCAAGGCTGGTTATGATCCACGAGAAGCCATTGGTTTTTGGGAAAGGATGGCCGGCTGCCCAAAACAAATGATTGGACGTTTTTGTTTTCGATCACAATCGGCTATTCCTGAGTTTCTTTCCACCCATCCCTCGGATGTCACACGTATCAAACAGATCGAAGGCTGGATTGAAGATGCTTTGAAATATTACCATCCCCAAGAACCCAAAGAGCCCACGTCGGCACAAGAAGTCGCCAAGCCTTTTTCCCTTTCAATGATTCATTGAGTTTCTGTATGCCCAAACGTCAAGATTTACATCGAATACTGTTGATTGGGTCTGGGCCAATTGTGATCGGCCAAGCTTGCGAATTCGACTATTCCGGCACCCAAGCCTGTAAGGCCTTAAAGCAGGAAGGCTATGAAGTTGTGTTGGTCAACAGTAATCCTGCGACCATCATGACCGATCCTGATCTTGCGGATCGCACCTATGTTGAGCCTATCACCGTTGAAGTTGTTGAACGCATTATTGAACGAGAACGACCGGATGCGCTCTTGCCCACGATGGGTGGACAAACAGCCTTAAACGTCACGGTAGGGCTTCATCAGCAAGGCATTTTAGAGAAATACAATGTCCAGTTGATTGGAGCGTC
>JAJDBO010000033.1 GCA_029261305.1 Nitrospirales bacterium
CCGGCGTTGATTGGGTTTGCGGTCATTCCCTTCGGTCCGAATTGGACGGTTGAGGTCATGGGGGTACAATTCAAACCCTTTGTCATTAGCGATATCAACATTGGCGTGCTCTATATTTTGGCCTTTGCTTCCATTGGCGCGTATGGAATTATTCTTGGGGGCTGGTCCTCCAATAGTAAATATTCCTTGTTAGGTGGATTACGATCTGCGGCTCAATTGATCAGCTATGAACTCAATGTGGGTCTATCCATTGTCGGGGTCTTGTTGCTTTCCGGTAGCTTGAGTCTGGTGCAAATTACGGAATCACAGATCGGTGGATTTTGGAATTGGTATGCCTTTGCGTTTCCGTTTCCTCAATTCATTGCCTTTGTGGTGTTTTTAATTTCCGCAGTCGCTGAGACGAACCGGACACCGTTTGATCTTCCAGAGGCCGAGAGTGAATTAGTGGCGGGGTTCTTTACTGAATATAGTGGAATGCGCTTTGCCTTTTTCTTCTTGGGGGAATACGCCAACATGATTTTGGTGTCTTGTATGGCCACCGTCCTGTTTTTTGGCGGATGGGATGCCCCATTGCCGTTTCTGCAAGCGCCTGGAGATTATGCCTGGATCACTGGAATTATCTGGTTTGCGATCAAAGTGTATTCCTTTCTCTTTTTCTTTTTCTGGATTCGCGCGACGCTTCCACGACTTCGCTATGATCAACTCATGCGATTTGGATGGAAAGTGCTTCTGCCGATCGCCCTTGGCAATATCGTGATTACATCAATCATGTCGTATATTTTTCCTGGTTGAGGCCGGGTGAGGATTGAACTGAGAATCCTATGAAAATCAAAGAGTGGATCAAGACGCTCATCTTTTATGAAATCCTGCTTGGAATGAAGCAGACGATGATGCATTTGCTGAAGTACAAACCCATCACGTTAGAATATCCTCACGTGAAAAAGCCATTACCACAAAATTATCGGGGGATGCTTGCCCTTCTCAAGTATGACGATGGTACGGAAAAATGTGTGGGATGTGACTTATGCGAGGCCGCCTGTCCTTCCCGTGTGATTCGAGTGGTGAGTGCAGAAGTTCCGGGTGAACCGACCAAACGGTATTCCAAAGAATATTATATGGATATGACCCGATGTCTGTTTTGCGGAATGTGTGTTCAAGCCTGTCCAGTAGATGCCTTGGGTATGACGCAGGAATATGAATGGGCCGTTTATGATAAACGCCATTTACAACTCAATAAAGAACAGTTGTTGGCGATAGGAGACCGGTCCTTTCCAGTCAAAGAAAAACGGTTGGAATTTCAGCATCCGAACGTTGCGTATTTCAACGTGTCGTTCAAAGATATTCCCGAGAAAGAATTCTGATTAACATCACTCTGTTTCCCTTTGGTCATGCGCATGGCATTGAAGGGAATTGAATGGGTGACTCATGTAAGAGGACGATCCGTTGGGAACTGTAATTTTTTTCTATTTCGCTGGAGTGATTGTTTTGACGGCGACGTTGGTCGTCGCACTTCGAAATCCCATCCATAGTGCGTTGTCCCTCCTGGTCATGTTTTTTCATGTCGCGGGTTTGTACGTTACTCTGCATGCCGAGTTTTTGGCCGCCATTCAAATTATCGTGTACGCCGGGGCGATTCTCGTGCTGTACCTCTTTGTCGTGATGCTGCTCAATATTAAACGTGAAGAGCAATTCAATAAGCAGGGTGTGGTCGCCATGTTTTTGGGTTTTGTGCTGTTGGCCGAAACTGGGTTGTTGGGCATCAGCCGAGGTTTTTTTATTGCTTCTCCAAATGCACCGTCACCTGCCCAGGCTGGAGCATCAGTAGGGAACACGGAATCGATCGGTGAACTATTATATTCCACCTATCTCTTCCCTTTTGAAATTGCCTCGTTGATTTTGTTAGTGGCGATGGTCGGGGCGGTGATCCTCACGAAAAAGGGAATTATGGAGCCGAAGTCCTGATGGATGTTCCTGTCGAATATTACTTAGCGTTGAGCGGATTGGTGTTTCTCATCGGGCTGGTTGGGGTGCTCGTCCGTCGGAACATTATCATCATCCTCTTATCGATTGAGCTGATGCTCAATGCCACCAATATCAACTTCGTAGCGTTCTCCTCGTATTTGGGGAACCTCGCGGGGCAGGTGTTTGTCTTTTTTGCGTTGACCGTGGCCGCTGCTGAAGTGGCCGTAGGGTTGGCGATTATTATTGCGTTGTATCGGCACCATGAGAGTATCAATGTCGATGATTTCAGTTTGTTGAAATGGTAGGTTGATGCTCTACGCCCTCATTCCACTCCTCCCACTCGTGGCCTTTATCGTCATTGGGCTGTTTGGGCACCGCATTAAGGATCGTGCGCATTTCATTGCCGTGCCGGCGGTATGGATCTCCTTTGCCTTGTCGTTGCTGGCCTTGTCCGAGGTGGCCAGTGGCCAGGTGTTGGAAATTCCCCTCTATACCTGGGCGTCTTCAGGCGATCTGACTATTCGAATTGGGTTGTATGTCGATCAACTCACTGCCGCAATGTTAATGCTGGTGACCATCGTCAGTGGACTCGTCCATATTTATACGATGGGCTACATGCGTGGCGAACCAGGCTACGCCCGGTTCTTTAGTAACATCGCGCTCTTCACGTTTTCGATGCTCATGCTCGTGATGTCCGACAACTTCCTTCAGCTGTTTGTGTTTTGGGAAGCGGTCGGTCTGTGCTCCTACCTGCTCATCGGTCATTGGTATGAGCGAGCCTCCGCGCGTGCAGCTGCCACGAAAGCATTTCTAGTAAATCGTGTTGGTGACTTTGGATTTATGCTCGGTATCTTGTTGGTGTTCGTGGTGTTTGGCACGCTTCAATACCAACCGGTGTTGTCCGGGGCTGCGGCACAGGCCGGAGCGACGGTTGATTTGTTAGGTGCGATGGGCGGCGGTTGGGAAGTGTCGGCGATGACCTTGATCTGCTTGCTGCTGTTTGTTGGAGCCGTTGGAAAGTCAGCGCAAGTTCCTCTGCACGTATGGTTGCCCGATGCCATGGAAGGGCCGACACCGATTTCCGCACTCATTCATGCGGCGACGATGGTGACGGCTGGGGTGTTTATGGTGGCCAGGTTTGCGCCGCTGTACAATTTGTCTCCCGTGGCCATGGATGTGGTTGCCGTAGTCGGTGGGTTAACCATGATTGTTGGAGCCACGATTGCCTTAACGCAAACAGACATTAAGCGGGTCGTAGCCTATTCCACCTTGAGTCAACTTGGGTACATGATGATGGCCTGCGGTTTAGGCGGATATGTCTCAGGCATTTATCACTTGCTCACGCATGGCGCGTTCAAAGCCTTGTTGTTCTTGGGCTGTGGCTCGGTGATTTTGGCCGTGCATCATGAGCAGGATATGCGCCGCATGGGAGGCCTCAAAGATAAACTGCCGATCACCTATTGGACCTTTATGATCGGGTCATTGGCTTTAGCAGGATTTCCCTTGACGGCGGGATTTTTCAGCAAGGATGCCTTGCTCTTGTCAGCCTGGAACGCGGGTGCCTTGGGCCAAGTGCTCACGGTATTAGGCGTTCTGACTGCGGGAATGACGGCGTTCTACAGTTTCCGGTTAGTCTTTGTGACGTTCTGGGGCGAGTCGCGCGTTGACCCCTCTCATGCCGATCACGTACATGAACCAGGCAAGGTGGTCACGGTTCCCTTGTTGGTGTTGGCGGTGTTGAGCATCGTCACGGGGTATATTGGCATCCCTGAATTTCTTCAACATGCGTTTCCAGGAAGCGAAGGAGCTGGACATCATGGACCAGCCGCCATGGGCATCATGATCATGGCCACGCTCGCTGGATTGATTGGCATTGGCGTGGCGTATCTCTTCTATGTGAAGTCGCCTGGCATTCCCGATCGGCTACTGACTCAATGGCAAACTCTGTATCAATGTTCACTCAACAAGTGGTACGTGGACGAGGCCTACGATAAAATTTTTGTGAATCCGACATTTAAAATTGCGGATCAAATGTGGAAGAAGATTGATGTCGCCATCATCGATAACGCGGTGAATGGTGTGGCTCGTGGATTTGCATGGTGGGGATGGATGGCACGGTTCATCCAAACGGGTGAGACCCAAAATTACGCATTGGGCATGACGGTCGGGGCGGTGTTGATCCTCACGGCCTATGTGTTCTTTTAGATGTGCTATTGACGTGAGGGCTGTTTCCTCGCCCCTTTGTGAAAAAATCATGATGAAGAAATTATCTGTGGAGTGTTATCACTGACATGACTGTTTCGTCCGGCGGATTTCCCTGGATCACCTTAGTCGTCTTTCTCCCCCTCTTAGGAGTGGCAGCTATTCTATTGGCCAAAGAAGAGAGGGCCAAATGGATTGGCTTGGCGGCTTCGTGTGTGGTGCTTCTGGCCTCACTGCCGTTGTGGGTGATGTTCAATGAAACGACGGCAGCCATGCAGTTTGTCGAGAAACATCAATGGATTGCTTCCCCATCCATTCATTATGCGGTGGGCATAGACGGTATAAGTTTACCGCTTGTCCTGCTCACCACCTTTCTGACCCCTCTGTGCGTTCTCGTTTCTTGGACATCGATTGATACGCGTGTGCGTGAATTCATGATCAGCCTGCTCGTGATGGAGACCGCCACGGTTGGGGTGTTTGTGTCCCTCGATTTTGTGCTGTTTTACGTGTTCTGGGAAACCATGCTTATTCCCATGTACCTGTTGATTGGGATTTGGGGTGGGGCAAATCGTGTCTATGCCGCGATCAAGTTTTTCCTCTATACGTTGGCCGGGAGCGTGTTGCTCTTGGTGGCCATCATCGTGCTCTTTTTCAGCTCCGGGGAAAATACGTTTGATATCTTGACGCTCAGTCAATCGGCGTATTCACCGACATTACAGGCCTGGTTATTTTGGGCGTTCTTTGCCGCGTTTGCCGTTAAGGTGCCGATGTTTCCGTTCCATACATGGTTGCCGGACGCTCACGTGGAAGCGCCGACCGCTGGCAGTGTTATTTTGGCGAGTGTATTGCTCAAAATGGGAACGTATGGGTTTCTTCGGTTTTCCTTGCCCATGCTGCCTGATGCCTCGCTCTCCTTCACCCCGATTATTATGACCTTGTCGGTGATTGCGATAATCTATGGGGCGTACATGGCCTTTGCGCAGTCTGATCTGAAAAAGCTCATTGCGTATTCCAGTGTGAGTCATATGGGGTTTGTGACGCTTGGGATCTTTGCCATGAATGCGCAAGGGATTGAGGGCGCGATTTTACAGATGGTCAATCATGGCATTACCACCGGCGGACTGTTTTTATGTGTCGGGATCATTTATGAACGGACGCATAGCCGAGAGATTGATGATAACTCTGGCCTCGCCAAACCTATGCCCTGCTACGCGACATTTTTAGTGATCTTCGCGCTGTCTTCTGTCGGCTTGCCGGGAATGAATAGTTTCGTCGGCGAATTTTTTGTGCTGGTCGGAACATTCATGTGGAGCAAGTTGGCGGCAACCCTAGCGGCACTTGGCGTGATCCTTGCGGCGGCGTATATCCTTTGGATGTTGCAACGGGTCATATATGGAGTTCCATCTCAGAGCATGGTTTCGAAACTGCATGATTTAAATCCTCGTGAATGGGCCATGCTGGTGCCTCTGGTATTTTTTGTATTTTGGATTGGGTTGTATCCTAAGCCGTTGTTGGATGTCATGCATGCCAGCGTTGATAATTTGATCCAACAAGAAGTGAAAGTCATGACCGTGGAGAATCCAGAACCGATCATTCCAGCAACGTTGGCCCTGAGTGACCTTTCGGCCTCTGATCGGGAGGCGATGCCGCAATGAGCATTCCTTTAGCCGATCTCATAACGATTTTACCCGAATGCCTTGTGGTGTTGGCAGCATGCGTGTTGTTCGTTCTGGATCCTGTCATGCCTGCATCCAAAAAAGACTTTCTGGCCTGGATGTGTGTGGGAACGTTGGTGGTCTGCTTTTTTATCACCGCAGCGGGAATGGGCGAGAAGACCTTTGCGTTTAGCAATTTGGTCGTTGTCGATTCCTATGCCTCCTTCTGGAAATTGCTTCTCTACGTGGTTAGCGGCATGACCATTCTCTTATCGATTGGATATTTGAAAGAAGAACGGATCGACCTTGCAGAGTTTTACGGGTTCATCATGCTGTCCCTCACGGGCATGATGATCATGGTCTCGGGTTCGGATCTGTTGGTCATCTATTTGGGTATCGAACTCATGTCGATCTCCCTTTATATCATGTGTGGTTTTAAACGGTTTGAAGCCAAGTCCATTGAGTCCTCGGCTAAGTACTTTATCTTGGGAGCATTTTCTTCGGGGCTGTTGTTGTACGGCATCTCACTTATTTTTGGAGCCGCTGGTAGCACGCAACTCGTAGAAATCGCCGCGGCTGTGAATGCACGTGGTCTTGACGATCCATTGGTACTCATCGCCATGATGCTGCTTATTGTTGGATTTGGATTTAAAGTCGCTGCAGTGCCGTTTCATATGTGGACACCGGATGTGTATCAAGGCGCACCTACCACCGTAACGGCGTTTATGGCCGTGGCGTCAAAAGCTGCAAGCTTTGCCGCATTCCTTCGCGTGCTGCTCGAAGGCTTTGGTGGGGTAAAACCAAATTGGAGCGGATTGATTTTAGGGATGTGTATCCTCACGCTCATTTTGGGGAATATCGTGGCCATCGTGCAGACCAACATCAAGCGGATGTTGGCATATTCGAGTATCGCCCATGCAGGCTATGCATTAATTGGTGTGGTCGTGGCAGGGTGGATGGGCACTGAAGCCGGCGTCGCCTCTGGTGGTGTGGCCAGTATCATGTTGTATCTTGCGATCTACTCATTCATGACCATGGGTGCATTTGCGATTGTGGCTATCCTACGTCGAGGCGGATTGGAGGGCGAAGAGCTTGACGACTTCACCGGTCTTGCCAAACGTCACAAAGGCGCAGCCTTTCTGATGATGCTGTTCATGGTCTCACTCGCTGGTATCCCGCCTACTGCAGGATTCATCGGAAAATTTTATCTCTTCATGGCTGCAGTCAATGCCGGGCTCACTTGGCTGGCTGTCGTAGGGTTAGTCTTCGCCGCCGTCTCCGCGTTTTACTATCTCCGCGTGGTCATGGTCATGTATATGCGTGAACCCTCATCCGAACAAGAAATCGAAACCCGTCTTGCTCTGTCGCCAACCGCCACAGTGGTCCTCGCCCTTGCCGTCGCTGGTGTCGTATTCCTGGGTGTGTATCCCGGCCCACTTGTTTCCGTCGCGACTTCGTCAGCTATCCCTCTTCCATAGTTGCTCCATGGTCGTGGCCGTACCGCACTGATACCCTCGGAGCCGTCGTATGGCCCATGTTATTTTGTATTGCGATTGACGCATATTCGGTCTTTCGATGAGAACAGAAACGTCCAAAAATATTTTTCTCTTTTTGGTTACTCTGGGAACCCTTATTGTCCTGCTAGTCATAACCTTTGAATTTCTTGCACGAGCCCAAGCAAAACGTTATCCCAACATGCAGGCGATTGAGTTTTATCGAACCTATAAGGACCAGCTACACCATTTGCGGGATCCAAGTCCTGGTAGGTGGAAATTAAACGAGAATCCAAGAAATGCCTTGTATACGATAGTCCGAAATTATTCCAGTGAGCAAAAAACAAACATTCTGATTCAGGGAGATTCATGGGCAGAACAGTTCGTAGACTCACCTCAGACATTCCAATACCTTTCATCTCTCGCTGTTGATCTATCAATGGGCTTGGTTGTAGCTGGTGTATCCTCTTATGCCCCAAGTCCTATGACTATGCAACTTAGAATTCTTAGAGAGGACTTTCAAATCAATCCGAACAAAGTTATTGCTGTCGTTGATCAAACTGATCTGGGAGATGAAATATGTCGATACCAGCCTCGAAGGAGCCTGAATACACAAAATAAATTAATAGCTATAACGCCCGAGCCTATCGGTTCCTCGGAAACATATTCTCTTGTCGAATTTTTTGAGCATTCGAAAATTTGGTCTGCTGATAAATTAGGAATTTTCAAGTATATGGATAGAATTAAATATGGGTTCTCAACGCGGAATCGAATAAAACTTCCACAGCATTGTGCCTGGAGTTTTAGGAAAAAGTTTCTTGAAGGAGATCTCACTCATGATGAAGAATCCATTTTTATTTCGAATCTTCTTGGCTATATAGACGAAGTGTTTTCTGATGATGGAATGCAAACCTTATTCTTTGTGACCCATCCACATCGAAACCATGTCTTTCCCGAAAGTCCGTCTCATCTATATCAAAACGATGTCAGCACATTGATCAAAAAAACTGTGATGGAATCACAATGGCGGTCTTCCATTCAACTGATAGATTTTCATAAAGACTTTCAGCGGCACTATCCCAATTGGGAAGAAAATAAGGTTTTCCGTGAGGGTGATAAGGCCTCACATTTAACCAACCAGGCTTTTGACACTGTCTACACAATATACATTTTTTCTCAGATCATGCGTGACCTGCAGGGGCCCTCAATCCAAAACCATTAGCCCTTGCTAAGTTTAAATAACAAAATCTTCCTCCTATTTCCTTATTTTCCTTGGAGTGCTTCTCATTTATATTCTCGCCTCAACGGTAATGGCATGAATCTCCATGACCTCAGTTGAGGAAGGTTTCGTGGTGAGGGTTTGCACCAAACCTTGTTCATTCGTGGCTCTGGCCATGACGCTGTATTCCCCGGATTTGGGTGCCTTCCATTCATAATTCCATGGCGTCCAAGTGTGGGCCGATAACTTGGGCTGTAATGTGGCATCCTCCCAGGTCTTTCCTGCATCTAAACTCACTTCCACTTTGTGAATCCTCTGGCGTCCATTAAAGGCAATGCCCTTCATGGTATAGCGTGGGGCCGTAATCAACTCACGGTCACCCGGCAGATCAATTCGTGATGACAACTTGATCAACGCAGTATCCGACCAACTTTGTTGTTGCCAATGTCCTTTGTAGTCATGCCTCACCAGCTCTAGACTCGTCAGCCACTTCACATTTTTCATGCCGTAAATGCCTGGAACGATCACACGGGCAGGGAAGCCGTGGTCTGGTGGTAGGGGAACCCCATTCATTTTTGTGGCGAGCACAACATCTTCTTCTAGGGCACGAGATAAGGGGAAACTGTCTGAATAATCGTCTGCGCCTCGAAGCACAAGGTCGAAGGCCGTGGGATCAAAGCCTGCTTCTTCTAATAGATGGTTGATCTTCACTCCCTCCCATTCTGCAGTGCCAATAGAATACCCTCCGACAGTGTTGCCAATACATTCCAACGTGGAGATCATTTTCGTCTGCGGACGTTTCAAAAGATCTTCGAAAGTGAGGGTGAGGGGATGTTTGACCGTGCCGGCAATATTCAGAGCCCACTGGTCGAGGTCGAGTGGGGGCGTAAGGTCATATGAGGTGACATAGAAATCCTCGTTAAGAGTAATTGGCGATGTCTCCTGTCCTCTACCCCCAAAGAAATTGCCCATAAAGAGCTGAGCATTGCTGAATCTTGGAAAAGAGAATGTTGCGAGGCTGAGGGTCTTAAGGGTGCCGGCCAAAAACTTTCTTCGAGAAATTTCATTTTTCGAGCTTTTGTTGGTCAATCCAAATCCTCCGTTTAGGATATAGTCTAATCCGAAGGGCTGTTATTACAGTATGCTGGTGGGGGGAGGGGGCTCTCCAAAGAAAAATGTCCTTGTGTTTTTTTCTTTAAACGATATGATTCCTGAAGAAATTTTGTTCTTTCCACTTACCTGAGAAATTCACGGATGAAAACTCACCGGTACCCTTCTCCTTGGCTCATCTATAGCGTTGTCTATTGTCTAGTTTTTAACCTCATTGTCCCTCAACTGGTTTTTAGCCAGCCGACCCTGGCGCCAGAGAGTGGGTCCTCTCGGTCCCTAGCCTATGAGGAAGCCCGAGAAGAGCTTGCGGTTCTTTTTCGACAATTAAAAAGGAGAAAGGCTTCCACGGATACGACCAACTTCAATCCAGAGGCTATGGCCAACACCATTGGATCAAACATTGAAGATCTCTTTTTCTTTGTTCGTAACAAAATTTCTTATGAACCGTACCAAGGAGCCTTACGACTTGCCGAAGGCACCTTGATGTCAAAGGCTGGGAATGCCTACGACCAAAGCATGCTACTGGCTGCCCTGTTGCGTGCGCAGGGTTTTACCGTGCGATATGCGGAAGCCGATTTGACTGATGCTCAAGCGCAGGAGTTATTGAATCACACGGCCGTATCAAGTCCTTTTGATCCAATCCCCAGAAAAGACGAAAAATTTGAATCATGGAACAGGGCGTACATTGGAGACGAAACCTATAAAGGCATGCATGCGATTCAACAGTCTATCTTTACAGTTTTTGAAGCAGAGCTGTTGCTGGGGCTTGATTCGAACTATCGGATGCTGACGGAACAACTGACAAATGCTAAGGCTCGAATACCTCAAAATTCGAAGTCAGCCGATGTTGGATTGTTGGAAAAAATAAAAAAACACTGTTGGGTTCAGGTGAAAAAAGATGGGAAATGGATAGATCTCGACCCGAGTTCTCCCAACCTGAAGGTTGGCGCTCGCTTAGAAGAACCGGTTCGAGTGCGTGAGAGTTTATCCACGGATAAAGATGCGTATCAGCTCAAGTTTTCGGTGTTTATTGAGCAGGATAAGAAGGGAAAAAAACAGACGAAGCAGGTGCTTGATTATACTGCAGGCCTTGCCAAGGCAGTAAATGACATCAACTACACCACCGTTCCCGAAACATCTGGAAGCCCAACGGTGGCCTTTTCGGATAAAAAAGTTCTTCATACATTTGACGTCGTCTGGCCGGTCCTCAACGTGAATGGCCACACCATCCAAGGTAATCCGTTCAATCTAGAAGGGGACCTTGTCTCAACCGATCAACGAGTTCGAAATGCGAGCAAGGCTAAAAAGTCTATTGGGAAAGGATTCGGAAAAGTTGGAGGTGTGTTAGGAAATCTTTTCGGAGACCAATCAACCGCTAAGAACACAGTGAAAACTACCCCTCATCTCAACCGGATGTGGATGACCATTGATCTGATTCGACCAGATGGCACATCACGAAAGTTGGAGCGTGAACTGGCACAGAGGGTTTCAAAAGAGGGCGATACGGATGACACGGCGGACTTTAATCTGCGCCTCCAATTGTTAAGTCGAATTGATATGTTAGCAACTGGTAGCCGGGTGACTGGCGAATATTTGGATCACCGGGTGATGGAAAACCAAATAGACAACAAACGCGCGTCGTATTTGGTGTTAGCCAGTCAATATGGCAAATCAGTATCAAATGCACGACAAATCATTGAGAAAAAGATCACCCAGTATCCGTTTGACATCCTGAAGTTTTTGGCTTTCCGCAGCCAAATCATGGAAATGAATACCTTTGATAGATTCCCCGGGATGCTGGCCTTTCCTGCAGAGCCACAGGTCGTAGCGTTTCATAAAAATTTGCAATTTCAAAAAGATGAGAGTCTGTCTCTGCAAGAACGTTTTGACATTATGTTTAACCACATAGAGGCCGTGGCGTTGTCGCCCGTCACTGCTGCCCCGGATCAGTCCTTTCGTTTGCGTCTTCAGCAGGGAGTGCTTGATACCTTGCTTGAATATCTTTTGATGGGGGGAGGCGAGACGACAAATACACATTCTGTCCTCGCCAAGGCGATCAAGACGGGCGTCTCCCTTAACATGATCACACCTTCCAACACGGCTGCCCTGTCTAAGCTTGCCATTGATGAACGGATCAAAAACGCCATGATGCGGGATTTAAAAGCGGGCTTTGTGGTGCTCGCCCCGGTGGCCACTGTGATGGTCGATGAGAAACCTACATTCGCATGGTGGCGGATTCATCCAGTGACAGGAGAAACCTTGGGAATGGGAGGCCTCGGTGAAGGCCAAGATATGACGGAATACATTATAAATTCAGCCATGTCTGGGGCATTAAGTGGGGCGGTCTGTGTCTTAATTCAATCGTTTATTAAAAGGAATAGTGGTGAGGATATTGATTGGGGAGAGGTGGCCGTCTGTGTTGGAGTTGGAATGGTTGCAGGAGCTGCGGGGACTTTTGCCATGGTCAAGCATGGATGGTCACTGCTGAAATTTAACAGTGTCTTGTGCGGTGTCGTAATGGCCATGGGGCAAGTAGGAGGGTCTCTGGGCGGAGCCCGAGGGAAAACCAGCGGATCATTTGGATCAAATGAAAGCCTTGGCGGTCGTGCAGGACGAGCTGTAACTGATTTTGGTGGGTGTATGGTTATTGGAATGGTCATGGGTGGTGCGGCAAAAGGAATTAAAGGACTAAGAGGGTTACGATCGCCCAAACCAGGACCAGAACCGTTACCGCCAATTGGATCTCGACCACCTGGGACGTTACCTGGAAGACCACCAACAAACTTACCGCCAAGGCCAGTGGTCGAGCCGCCGCCAAGGCCAGGTGGCGAACTACCTGGCAGACCTGGAACGGAAGTGCCGGGAAGGCCAGGCACCGAAGTGCCAGGTAGACCAGGCACCGAAGTGCCGGGAAGGCCAGGCACCGAAGTGCCGGGTAGGCCAGGCACCGAAGTGCCAGGTAGACCAGGAACGGAAGCGCCGGGTAGGCCAGGCACCGAAGTGCCAGGTAGACCAGGCACCGAAGTGCCGGGAAGACCAGGAACAGAAGTGCCGGGTAGGCCAGGAACTGAAGTGCCAGGTAGACCGGGAACCGAAGTGCCAGGTAGACCAGGGACCGAGGTGCCAGGTAGACCAGGGACCGAAGTGCCAGGTAGACCGGGAACCGAAGTGCCAGGCAGGCCAAGAGCTGAAGTCCCGGGAAGACCTGCGACGGAGTTACCTCCGAGGACTCCAAATACTATTGAGCCTACACCGCAACCGGGACGACCAACACCGCCCGAGCCCGCACCCACTGGTCCGTCATTACCCACAACTACGCCGCCACCTGGAACACCACGGCCATTGCCCTCTTCGCCGTCAGGGCCGCAATTACCTACCCCCACGCCACCGCCGGGGCCACCACGACCATTGCCCTCTTCACCGTCGGGGCCGCAATTGCCCACGCCCACACCTCCGCCGGGGCCACCACAGCCGTTGCCCTCTTTGCCGTCAGGGCCGCAATTACCTACGCCAACACCACCGCCGGGGCCACCACAGCCGTTGCCCTCTTTGCCGTCAGGGCCGCAATTACCTACGTCAACACCACCGCCAGGATTACCTCCACCATTGCCCAAAGTGCCTGGGGGACCACCCCACCCTGGTGGCTTAAGTAATGCCGACAAATTGAGGCAGGCGGTAGACCAAGCCAGAAACAGTACGCAGACGGCATTGGATACCGCGCGAAATGCAGCTCAGACAACCGGCCAACTGGCTGGTCAAAGTGGACAGGGTGCTAAAGGCCCACAAGGGAGTAGCGTCGAACAAGCCGTGAACCAAATCAATCAAGCTGCGGCGGAAGTCGGTCGGTTAACGGGTGCGATCCGAAATCAGTTGGGCATTCCCTAAACGCATTGGGATATGGAGAGAAAATTTGAACACAAGAAATAGGACACTGATGAGATCTCGTGTTTTATTTTCGCTAATGGTTCTCGCGCTGTTAGTATTTTTGCCTTCTTCTCCCGGAGCAGCGAACGATACTTCTTTGCTTGAAACTGGTCCTATAGAAGTGGAGAAGGTGGGGGAGAATCGGGCTATCCGTCTTGTGGTGCATTCTTACAGTAGGCGATTTAGAAAACTGGGTGATCCGGCTCCTGAGGGAAAAGTGTTCCTAGTGATACGGGGTGCACTTATTAATAAAAACGCAGAAAAAGGAGCGAGTGTTCCTCCGGTCCAAAAGGCGTTTACTTTAAGAGTTGGAAGTGAGATGAAAGTGACCTTGGATCCTATCAGTGAAGATACAGCCGATCCGTTTTGGGGACCGCTGATTTTAGAACCTGGTGAAGAATTGCCCATTGAAATGGTCTTTGTTGTTCCGGCGGAACCGTTAGAGCAAGCCAACCTTCAGCATTTATCCAACATGGGGCCCATGAATATTAATTTGATTGGGGACCCAATCAAGTCTCCTTCAAGTTTTCTGGCCGGACCTGTGAGCAAAGGTGAGGTGGAAGTAGCTGTGGAGCGAGTTGATTTCGCCTCTACACACAAAAACGAAAAGGCACCGGATGGATGGCGTTATGCCACGGTCAATTTTCTTTTTACGAGCCTGCTAGAGTTAGAGCCTCTGGAAACGAACCTCCCAAGCCTTACGGTGCTCGTGGAAGATGGCGGATATGTGTATCGCCCTCTCAATGCTCCTCAAAATCCTAAAGACCAGGTTGAAACGTATTTTCCGCAAGAACCAACCGCCAAAACCATGGTGTTTTTGGTCCCCGAATTAACTGGGAATCTTACATTTGTTCATTTCTCAAAAAAGGGGGCGTTGTCGTTGGATTTGACTCCAGGGGTTGCTGGTCCAGAATTAAAGGTTGTTGGAAAACCGAATGCAGGACGTTCAGTGAGTCTACGATTATTTCAGTCAGAGGCTGAGTCGAATGTGGCGAGCCCTCAATCAGGGAAGCGATATGTCGTGTTGGATATCGGATTGCAGTTGACGGTCAATGACCCCATGGCCTCTTTGTCTTTCGATCCCCTAAAGGCTTTGGAACTCCACGCGGGGAACGGTCAATTTTACAAGCCGGCTAATATTGGGAATCAATTGCGTCGCCCATTAGGGTTGAGCGAAATTTGGCGAGACCAGGTGGTACGGGGAGATGTGGCATTTTTGGTTCCCACTAATGCCAAGGACTTTGTATTAAAGATTCCGTTTTCGAGTGGCGCAGTAGCGCTCAAGGTGCCGGATCAAGTGATAGATTCTGAGGGAGTCAAGTCAGCCACTACGCGAGTGCTACCTCAGCCAGAGGCCCCAAGTTCTAAAAAGCCTCAGAAAAAACCGAAAAGTTTGTTTGGTGGAATCCTTCCAGTTCCCACACCGCCATCTCAGCCGAATCCAATTCAGCCCACACCAGATTTACCTTCTTCGCAAGAACCAATTGGGTTGACAGTTCCGGAAAAAGCTGTTGGCGATAAATCTAATGTTCTTGCGCGTTTGAACGAGAAGATTTCAGATTCAGCGATCCGCGAAGCGCTTTTCGCTAAGGTTCAAGATGCTGGCCAACTCGAACGCCTTGCATCGAGTCCGGACGAAGAAATTAAAGCGGCGATAGAAGCCATAGAGATAGAAAAGCAATCTGGCCCGAAGGTTCATAATTTGGATCGGTATGGTCCCAGTGTCTCGGATGCAGCATTGCAGCGGCGTATTACCGAAGGTCTTGCTCCTGATGATGTTTGGCGACCGGAAAACCGATCGGCTCGGTTTACGACCTATGAAGATTGGGTAAAGAGCTATCATGTGGCGAAGCAAGTCGCTAAAACACACGGATTTGTGGATTCTCAATTTGGGCCAGGAGAAGCCGGAAATGGAACGAAGGCTGAATATCAAATCGTTGTAGAATTTGACCGCGAAATTGGCACTGGGTTTTTTGGGGAAGGAAAAAAGAGAAAGGTATCGAATCCCAAGAATTCGAGGCAAACTCAAAAATTATATCCTGCAGCCAGCCCATTCCCCAAAGGTCCTTCTCGGGTTCACACGGTGTTTCGGTGGAATGGCCGTGGCGGTCAATGGGAAGTGGTCCGACATATTCCAGAGCTTCGTGGTTTTGAAAGCAGGACTGGGACCTATGCTTCAAAAGTTAGGCACCCACCCGATCATAAGACCCAATAATGAAGAGTCTTTTCGCGTTTTTGTTTTGTGTCACTCTACAGAAATTTTCTTTACATAAGACAACGATTTTCGTACACTCCGCAATGTGTAAGAAGGGAATATATCTAGGTGGAAATATTTAAGGAGGATTCAATGTGTAGTCCACGGAAGGTCATCAACATGATGTTGGTCATCCTCATTTCGGGAATGATGCTGTTGCTATCAGGATGTATGCAAGCTGTGCCTTCATCCGAACCAGGGTATAAGGAAACGAGTATTCAGGCTAGGATGGTTCCGCAGGTGGGGAGCAAATTTCAAGGGGCACGCGTGGCGGTTGTTCCCTTTGTGAATAAGACCCTTTCGTCTTATTCTTATCTTGGAGATGCCTCCACAGGGATTTTACCTGAGTATCTTCTTGAGGCAGGTTTTCAACCCCTTGAAGCTGCGGAAGGTGGAGACCTCGGCGCTGTGTCCAGTGAGATTGAGTATGCTTCGTCGGGGAGGGTGAATGATTCCAGTGCGGCGTCGATTGGTCAGCACTTGGGCGCTCAATACGTGTTTGTCGGCGGTGTGAATAGTTATCGCGAAGTCAAAGGCGAAGGTTCTCGTACCTTTAACACCATGGGGTTTGGTGTTAATACGGGTGGTGGCAATATCGTGTATGATCTTCAAGTGTCTGGACGGCTGATTGATGTGGAAACTCGTGCCATCGTGGCTTCAAAAACCGTGGCTCATAATGAGGAATTTGAAGTTGGCGGCGGTGGGGTGAGTACTCCTTGGGGTTCCGTGGGGCAGGGCCAAGAGATTAAGGTGAAACAAGAAAATGCTGGAAAAGTTTTGCACCATGCTTTTAATCGGTTGGTGGCGCAAATGGTAGAACAAATTAATCGTCGTCAATAGAAACAGTATATAAAGCGAGGGGAAATCTTGAGTGAGAGATCTTGAGATTTCCCTTCCTTTCTTTTTGAATTCCTCAGTTTCCTTTGTTTCACTACGCCTGACCCCAAGAGCCATTGTCAGGAAAAGTATCAATCGAGGGCATGGTGTCCTGGTTGGTTGGGCCCGAAGGAGATAGAGGTCTCCCGTTTTCTTTTCCAGAGTCAACCTTGAACTCCTCCGGAAATTCTCCCGTTCGTTCAAATTCAAATAATAGTCGCGCGATATCTTGAAACCCACTGGCGAGTGCCAGTTGGTGGGGAGTTTGCCCTTCATGGTCTTTGAGCCCCACGGTTGCTCCAGTAGCAAGCAAGGTTCTGACAGTGTGGAGGCGTCCCAGAAATGTCGCTGAGTGTAGTGGTGTGAAACCTTGAGCATTTGTCGCATTGATCGGTGCCCCATGTTCAACCAACAAAGACACCATGGAGGTATGGCCTTCTTGTGCCGCCAGGTGAAGAGGGGTCCAGCTATTTTCATACGTGGCCCTTACATCAGCTCCGTGGGTGAGGAGGAGTTGGGCAATGTCGATATAGCCTTCCTGTGCGGCAAAGTGTAACGGCGTGAAATCTTCCTTCGGACCAATCACAGATGAGCCATAGTTTATGAGTAGTGCCGTCATTTCTAAATGGCCGTTTTGTGCGGCAAGATGGATGGGAGTCCAGAGGTCGTCATATCGCGCATGAAGATTCGCGCCGTTCTGTAGGAGCAATTGAGCCAACGACACATGGCCTTCTTGTGCCACCACATGTAATGGGGTGACCCCCTTTGAATTTGGATGATTAATGTCCACCCCGGCCAACACTAATGGTCGAACCGTTTCGATATCACCGGCTCGTAACGCTGATGGATGTGAAATGAGCGGTGGTGGGGAGATCAAATTGATCCAAATTAATGCTGCACTCAATATGAGAATGCTAATAAGAGCAGCGCCGGCATTGTTTAAGTTTTTCATACAAACATCTAGAAATGAAAAGTGATCATTCGTAACAAAACATAAAGGGCTTATTGAACACCGAAACGATGGCGTTCCACAATTCCCCAAAAGAGGGGGGTGGATCAATGAGAGGTCGAGAGTGGAATGGTGAGGATTAGTCATTTAGGTAGAAGTATTTTCGGCGGTAATAATAGCGAACAGACTGAATTTAGTAGGACCGTCCCTTTCATTGGGTTGGGCGGAAGTCATGTTATGTACGCACCTGGGTTTCCAATTTTCTTGGGATTTAATTGGGGATTGGCCTGGATTCCCAGAACTGACATAGATCGTGAACCTGTCGGAATTCCCACAAGTGGTGGTGCGGGAGCTGTTCTTGATCGCCAGAATCGGTTTTCTTACCAATCGTCGAATGTAGAGGTTCGCGTCGGTTGGGTCTTAAATCCCTTCTACTCTTCGTTTTTTGGAGTGGGAAGTGCTTGGGAGTCGGTTGATGTTCAAACCAAACTTCGAACTGATCAAGGTGGTGGATTCGTACGAGAGGAAATAGTCGACCGCGAATATTCCGGTGGTGGAACGTATGGATTAGTTGGCGCGGATTTTCGAGTGCTCAGAAGTCCATTTTTTTGTCGGGTCCAGTCAACCTTCAAGAGGGATGGTTACGGAATGTTGTTTAAGCTCACGATGCCACTTGCATTGCCAGCTTCATAGAATCTTGGTGACGTAGCAGTCAGAGCATTGTTGGTTAAGAAAATTAGGCGCAAGCCCCGCGGAGGTTATCACTTTCACGGGGCTTTTATTTTCTGACCTATGCTTGTACGGAAGTAGCTGGTTCAGGTTCTGGTGATGGTTGAGGGTGTGGTGTTTGTGACGTCTGAGTAGGTTGACCTACAGGCTTTCCAGCAAGTCGAATTAAATAGCTCAGTAAATCTTGCCAATTTTTTACATGCCCTACGGCTTCGTTGTGGATGACCCCACCTTTTTTGGCTTCCATATTGAGAAAATGAATGTGATGTACCGGTTGCTCAGGATTGTTCATGAGGATTCTGAGTTCAATGTGGCTACAGGTACCTCCCGAGGAAGGTTTTGTTTCCTCGCCTCCTTGTTCGGCTCTATCTTGAAACAGGGCTTTTAGGTCATCGATAAGAAGCTGTGAAAGCAATTGTTTGCCGGCTTCATCGGCTCGTATGGATTTGGCCGTGAGGATATCATCTTCGAATACCGCAGCGGCCAAGATATTTTCATAAGAAATGACTGGGCTGAGTTGCCCTTCTGGTTGTAAAATGCAGATGGCTTTCTGCTTTTCATCATAGGCAATTCCATTGTCACCATATTTTTCCTTGTAAGCTAGTGAAGGGGAGAACCCTGTTGGGCAGGCCAGTGCTGATGTCGTTGAGGCTTTCTTTGTTTGCCCCCGACCTCCGAGGGTCAAGGCGAGAACCCCTGCTACAATAAAAAATATCAATATGCTGACAATAAGAATATCCATATTGGTTGCTAGTCCTTTTTCTTCCTAAACACAGATATCCATATTGAAATAGTTCTGCAATGGGCTGAGGCTATCATCGACAGCTCAGAATGTTTCCATGGAAGGATCAGGCTTTGTTGTGAAGCAAGTGGGTTTCTCGGTCTCACGATGGCCGGTGAGGTCATCTGAATGGGAGGGGGATCTGTTGATCATGAGTCTAGAGTCCCAACTGCATGTGCCTGTATGAAAAATAATCGGTGCCGAGACGAAGAATCTTTAGCTCAGGTTTTCGCAGTGTTTACACCTGTCCATTAACGAATGAGCCCGAGGCCAATGGAAATGAGGGTTCGGGGTCCTGGGTCCTTTTGGCGTAATCAGGCTCTCGCTGCTGGGAAGCTGAGGCATAAAAATATGACACAAATTTCCTGAGGATCGATTGTTCTGTCCGAGATGTCCGATGTGCTGGTGATGGGACCCGAAGGTGTAACGTAATTTTCCCTGGTTCAGGCAATTGAATGGTGACTCTAGGTTCAACCGATGGGGCATCAAGCCAATGTTTTCCCTCAAGCCGCTTCATATGTTGTTGAGCTTCATGTATGTAGGGCGTACAAACTTCATGGGCAATGGTCAGTAATAGAATTTCTGCTCTTTCCCAATTATCCTGTGTGGTGAGTTTGATGGTGATGACGTGTACTACATACTTTTTCGAGTAGGTTTCATTTGTTAATGGTTTGGTGAACATGAGGCTGTTCGGAAGAATCATGGCTCTTCCCGTGTATTGATGGGATGTTTGTCCAGGGCCAATCTCTAGGAGTGTTGTGGTCAGCAAATTATAGTCCACCACATTTCCGCGAATCCCATCAATTTCGATGCGATCTCCCAGTCCATAAGTATTGGTGACCATACGAAGTAACGACCCACTCATACAGGCAATCAGTTCTTTCGTGGCGAGGACCAACGCCAAGGCGACTGCGACGAGTGAGACCGCAAATGTGCTGAGTTGGGATTCCCAAATAAACACCAATCCAATGATAAACGTGCCGACGAGCCCATTGCGAATGGCAAGGATCCAGCGGCGTCTGGCTTCTCCAGAAAGCCTATTATTTTTGAACACGATTTGGACGAGGGTTGTTCGCAATGCAATAAATAAGAACAACAATATCAGCGAGCTTAGACCATATTGGATGGTTGCGCTGTTGATGAAATGGTTCCACATGACATTTAGTGAAGAATGGTCCGTAAACTTAAGTGAGAAATGGATTCTTAATCCTGTTAGGACGGTTATCGGCGGATTCACCAGCTTCTTGCTACATCTAGGACATTCTTGGGGGTAGAGGGTACTGGGTCTATTGCTTTGATGGCGTCGATTTCGCAAAATAGCAGGGCAATCATTTTTCACCCCTGTACTGAAAGGCCATGAATATTTATGACTAAAACAGTTTCTCGGATTGGGTTTGTTGGAGTAGGAAAAATGGGTGCCAATATGGCCAGGCGCCTTAAGGATTTAGGCCATAGCCTCGTGGCGATCTACGATAGCGATGGGGCCAAAGCTGATTTCTTGGCTCAGGAGTTGGGGGGAGAGGTCTGTTCAAGCCCAGCCGGTGTTGCTGAACGGGCGGATATTATTTTTACTGTGGTGAACGATGATTCTGCCATGAGAGCCATATTTAATGAAGAGGCAATGTCTAGTCTATTGCAACATGCACAAGGTCGAATTTTCATCAATTGTGCCACGGTGTCACCCGGCATTCACCTTGAAGTTGAGCGATTAGTCTCTAGTCGAGGTGGGGAAGCACTTGAAGCCTGTATGGCCAGCAGTATCACGCAAGCTCGGGAGGGAACGTTATATCTGATATGTGGTGGGAAGCGAGAGGTGTTTGAGCAGATTCAACCGCTTCTTGAATCGTTGAGCGTAGCGCTTCGATATATTGGACCTTCGGGAGACGCTTCAAAAGTAAAGGCCTTGGTGAATATGGTGATGAATGCCAACACGGTGGCTTTAGCGGAAGGCTTAGGTTTAGGAGCTGCCCTTGGTATTGATGTCAGAATGTTGCGTGAAATTTTTTCTCAAACTGGAGCGGCTTCGCGTGTGTTGGAAACTGACGGTGCTGATATGGAGGCCCGTGATCACGAATGCTATTTTTCTGCTGAACATGCGGCGAAGGATTCCCGTATTGCCTTAGCGTTGGCAGAAGAAGTCGGAGTGGAATTGCCAGTTGCCAAAGCCACTTGCGAACAATATCAATGTCTTACCCAACTGGGTAAAGGACACCTAGATAAATCCGGCATTGCCGAACTGACCTTCCCGGGACGGTTGTAACGGTTCAACCTTAGTAGTCATCAAGGCTTGACCCAGCTTGTTCGCCGGCCTTAATGCGGCATTTCATTCCTTAAACAATGCTGGGTATTTCATAGTCATCTGTTCGAGTAAGGTTGGATCCATGGTGGTTTGCCTTAGGGTTTTGGCTTTTGCTAAGCGACCTTCAGCAAGGTTGGTAACATTGTGTAAGCATGAGCTTTGAAGGTTGGTTCCCACGAGTGATGTGTCCAAGAGCTTGGCCCCGGTCAGGTTGGCTTGGATTAAGGAAGATTGGGAT
>JAJDBO010000321.1 GCA_029261305.1 Nitrospirales bacterium
CTCAACCTTGGCCTAAGCACCACCCGCCAAGTCCTCGACTTCCAACGTGACGAAGCCATCGCCCGCGTCAACGCCCTCCGCGCCATCCTCGACTACAACCAATCCCTGGCCAATCTCAACCGCATGACCGTCGCCACCCTCAACAAGTACGATATTTCCTTGAAGTAAATTTCAAGGAAAAACCCTAGTTTTGCACTTGATCATCCCAAGCCTTTCTTTGCTCACTTCAAAGTCTGCTTTCTTCCACCTCTTCCCTTCGTCTTCCTGTTGTTTTTTCGACTTCTTTCTTATTATTCTACTCCATTTGTCATTTCGAGAATAAATGTCAATAGAAGGTATTGAGTGGTCTAAAGATATTGTTTTGTCATTTCCAGGCCTAATGTAATAGGATTGGACCTGGCTGGGTTCATTTGAACCAAGTGAGAGTGCAATGGACTCTGTGCCGGCATTCGAAGGGTGGGCACCGCCCACTCCGCTTTCGAAGTAATGAGCCTCGAGTGAAGAAAGGATCAGAACTATGGAAGAACTCTTAGCCCAATTAATGACAGCGATTACGACGGGCGTTACTACTGTGGGTAAAGAGACCGCAACCCAGGCAATCAAAGATTCCTATCAAGAATTGAAGACGTTGATCATTCAAAGGTATGGCTCACAAGCCAAAGTGGAAAAGGCAATCCAGCAAGTAGAAGAAGAACCAGAATCTCATGGAAAACATCTGGTGCTTGAAGAGCAATTGGTCAAAGCGGGAACGATGCAGGATACCAAGGTTCAGCAGCTCGTCAAGGATATGCTGGTGCTCTTGAAACAAGAAGGCCATTTGTCTGGACTTGTCTATAAAGTCAAGTTGAAAGGATCTGGAGCGATTGCCCAAGGACTAGGTGCAGTGGCTGCAGGGGCCGGCGGAATTGCGATTGGTGGTAATGTTGGAGGCAATTTTTCAACAGGTGGGAATCTTGGCAAAGAAGAAAAAGCCTAATCCAGAAGAAGGTGCTCAGCAAAAACTAGCTGAGCTCAAAAAATTGTTGGAGACGGAACTGTCCCCGAAGGAAGTCCTCTGTGCCGCTCGTAAATCTTTGGTAACCAATGAGGAAGGTAACGTCGTAGTAAAAGGCTCTGGGGCGGTCTCCACACAAGGTGGAACTTCTGCCGGGAAAAAAGGGGTGGCCATTGCTAAAAATGTTTACAACTTGTATCTGGGAGGTTCAGGTGCAACGGAACTGACCGAAGCAGAGTTTAATACATACCTTCAGGTATACCTCGAGTGTATTAAGACATACTATAGAGATGCAAGGTTATTCGGATTGGAAAGTTTAACTAGTACGCACGACCGTCCCGTGAAGAAGCTAACATCGGTGTTTGTCCCTTTGAGTCTTAACCAAGCTCAGCCACTTTTTCAAAAAGAGGTGGAAGGATTTTCCAAAGATAGAGAGGACTCTGCAGCACTGAGCGATCTTGATAATATGGAAATAATAGAAACGGAAGACATGAAGGGGCCTGAGGTTTCTTTGAATAATATCTTGGGTATTCATAACAGGTTGGCTATTATCGGCGGTCCCGGTAGTGGCAAAAGTACTTTGTTGGCCTATCTCGCCCTTACTTTATCTAACAATGCCCTTGGAGAGGAAAATGAAGTACCCCTTGGGCTCACCGGAATGGCCTCCGTCGTCCCCATGGTTATTCCCTTACGAGCATTTAAACGTTATGCCCAAGTTTGTGAACAGGCTAAACATAGGAAATTGGAATGGCCCTCAGTTGGAACATTGGCTGGTCTTATTCCATGGTATCTTAAGGAGCAGTACCCGCTGTTGGAAGAGTCAAAAGATTTTTTCAAGAGACTGTTGTTAGGAAAAGGGTGCCTAATTATGTTGGATGGTCTAGATGAGGTAGTTAGCCGCGAAGAACGCGGGTATGTTCGGCAAGAGGTAGAAAATTTGGTTAATCGCGCGTTTCCTGGAAATCGGATTGTGGTTACGTCCCGGGAAATTGGCTATCAGGACAATGCAGTTTTCGGTGATGATTTTGTACGATTGGATGTGGAACCATTAAATCCTTCCCAAATTGAAGCATTGGTCCGAAAGTGGTGTGTTCAATTATTTGATAGAGATGCAGACGCACGTAGGAAAGAATTAACGAATGCCATCGAAGAGATCAATGGCTTTAGGAACCGACGCCGTGACCTTCCCCTTATTAATTCTCCCCTGATGGTTACAATGGTTGTCAGTGTGAAATGGGGCGATACCGAGTTACCTCGTGAGCGGGCCAAACTATATGAAGCTTGTGTAAGAGCCATTTTGCAGGCTCAATATTTGCCTGAGGATCGGTCCAGAACAGAGCTGGTTGAATGGGGGGGGGCATGGGAAGACCAGCGGGATTGGTTAGCCTGTTTAGCACTTGCCATGCATGAGAATGGAGAGGCAGGGGCGGTCGCGTCACATGAGAAAGTCCAAGAAGTGCTCTTACAGGTACTTTCCAAAGAAAATTTGATACAGTTTTTGGAAGCAGTGAGAGGGAGAGGTGGGTTGCTAGAAGAAAAAGGCGAAGTCTTCCAGTTTCTTCACCTGACCTTTCAAGAATTCTTAGTCGCTCGTTGGCTTGCCAAGCTTCGAGATAAGGCCTACACCCATCTTCAGGGCCATCTGACGGATCCTTGGTGGCGGGAGGTGTTTCTCTTGACCTATGGTTTTGCCCAAATTGATTTCAAGCCGTTCGCAGAGGAATTTTTACATTGGCTTTCTAATCAAAAGGGACAAGATGAAGAACAGCTCGCAGGTTTGGAGTTGGCTGGAGCGGCCCTATTAGAGCTGGACAAGCCTCAAAATATTATAAGACAGGAACAAGCAAAAAAAATTGAGAAAATGTTAAGCAATCCGGAGGTGAATGCCTCAGGTTTTTTGCGCGCTCAGGTTGGAGATACATTGGCTCGATTACATGATCCTCGGTTTCGTCCAGATGCCTGGTTTCTTCCAAATCAATCACTTCTGGGATTCGTCGAGATACCGGCAGGGCCGTTTATTATGGGCTCCGAAGAAGGTTATAAAGATGAAAAACCCCGACACGTGGTGACCCTTCCTCAATATTATATTTCACGTTATCCCGTGACGGTTGCTCAGTTCAATGCATTTGTGGATGAGACTAAATTTCCTTTACCGAAACCTAAGAGTATTCAGGGAATTGTTAACCATCCCGTGGTCAATGTGTCGTGGTATGAGGCATTGGCCTATTGTGATTGGTTAACCGAGCAATTGCGTGATTGGGGAAAAACACCAGAGCCTTTGGCTACTCTGCTCCGAAAGGGCGATGAAAGTGGCGTTCCCTGGGTTATAACGCTTCCTAGCGAAGCCGAATGGGAGAAAGCTGCAAGGGGGACTGATGGCCAAACGTATCCCTGGGGACTTGAACAAGATTTGAATAAAGCCAATTTTAGTGCGATCGGGATTCATGCTACTAGTGCTGTTGGCTGCTTCCCAGGAGGGGCGAGTCCGTTTGGCGTGGAAGAGATGAGCGGGAATGTGTGGGATTGGACGAGAAGTTTGTATGAGGAATATCCTTATCCAGAAGAAAAAGAAGGACGGTTTGGGCGTGAGAGAATGGATTCCAAAAGTCGCCGCGTGTTGCGCGGTAGCTCGTTCTTCAGCACGGTTTATCTTTTGCGGTGTGCTTTTCGCGGTAGCCTCCACCCAAAATCCAATTGTTGGAATATTAGTTTTCGAGTGGTGGCATCTCCCTCTTTTTCACACTAAACTCTGTCTTCTCTGACTTCTGAGCCTCTGAAATTTTTCTGAATTTTCTTATAGCCGCAGCATTTCATGCACCCTCTTCCACACGTCATGAGCGAATAGGTTAGCTCTGGGAGTATGAAAATTAAGAAATTGGAAAAGTTGGCAGTGCAGAGAAAACGGTTAGGTAATTTTCTCATGAACGAGGCATTGGATTATTACCTTGACGTTAAAGCCTGACAGATAGAACAGAATCAGAAGGGTATCAAAGCTGTAAATAATGGCCAGTTTGTCAGCGATGCAAAAATGGACAAATTGTTCAATAAATACAAAGAATCGAATTCGTGAACATTTGTTGGTCTTTTCCTGCGGTAAGAGCGTTTGAGTATATCCAAGATTATATTGCCGAGGATAATCCGCGGGCTATTCTTGGGGTGAGTCAGAAAATTCGCCAGGCTGTTCAATGCTTGACTACTCACCATCGCTTGGGAGGAGCAGGGTCTGTGTCATGAACGTATGAATTGGTTTTTTCAGGATTCCCGTAAATCGTGCCCTACCGTGTTCTGGGAGATGCGGTCTAAATTTTGACTGTATTTGATGCATCGTGGAAATGGCCTGAAAAATTTTCCTGATTGATAAACGGTAGCTCTGTAAGCCCGATTTAATTTCTCTCCATGTTTTGACCTCTTCTCACACACTACACCTAAACTCTTAATTTTCTGATAGAATTCACATCATGAAGTACAGATGGATTATATTTATTTTGGTGGTCGTGGCTATTGGGGTTGGAGTGTATTGGTATTTTCCGATGCCATTGGCTCAGGAAAGTCATGAGAAGAAACCTCCAAAGGTGATTGTGGTTCAGCGGAGTACGTTGAAGACGCAGGTGTCGGAAACTGGGACCTTGGCGCCTATTCGAACTCTGGATATTAAGTCTCAGTTTTCTGGTGAAGTGCTGGAGATTTTTATCCGCGAAGGGGAGACGGTTGTTCGGGGTCAACCGCTCATGGTGATTCGGCAGGAACCGAGTCAGGCTCGGCAGGTCGCGCAACTGCGAGCCAAGTTGGAGCAA
>JAJDBO010000322.1 GCA_029261305.1 Nitrospirales bacterium
GAAAAACACAAGTCTTTATCATTTACAGAGGAGGATGCGATTATGAAAGTTCGTACAACCGGGTTGGCAGTTTTAGCTGCCATTGCCTTGGTAGGCGGAATGGCCTCCAGTGCTTTTGCCATTGAAGCATTCCAAGAAAGGTTTGAGTGGGGAGATCTCAGCAAGCCAACTACGCTTCATGCTCGGGTTGCGGTGACTGATCCATACGACAAAGCAGCCTGGATTAATGTGGCAGTATTCGGCGGAAATTCGGAAAGTGGGTATTACTGGCAAACATATTTCCCTGGCAAAAACCTTAAGGTGTTTGCAGGAAATGATGCTGTTTGGAGCAAGTTGCAATCACTCGGCAAAGCCTCCCATAGCCAAGCCGTGATGAGTGGGACTCAAGCCTCAAAGTACACCCTGGTGGAATTGACTGTCCAAGAGACTGATCAAAACCATCGTGTGGTGTCATCCATTAAAGAAATTCCTGAAGTAGCTGGTACTCCAGGTAACCCACGAAGCATTCATAGCCTTCGTTCCACGAGCCAAGCCCAGGCTATTATTAATGAAGGTTGGTCAGCCAATAGGCGGATGCGGTATGATGTGATGCTTCCTGGTGGACAAGTGATCTCTGGGGTTATTCCTAATTCCAACCAGAGCCCGCAAATGTCCCCTCGTACGAAGAACGATGACGGATTTGGTCACGGTTACCTCCAATAGTTAAGATATTTTTCAAAGGTTCGTGATTATTCAAAAGGCGGGGTTCGGTAATTCGAGCCCTGCCTTTTTTTTATTTAGAATCAAGGCGATTTTGAAGGTCGGCTAAACGATTAAGGGCTTCCAGCGGGGTCATGGAAAACAGATCCATTTGTTTCATTTCTTCGATGATTGGATGTGGTGACGGTACGTTGTCTTTAGCCTCATTAGGTTTCCCCTTTTTATTGTTTTGAGAACCATCCGCTTGCTCAAGTTGAGAAAGCACTTCTTCAGCGCGTGTGATAACTTGCTTTGGTATGCCAGCAAGTTGAGCGACATGAATTCCGTAACTTCGGTCCGCCTTCCCTGGGATAATTTTCCTTAAAAAGACAATATTGTCTTTTTGTTCTTTCACGGCGATGGTGTAATTTTTAATGCCGCTGCGATGATTTTCCAAGTCGGTCATTTCGTGATAATGCGTGGCAAATAATGTTCGTGCGCCAAGGACATTTCTATCCTGAATATATTCTGCAATAGACCATGCCAGGCTCAGTCCATCATACGTACTGGTACCTCTGCCTATTTCGTCCAACAGAATTAAGCTTCGTGAAGTTGAAGCTCCAAGGATTCTTGCGGTTTCAGACATTTCGACCATAAAAGTGCTCTGCCCTCCGGCAAGATTATCGGATGCCCCTACTCTGGTAAAAATTCTATCAACGAGTCCAATTTTTGCAGTTGAAGCGGGAACAAAACATCCGATATGGGCGAGAAGAACAATGAGTCCAGTTTGGCGAAGAAAAGTACTTTTCCCAGCCATGTTTGGTCCGGTGATCAGTAGAAGGCGATTATCTTCAAGGTCTAAAGTTGCATCATTAGAAATAAAACCGTCTGGGATAAGGAGCTGTTCAATGACCGGATGGCGACCTTCCGTAATATGAATGATTCCGCCTTCGTGTAGTTCTGGTCGAGTGTATCGTTGCCTGGAAGAAATTTCTGAAAAGTTCACAATTACGTCAAGAATCCCCAACCTTTTGGCCATCCCTTGAATCCTGATTGTTTCCTTACCTATTTTTCGACGAATATTTTGAAATAGTTCATTTTCTAAATTTCGTAATTTAAGACTCGCCCCAGTAATTTGGGTTTCCAAGTTCCGTAAGGCGTCACTGGTAAAGCGTTCAGCATTCGCCAAGGTTTGCTTTCGCGTGAAGTGGTCTGGTACTCGGGAAAGTTTTGTTTTGGTGATTTCAAAATAATAACCAAAGACCTGATTGTATTTAATTTTCAGGGAATCAATTCCAGTCAGCTTTCGTTCTTCTTGTTCGAGATCGGTAATCCAACGGGTTCCTTCTTTGGTGATCCGACGAAGTTCATCAACATCCTCGTTGTAGCCATCTTGAATGATTCCACCCTCTTTGATGGAAACCGGGGCCTCGGGCAAAATACTTTGTTCAATAAAATGGCCAAGGTCATTCAAATCATCCCAACCGTGAAGTAGGCCTTTTAGTAGATGACTTTGAAAGGAATTAAGAAGTTGGCGAATGCGAGAAAGAGTCGAAAGTGCATTTTGTAAATGAAGAAGATCTTTCGGCGTTCCAGTTTCAAGTGCGATTCGACTACTCACACGCTCAAGGTCAGGAATGCTTTTGAGGGTCTGTCGTAACTCCAATCGAATTTTAACCTCTCGAGTGATTTCGCCAACGGCGTCGAGTCTTTCATTGATAGCATCAACATTGACAAGTGGCCGAACAAGCCAGTGTCTGAGTAACCGGCTTCCCATTGCAGTGACCGTATCATCCATGACTGAAAGCAAGGTGGCATTTTTTTGATCGGGGGAGAGTGGAGTGAGGATTTCTAAATTTCGTAAGGTCATGGCATCGACATGCATCTCTTCAGTGGCGTGCCAAAATTTTGGGCGTTGGATGTGATCATGCCGTAACAAAGGTTGGGTGCGGTGCAGGTATTGTAGAACCATGGCCCCAGCCTTGACGGATGCCATACCTTGATCAAGGCGTAGGTCTGCCAACTCGCCAACTTGAAACTGTTTTATGAGAAGCTGCTCAGCGGTTTCATGCTCAGTGTCAGCGGGAGTTTGGGCGGTGACACAAGAAATCCTAAGCGTGGCAAGAGCCGTTTGAATCTTTAGGAAGGGGCCTTGGGACGGAATGGCGTGATCAGGAAGAATCAGCTCCTGGGGTCCTGTTCGGATGATTTCATCCAGGAGGTCTTCGTAAGCGTGAGATCCAGAAAACTCAGCAAGCAGGAATTCTCCGGTTGAGAGTTCGGTTGTAGCCATGCCACAACGACTCGAACCTTCCTGATTTGAATTTTCCCAATTAATGGCAGCCAAAAAGTTGGATTCTTTGGCATCAAGTAGTTCTGGGTCGAATAAGGTTCCTGGGGTATAGAGCCTGACAACTTCGCGACGAACTAATCCCTTAGCCAACTTTGGATCTTCGACTTGTTCGCAAAGCGCGACGGTTTTGCCTGCTTTCAACAGTTTCGCAATATAATTTGAAGAAGCATGGTAGGGAATCCCGCAGAGGGGTACGGGATTCGGGCTATTTTTATCTCGTGAGGTCAGAGCAATGTTCAGAATGCCAGCGGCTTCCTCTGCATCTTCAAAAAACATTTCATAGAAATCCCCCACGCGAAAAAAGACAATAGCCTCCTGATAGGATTTTTTGACCTCTTTATATTGGCGCATTAAGGGAGTGAGTTCAGGATTGCTCATGGGAGAACTTTCATTTTAGTAAAATCAAACAATGTCTTTTGCATGCTCTACTTGAATTGCCGACTGAGGGCGGACAACACGGCCTGACTCCTTGGCCCAAAGGCTTGAATCGTCGCATGGCGAGAATGGCGGCTTCCGTAAGCGAGTTGTAACGATAGCCTATCCTTGGGGAGTAGCTCAGAAACACGATCGGCCCATTCGATGATCACGACATGTTGGGTATCAAAATAGGAAGACAGTCCGATCTCTTCAAGTTCAAGAGGGGTTTCCAGTCGATAGAGATCGACATGGACAATCGGAGGCTGGCCGTCATATTCTTGAATAATGGTATAGGTTGGGCTCGTGACTTCATCGGTGGAACGCCCCAGGCCTTTGGCCAAGCCACGCACACAACAGGTTTTTCCAGCACCTAATTCACCTGTTAGGGTGATGACCTCACCTCCCTGCAATTCATGGCCAATAGCCATTCCCAGTTCTAGTGTGGCGGATGGCGTGCGCAACAAGGTTTTCCATTGATGTTCCCCCATCTGAGAGAATCGAATATGTACGGGGCTGAAATTTCCCACGCTAACAGCCTAATGGGAAAGAAAAAATATTCAACATTCATTCTCTTCAAGATGTTGAACCACTAGAATGGCTTGAGGTATATGATTAAGAAGATCACGTGCAATAAGCCCGGCTTGTCCAAATTCTTTGATCGCAAGGTCCCCTGCCAGTCCATGAAGAAACACTCCAGCCTTTGCCGCCTGCATGGCTGACAAGCCTTGTGCCAACAGCCCAGTAATC
>JAJDBO010000323.1 GCA_029261305.1 Nitrospirales bacterium
AAGGGAATCAACAGTATCATCTTCGTTCACGGACACGGCGGCCTGTAAGATGATCGGACCATCATCAACCCCTTCCGTCACAAAATGCACCGTACAGCCGGACACTTTTACTCCTGCGTGCAAGGCCTGTTTTTGTGCCCCGAGCCCAGGAAACGACGGGAGAAGCGAGGGGTGAATATTCATCATGCGAGATTGATAGGCATCAATGAGAACCGGAGTGACAATCTTCATGTATCCGGCCAAGAGCACAAGTTGCACATTATGTTCCTTCAACACTTTCAGAATTTTTTGGTCGTAGGCTTGACGTGGATCCGACTCTTCTAGCACTAATTTAGGATCGAGGAAGATGTCTGGGATGCCATGTCGTTGCGCTCGTTCTAGAGCCATGGAACCTTTTTTATTACTCACCACGACTACGATGGTGGCATGAAGCGTGTTTGACTCGATGGCATCAATAATGGCTTGCAGATTGGACCCTCGACCTGAGGCCAATACACCGATACGAATAGGTGTCATGCGTTCCCCTCAGTGGAATATGTCACACAAGGTTCCCCCTCAGGATTTTCTACAATGCGCCCAATACGAAAGGCATGTTCACCAAGTTCCTGTGCACGATCAATCATAGCTTGAGATTGATCGGAAGGCACAATCACTACAAAGCCAATTCCCTGATTAAAGACCCGATACATTTCCTCTTCTTCGACGTGCCCAAGTTTTTGGATGTGAGAGAAAATCGGAGGAATCGTCCATGCCTCTTTTTCAATGTATGCTCCACATCCTTTTGGCAAGATACGAGGGATATTGCCAGTTAACCCGCCACCAGTAATATGTGCGAGCCCATGAATGGAAAACTCTTTGATCAATTGCAACAGGGATTTGACATAGATCCTTGTTGGCGTGAGTAATGTTTCCCCTAACGGCTTCTTCATACCATCCAATACCTTATCAAGCGGCAACCCTGCCTGTTCAAGCAACACACGCCGTGCTAAGGAAAAGCCATTGCTGTGCAGGCCCGACGACGCCAATCCAATCACCGCATCACCTGGTTGAATCGATTCGCCAGTCAGAATAGCTGCACGCTCTACAACACCTACAGAAAATCCCGCAAGATCATATTCCCCTGCCTGGTAAAAGGAAGGAAGCTCTGCGGTTTCCCCTCCAATTAATGCACAGCCTGCTTGGCGACACCCCTCGGCTATGCCTTTGATAATGGCCTCGGCTTTATCCACCACCAACTCCCCGACGGCCAAATAATCTAAGAAAAATAGCGGCTCTGCCCCGCTAACAATAATATCGTTCACGCACATCGCCACCAAATCAATACCCACCGTCTCATGTTGATCCATGAGAAACGCCAGCTTCAGCTTTGTGCCAACGCCATCCGTTCCAGAAACCAACACGGGATCAACAAATCGTTCAGGCGCCAGTCGAAATAATCCTCCAAACGCGCCAATATCACCCAAGACCTCTGGACGAAACGTGGATTTGGCGAGTGGACGAATACGCCGGACGACTTCTTCCCCCGCTTCAATATCAACTCCGGCTTGACGATAGTCAGTCATACAAAGGCCTCAATCACGACAAAAGAGTAAATTCCACAAGGGTTTCGATATGCGCGGTCTGTGGAAACATGTCAAAGAGTTGCACACGTCCCATCGTATATCCTGCAGCCCTCAAACGACTGGCATCACGTGCTAATGATGCCGCATCGCATGACAAATAAAAAATTCTTGGCACCTTAGCATGACTCAAAGACTGGGTGCACGCCTTACTCAACCCCGTCCTTGGTGGATCAAGTAGTACGACATCATACTCCTCCGGTTGTACCGTCGCTAAAAAGTTTTCGGTGGTTGAAGGACGGAATCGAGACCGGCCAATGTGATTCTGAGAGGCGGTTTTCCGAGCATCGGCAATGGCATAGGGGTTCTCTTCAACTACCGTGGCCATCGCGCCTTTCCTGGCCAGAGACAATCCCAAACACCCCACACCGGCAAATAACTCCAGGATTCGTACCCCTTCAGAATTCCCCATCCATTCCTCTAACGTTTGATATACCATACCAAATACGGCCCAATTCGCTTGCATAAATGAGCGATCACTTATGCGGAAGGCAATGTCATGCAATTGCTCAAAGAGATGGTCCTCTCCACTCACCCGCCGAACGGGAGTATGCTTTCTCCCTGATGGCGGTGCAGCAGAAGCCACCACACATCCAGACACTGTGGGGATCTCCTTGAAAATTTCAAGAAATGATTGAGCTTGTCCTTGATTGAGTCGTGGAGATTTTAAAATCAACAAATGGTTGCCAAATGCTGCAGACGAACGCACCTCAAGGCTAGAGAGAAATGCTGGCATTCGAGTTAACGCACATAACCGTTTCTTTAATTCCTCGACAACTACACGAATAGATTCTGGGATGAGCAAGCAGCCCGTCGTTTCAACAGGAGTACGAGAACGTTCCTGAACGAATCCAAGTTGATAGGTATGGTGTTCTTGAAATACCGAGAAACGAACGCTACGTCGGTACTCATAGGGAAAAGGAGAAGGCACAGGCGGCAAAAATTCTTGGTCGGCAACATGTCCAATTCGTGAGAAGGCTTCTTCCAACATTTGCTGCTTGTAAAGAAGTTGCATATCATAGCGAACATGTTGAAATTGACAGCCTCCACATTGCTCATACACAGGACAGGGAGCCGCAATGCGATCTGGGGAGACTTCTTGAACCTGATCCAAGGTGGCAAACTGGTATCCCTGCCGAGACTCCGCACCTTTGATGGTCACCATTTCATCTGGCAAAACCCCACGAACAAATGTGACCTTGGAACCCAAGTGCGCCATTCCCCAACCACCCGCAACAATGCGCTCAATTTTTAACGGAGAAGAACTTTCCATGATGGTAATTATATGAAGGCCAGTCTTGGTGTAGGTTAGGATTCTGATCGAAGATCAACATTCAGAAGCTTGATTTTTCGATGCAAATGACTGCGCTCGATCTTGAGGTCATCAGCAGTTTTAGAAACATTCCATTCATTGTCACGAAGACGGTGTGAAATATATTCTCGTTCAAAGGCATGGCGTGCCTCTCGCAAGGAATCATACACATCTAACGCACTCACCCGGTGACCAGCCTCCACAGCGCCTCCAGGCATAAATGGAATGACATCCGAAGATTCAATGACCGGTTTCGGGACCATAATCATCAATCGCTCTACTTGATTGCGAAGTTCCCGTATATTCCCTGGCCAATCATGACGGGCCAGAACCGCGAGTGCCCCATCCGTAATTTCTTTGATTTTCATTCCCTGTTCTTCGGCATGCACACGCAAAAAATGCCGAACAAGAGCCGGAATATCCTCACGCCGATTCCGAAGCGGCGGCACTTCGATCGGCAGGACATTGAGCCGATAAAATAAATCTTCTCGGAATGTCCCTTTTTCGATTTCCTGACGAAGCTCTTTATTCGATGCCGCAATCACCCGAACATTGACTTTAATGAGTTTGCCTCCCCCGACCCGGGTAAACTGCTGCTCTTGCAAGACCCGAAGCACTTTGGCCTGGGTGGCCACACTCATATCGGCAATTTCATCTAGAAACAGCGTACCACCATCGGCTAAGTCGAACTTCCCACGACGCTGAGAAACCGCACCAGTAAATGCGCCTCGTTCATGCCCAAAGAGTTCCGTTTCAATGAGTGTCTCTGGGATCGCCGCACAATTGACTTCGACAAAGGACCGAGTACGTCGAGGGCTCTCTAGATGAATAGCCCGCGCGACAAGTTCCTTCCCCGTCCCGTTCTCTCCGGAAATCAGCACTCGGCTATGGGTAGGTGCTGCCGCAGAAATTTGCTGACGTAGAGACGCCATGACCCCAGAGTCCCCCACCAACTCAGAATGCCGCTCAACTCGAATCCGTAAATTAAGGTTCTCCTCTTCGAGCTCTCGCTGATGAAGGGCATTTCGAACAAGAATCGTGACCTTCTCAAGATCGAGCGGCTTTTCAAGGTAATCATAAGCACCCAGTTTGGTGGCCTTCACAGCGGTTTCCACCGATCCATGGCCAGACATCATAATCACCATCAGGTTAGGAAACTGTTGTCGGACTCGCTTTAAAGTTTCCAAGCCATCAATTTCTGGCATCCAAATATCAAGGATCACCAAATCAGGCGGTTCAGCTTTAATCAGCTTTAACGCTTCCGCACCACTCTTGGCGAGAGAAACCAGATGACCTTCGTCTTCTAAAATACTGCTCAGCGTATTAAGAATTGAGGGTTCATCATCAACAATGCAGATAGTCCCGGACATCTTATGGCAAATCCTTACCTAACAAAGTGATCAATTACGAAAAGCGACTCAATACTTGAACTCACGGCCAACGCTATATCTTTTGGAAGGTCAACATAATTGGGCTTAAGTAATAGGTAACTCTAGGGAGAAAATTGCGCCCTGGGGTTGATGATTCGCGACCTGAATGGTCCCATTATGGTCAGTCACAATACGATGCACAATGGCGAGTCCCAACCCGGTACCAGCACTCCGCTTCGAAAAATATGGCAAGAATAACTTTTCTTGGTCCTCATGGCGAATCCCGGGACCTTCATCGACCACCTTCACCATCACCCGTTGAAGTTTCCAATCCACTTCCGTGGTGACCCAGAGCCGTCCCTTTTGTTCCATGGCCTGAATAGCATTGTCAAATAAATTCACAAACACCCGTCGCATCTGTTCCCGATCAATATTGAGCGACGGCAATGCAGAGTCCAGAGAAAGATTGAACTCAATATCCCGGTGCCCACCTGTATACAACGCCACGACGTTTTCAATAACCTCGTGGAGCGACTCACGTGTCATATGAGGAGCCGGCATACGCGCAAATTTCGAAAACTCATCAACCATTCGTTTGAGACTGCCGACTTCACTCACAATGACGCTTGTTGATTGGTCAAAAATATCTTCAAAATCTGGAGCTTTATCAAAAAACTTTTTCCGTAATCGTTGGGCCGCAAGTTGAATGGGGGTCAAGGGATTTTTAATCTCATGAGCAATGCGCTGAGCCACCTCCTGCCAGGCGGCAGTTTTTTGCGCTTTGATCAATTCGGAACGATCTTCAAACACCAACACAAATCCCAAATCCTTGCCGGACTCATTTCTCATTCGAGAAAGATTCAATCCCACAGTCAACAATTTCCCTTGAACATCCATTTGACCTTCAAGAGTCAAACTCTCTCGACCATCGACCAAAATGCGATCATAGGCTTCCTGAAACAGAGTAAAATTACTGTGCTTAAACACATCAAAAACCGGACGCCCTCGCACCTCGTCAGCCCCCACCCCTAAAATGCGCTCAGCCGAATGATTGAAGGTCGTAATA
>JAJDBO010000324.1 GCA_029261305.1 Nitrospirales bacterium
TGCCCATCAGAGACGGTCAGTTGCACCACATAGTCTCCCAAGATATCGGGGATCAACGATGCAATGGAAGTTGTTGGGTTGATCAAATCGGCAGTGGAGAGACTGCTCCCCGCAGGCACACTCACCAGTATCCACTCGAAGGTGAGCGATGAAGGGAACGCATCCGGATCATTACTGGCGCTTCCATCTAATACCGCCGTCTCACCTAAAGCAATGGATTGATCAGGTCCTGCGTCTGTTATCGGTGGGGTATTTGGCACTTCTACACGGGCTGTTGCTGTGTCATTCCCTCCGCTCGGACTTTGCGAAGTAATGGTGACATCCACAGTCCCTTCCCCAACCTGCGAAATATTTGTATTCAGCAAAATGGCGCCGGTGCTATGCCCAGGCAATCGGAACGTTTCAATTTGTTGGGTGGGTTGGTCATCGAGTCCTGTCAAATCACTGGCCAAGGGACCAGTCGTTCCTGCGATCGTCGCAGTAAACGCATCCTCGGTATTACCTTCATTCTCGACAATCACCGTGAATCCAGCATCACCAGGCGCAGGAAGGATCTGCTCAGTCGGATCAGCCACAGCTCTCACGCCTTGTGTCGGTGCAATCGTAACAATAGCCGTCGCGTTGGCTTGTACCGCCGGACTTGTTTGCGAAGTCACTACAGCTGCTAAGGTCACATCCCCGGGAAAGAGCACAAACTCAGAATCCACCATGATGGGAATCACAAGGAAATCCCCTGCGTTGAGCGTGACATCCGACACAGGAATCAAACTAAACGCGCCTAACTCACCACCAAGACCCACATCAAAGGTCTCGGCTACGGTTCCGGTGTTGGTCACCGTGATTTCAAACGGCGTCGTTGGCGTACCCGTCGTCGGCGATAACGAAACGGCAACGCCAAGGTTCACCACCGTATGTGTTCCAGTCGCACCATCCTGCACCGATGCATTTGTAGTTGAGGTCCCTGTGACTGTGAACGGGAAATTACCTGGCGTGGTTCCTACTGATGGCGTGAGACTCACCAACACTTCCCTGAAGTTCGTCAGTCCCGCAGGCACTTCCACGCTAGTTTGATCAAACACCCCAGTAAAGCCCGCAGGGAAACTCCCATTGAGAGTATACGTATCCGTCACATTCCCGGTATTCGTCACGCGCGCCACATACGTCGTGCCAGTCCCTTGTCCACCGGTTAACGTAGATGGCGTAAGATCGACAACCACCGCAAGCGTATCACCTGATGGCACGAGTGGACTACCCGCGAGAATCAAGGTCCCTTGAACCGTTCCTCCCGACACACTCGTCCCAGGATCGTCAATGGAAACCACAAACCCATTTTCGCTCACTGTCGCGATTGACTCCGATTGCAATATTAGAGGTACCTGCACAGAAACTTGAGCAGGAACCGTCACAGAGGATGCGAGGGTCACCCATTGAGCTGGAACACCGGAGACAGAAAGATCGTGAGTTACCTGAGTATCTGTCGGATTGTTTACCGTGACGGAAAATGCCGCCGGGGCACCAGGCTGAACCGTTTGAATGCCGGGAGTGAGACCTAACAGCTGTTCACTGATCACAAACTGCGGGGGCAGTTCAATTTGCCCAGAGCCTTCATCCGCCACCATGAAATCAATCGTCGCCCCTTCAATAATCTCACGGCCTTCCCCTGCTTGAAGTCCTGTAACGGACAGATCCCAGGTAAAGGTTTCGCTGGTTCTGGCTTCATTGAGGGACCGTGACCATACGAAGGTATCAAAATCTGTCCCTGAAATAATTTCTGTTGGGGCAATATTAAAGGTATTAGGCACGAGTGCCACATCCGTATTCTTGGGTATGCGCACTTTGCTAGCAACCCGCGTTCCCACCACATCGCCAATGTCATAAATCCCAAGTCCAGCACTGCTCACGGTATGTAGCCGATTCTCAATCACACGAGCTTCATGCACGAATTCTGGCACATTGATATTAGTCACTTGTAGATTTTGCGGATCATTGGTATCCACGACCATTAACACCTGGGACCCACTGACCGTCGTCCCGCCAACGGAGAAGAAGCCATTTCCCAACGCAGTGACATTCGTTTTAAACGTATTCGTCGCAGTGGTCGTGAGTTCCCCAAGAACCTGAGGATTGGCAGGATCAGTCATATCCAAACTAAACAATTTGACAGTACCGGAAAATGGAAACACCGGGCCAGAATTAATCCGGTGGCCTGTATTTCCAACCGCAAGCCCCACATTTCCTTGAACAGCGATACCCGTTCCATACACAGTCCCTGGCAACGTCACGGACTTGGAAATAAACAAATTAGCTGGGTTGGCAATATCCACCACCAATACCCGCCCAACGCCGGATCCACCGACCCTCCCGGTTTCAGTCGTCGTGGCCACTAAAGCTAGTTGGTCATTGATGGGGACGGCCTGAAACATATTAACGTTGCCCCCATCAGGATTCGAAGTAGGCGCGAGCAACGCATCACTAAACTGCGGATTGGTAATGTCACTAAAATCAACGGAAAAGAAGTCTCCACGTTGGGACGTGAGTAAATTGTTAATAAAAAACAACGTGAGGCTCGTAAGATAGGCGCTATTACCCTGTACAAACATGCTATTGATGAACCGACGATTCACCGTCGTATTACGAACCAGATTAGGGCTAAGCGGATTGGCGAGGTCATAAACAAGCAGTGGAAGCGCATTCGCATTCAACCCAATTTGCCAAAACACGATCAGATGATTATTGAGAATACGGCACTGGGTATTAAACGAGCCGGCAATCAAACTCCCCGCGAAGTTGCTGAGAATTTGAGGGGATGTCGGATCATTAATATCCACAATCGCAATATCTTCAGTTCCACACACGTAGGCTAGGTTATCTTTGAATTCCACTGTCGTCGCTGAGGCAGGCGTATCAACTAACCCCAAGAGATTAATTTGTGGGCCCGGTAACGGCACAAGACTTTCGACATTCAACGTGGCGCTCACCATGCCATCCCCTGGTGGCAGAATCTCCGGAGTAATTGAAAGCGTCGCATTCAACGGCGAGCCAATGAGCAAACTACCCTGACCTGTAACACTAGATAATGATGGATCAGCCACATCAGCCACCGTAACTTCAATAGAGTGCGTACCATCAACAAAGCCTGTCGTATCCAGCACACCCAGATCGATAGTATCTAATGATGAGGCAACACTCAGTGTTGTTTCCACAGGTGCTGCTGTAAACACCACAGCATCTGTGGGATCTTTGACCACATAGGACACCTCGACCAATCGAGGTTGATTCACAGCATTGAGCAATCGCGTCGTGACTTGCACGCTGTCACCGGCATCAACAAATCCTGGGTCTGGTTTCACCTCAACCACCGTCACGAGCTCTTCTCGTGCGGTCATCGTGCCATGTGCCAATTGCGTAATCCCCGGCTGGCTTTGTACGGTCGCCGTCACGTTAAATCCAAAGGCCTGCAGAGACTGACCCGTTTGGGTCAATGTCACGGTAGGCCCAGGCGCTCCATCCACGCCTACTGCCTCACCAGGCGTTAACGTAATCGAACTCTGATCAAGTGAGCCAATCACGTCTCCAGGTAGAGCAGAAAGCACTAGTACATACGTAGTCGTCTGTGTCCCAGTGTTTTGGAGAAACACATCAAAGATGGCTGGCGTATCAGGCAGCGCCACTCGGCTTGGAGGGAAGAGGGAAATATCCATTCCGCTCGCCACGAGGCCCGAGAGAACTCCCTCAATTGAACCAAGCACACCACTAAGCTGATTCAACGCATCACCAATCGTCGCAGGTGTACTGTTGGCAAGCGCATCCCTCGCAGATATCAGATCGCCAAGGAACGGCGTAAGCAATGGGTCATCCAATTGACCAAAAAGAGTTTCCAGCAAAGCCAGCACTCGACTCTTAAAGAGTTCATTGGTGAGATCATTGAACAATTCGGTAAGAGCCGTACCCAAGGCATCCAACGTACTAGCTAACTCTGATTGGCCAAGCTGTCCTGCCGCTATCGACGCATCTACAGCAGGCTGTGCCCCAGGGGCAGCAATCTGTAAACTAATCGGCGTGGACACGGTGAAAGGGGCTACAGGCAACGTGGCAGTCACCGTGGCAGTAAGCGTGCTGTTCAACGGTGTGCTACCCGCAGGAGTCAGCATGAGCGTTTGAGTCGTTGATTGCCCTGCACCAAGTGTAATGGGACTCGTCAGCCCAGTCACCGTTAATTCTGGCGAGAACTCAAGAGTCAACGGCACATCTTGTAACGAAACATTCCCCACAGACGAAATCGTGAGCGTACTGCTCACCGGCAAACCAGGCGCACTCGCTAACGAAGCCGGAGAACTACTCAACGTCACCCCCGGCACATCGGGAATGGTGAACAGTTCGGTGTCTGTACTGGCGACCGTGGGATTCGTGGTACTTACCACATCCGCAGTAAACGTTGCCGGATCACCGACATTCCCCAACGACCCATCCGGAACCACACAAATACCAATCTCTCCAGTATGTCCCGCCGGAACGGTTAGCGTAGACACACTACTCTGAATCGTGAACCCACTCGGCACCTGCGAAAAACTCAATGCAAAACTGTCCTCATCCGGTCCAAGATTTTGAATTTGAGCTTTAAAAACGGAAGGGACTTCAGCACCTCCTACTGGAAGTGTAAAAAGATCGTCGAGGATAACTTGGAGCGCAACCCCTGAAGTGCCAGTAGCAAAGGGGGCAGGAGGTATTAAATCATTTGAAAGAAATTGGAACACAGGAGGATCATCGGGAAAATTTCGTTCAAGCCATGCTGATGCCACTCTAGACCCAGCTTTCATTCCTAAAGCGAAATTTAATCCAAGCAATGATAAATCCCTTGCTGATTCAGCAAGAAGCGCAATAAATATCTGGTTCATGATTAAATTTGCAGTTTCTTTTGCATTGAGGACCAGTAGACTCATATTGATAATAGGGGTACCTCCGTCCAACAATTGGACCATAAAAGCTGCTTGAAATAAGACAATTTCCGTTGCAAAACCACTCAAGGTTCCTATACCAATAAAAATGGCCTGATTCACTTTACTTGGAACTAAAAAGCCAAACTCCAAAGCTGCTGGATGACCACCGTCCATCATCACGCTAACGGTATGTCCAGTTACAAGATCTGTTTCAAACCAACTAATGTCAGTTTTCCCTTCAATGGTGACCATTTTTCGTGGGGAAATAACCCCTTTTCCCTTTCTTACTGCTTTCGTAATTCGTGCTTTAGCAACATCAGAGATTGGTAAAGACTCAAGTTCTTGCAAATTGTCATCCACAATCAGCACAAAATCTTGCGAGCCTTCGAGATTGTTGAATATGTCTAAAATAGATATCGCATTTTTCCCGGTCACCGCAGAAAGCACCTCACCTTCCAGTGCACTTTCAATTACCCCTCTCACAATCTGAAAGACATATCCGATCGCAAATTCGGCATCATTCTGATTTCCCACAATTCCTGTTTCTTTAATTGTAGTAACCTGGCCTGGTGCAGGTATTATTCGAATATCGTTCTTCCTAAGATCGAGTTTAATCGAAGCAGTTTCACCATCGACTTGGGTTAAAGCCAAGATTAGTCTAGGTGAAACATAGTGGGCTTTAGTTATAAAACCCTGCTCCAGTTGGTTAAGCATGACATCTGATGCCGCAGCATGGGTTAACGTCAATGTCTCTCCCGTGACGTTCAAAATGTTTCTTAACAATACGAAAGCACGACCCATTAGGGCTTGTTCTTCGGTCGTTAAATCTCCACTCTCAGGAAGAGCATTTAACAATGGTTGAATTTCACTCAGCTCTTGCGTCAAGGTTGTTAAACGGTCTTGCTGAATAGGAAAAACCAAATCAGATTGAAGCCCTGGCAGTGCATTGATAGTAACTACATTAAATTCACTAAAACTGGGTTCTCCATCCGTGTTTACACCTATATTGCTTGTCCCCCCTACTTGCCTAGCTACAAATCCAATGCGATCGAAAAGGTCGCGTTGATGATTCTTCACAAGTCTTTGAGCATTCTCATCCTCTGGATCAAGCACATCGATTTCTAAAAATACGCCCGTAAGGAATGTTGTAGAGAAAGCCAAATTAGAAAAGAGTTCTTGGTAATCTTGCCCCAAGATGAGTTCATCATCGGAAATATCTGCATCGTTTTGACCGATGAGAATGTAGGGGGAGTAAGTGTGGGTCGTAGTAGTAAAAACAGCTCCTCCTGTGGTTTTTGTATTTACAAAATTGCCTACAGAGAGAGGGTGCCCCACAAGTTCAACGGTATTAAAAGTTTTGTTTAATACCTCCTTTGGATCCTGGATTCCACCCGTTAAACTATTATTGAACTCCACAATTAACCGAACATCCACTTTGTGGCGAAGAGCCTCTGACACCTCAGAAAAAGTTCCCTCGACATCTGCAAAAGCATTTCCGATTTGTGCATTGGATACTGTGGGGTCAGCTGAATTAAAACCTCCACCTGTATCAAGTTCCACCCAATAGTGCTCACGGGTTTCGGCAAGCAATTGGGGATCGTTTGCTGGATCAGTGCGTTCCACATCATCAGGAGGACATCCCACCATACGCGTAGGATTGGGAAACATGGAAAGAATCAGTTGTTGAGCTAAAGGATCGGACAACGTGCCCTGCGCATAGCGAGCTGGAACGCCAGATGCCCGCAGTAACGCAATCAACAAACTGGCTTGGTCAAGGGCATTGCCAGACTTACTCCACAAGGTTCCTCGCGCTCCTCGGAGTGACCCGCGGTAAGATTCATATTCAATCTCATCACGCACAAAGGCGAAGATCGCATCAGGATCATTCCCCAGCTCTTGAGCTTTATCGACAATGAACTGATCTGTGGTATTGGCATCAGCTGTCGACTCAAGATTGGGATCTGAAGTCTGTGCATGAGCCTCGCTCACTAACAAGCTCGATAACAAGTCGAGCCACGTTTTACCCTCCCCTTCTTCTTTTCCCATTCCTTGACTAACATATCTTCTTTCTTTCGAACGGCGAGGGGTCTGTTGAGGCTCAAGGCTTTTTGCGGATGCCAACTGCTGGTTATCTGACACATCACAACTCGCTGCATCGCTTGCATGCCGCTTCGTCAGACTTTCAATATCCGGTAGCACCTCTAGGTCTTGGAGTTGGCCATTAACTTTCTCAATGATGGAAGAGATTGGATTCTGGAGCTTACTTACAGGAAGCGCTGATTGAACCGGCCTGGATTTGGTCGAAATCGAGGCAGACTGAGGTGGAGGAAACCCAAATGCCGTGGGTTGCACACTCTGAAAGGAAAAAATGATAACGATCGCCATGCATAAATTATCTATCCAACTTCTATCAGTCCACTTCATGATGACGCACTCCCCATTAAAAATCCATTTTCTCTTTAAGGTGCAAATCTGCCTTTCATTCTGCACCACTTTCCACGACTATTTCTCCTACTGCTCTTTATTTTTTCGCTCAACAATACACGCACTAAAGTCTCAAAATCTTGATTAGCCTGGCGGACATTAGCATCCCAATATTTGCCAATTATGAAAAAATGTTCACCCTTACAAAAGCTACAAGAACAAATTGAATTAACATTTCTAAATCTCAAGTCTTCTGAATTTTCTTCCGAAACTAGGGTGTAAGGCAGAAAATGCTCATAAATATTTCTTCGTTTCATACTTAAACAATATGGACTTTGTTGTCACCATCACAAACAATAACTTTTGAATAACACAGCTAACCTTATGACCAGCCTTCTTACATTGAGACAAATTCAGGTCCGGTCGACCCTTGCGACACTTCCTTTCTTGATACCTATTCTGTATGGCTTAAGTTATTTCCTTTACATAGACCTTGAAAATAGCTCAATCCAGTTTTTCCTTCGAGCAAGTCTTGGCCTTATCCTGACATTTTTCATTTGTTGGAAGTTGTGTCCCCTCCCCACTTCTCCTGAATTTAAAACTGCAGGCATAAGCCAAAAATCAGTTGTAACCATTTCCACGATTATTATTTTGGAATTTCTTATAGATCTTTTGCCTGATACTATTGCTCCTACCTGGATCAATTCTGAGGCAGGGCTTTTTGTGAGTTCTTTCGTCCTAACCTACGCAATTTTCTTCATCGCATTCAGGCACTGGGCTCAAAAATCGACAGACAATCCTTCTCAACCCAATCAACTAATCTCCTAACACTATTAACAATTGTAGAATCCACTCTTCATCTTTTTGCACACTCCGTTCCTGATGTTGAAAGCCATCTGGGTCGCGTTCCAATCATACTTTCTACACTCTCCCATCTATAACATGTAGGTTCTTGTCCCATTAGCCATTAAACTTTGCCTGGCCGCAAAACCCAGACGATCCAAAAGCGTTCGGTCATGTGTCTCGACAGCCCGTTGACCAGTCTTGTCCTCCGGCTCCACCACATCCATTTCTAAAAACACGCCTGTAAGAAATGTCGTGGAGAACGCCAAGTTGGAAAAGAGTTCTTGATAATCCTGCCCACGGATAAGTTCATCGTTGGAAATACCTAAATCATTTTGGCCAATTAGAATGTATGGAGAATAGGTATGGGTGGTTGTGGTAAACACGAGGCCACCTGCTGTTTTCGTTGTCACAAAATGGCCAACAGAGAGGGGATGCCCCACGAGCTCGACCGTATTGAAGGTTTGATTTAAAACCGTATCAAGGTCTTGGAGTCCACTGGTCAGACTATTATTGAACTCTACCTTGAGCCGCACAATCACTTTGTGTCGAAGGGCATCAGAAATTTCAGAAAAGGTATCTTCGGAGACGGCAAAAGCATTGCCTAATTGTGCATCAGGCACAGTGGGATCAGCTGACGTAAAGCCTCCACCTGTATCTAGTTCCACCCAATAATGCTCTTTGGTTTCTGCCAACAATTGTGGATCATTGGCCGGGTCCGCACGCTCGACATTATCAGGAGGACAACCCACTACACGAGTAGGATTTGGAAACATAGAGAGAATGAGTTCTTGCGCTAAAGGATCAGACAATGTTCCCTGCACATAGCGAGCAGGAATCCCCGATGCACGTAGCAACGCAATGAGTAAGCTAGCCTGATCAAGGGCATTTCCTGCATTACTCCATAACGTTCCCCGTGCCCCACGAAGCGATCCACGGTAGGATTCGTAACCAATATCATCGCGGACAAAGGCAAAGATGGCGTTCGGGTCATTGCCCAACTCTTGTGCCTTTTCAATGATAAATTGGTCTGTTGTATTTGCATCGGGTGTCGATGCTAAATTCAGATCCGGAGGAGTCTGTGCATGGACCTCACTTACCAGCAGGCTGCCGAGCCATTCCAGCCATGGGAACCCACCTTCGTTGATCTCAGTACTTCGCGCTTCTTTGAGAGGAGAATCGGAGATAAATGGTGAAGTTTTAGGGGGAAAGGGCTTATCAATTGCGAGGTCGGGCACCGAACAACTTGCCGTCTCTTTGGCCAGAGGTTGCGTCAATTTTTCAATATCAGGCGTTGCTACTAGTTCGTGGAGTTGCCTTTTCATCTGATCAAGTATGTAAATACCTTTATTCCCTGAAAGGCCTTTCGGGAATTCGGTGAAGGTGGCTTGAGCTTTTGATGGCACCGAGGCCGACCGTGGCGATGCAAACCCATACGTCAGCGACTGCACACTTTGTGACAAAAAAACGAAGACAATCATAAAAGAAAGATTTCTAAACCAGGTTGCCTCGGTCCACCTCATGAATCTACTCCTCTCCAGTTCTACCCAATTACTTACAATTGGTAATTTAAAAGGATTTTCTTTTTCGTTTTTTTCACAGGATCATGCTACGCGTCACCCATTGGGACAGAAAAACCATTCACATTTGGGCCAAATCCGCATTCCAGGTTACTCTGGGAAAAACATCACTTTTATGGCTTAAGTTCCGATAGAGAGATAGTAGATTGCAATTGACTAGCCCTAAGGATAAATTCGTCTCTAATATGGCTTTTGCACCTAAAAAAACTCATCAGATTGAATCAAATACAAAGGAAAAAAATTCAAGGGGCCAACCAAATGAATGTTGAATCACTCAGCAATGAAACTTTAATTGGAACAAGACGATTAAATCGGTTTTTTGCAGTTTACCTTGGGGCCTTCTTTTTCATAGGTTTTGCGATATCTTGTGTATATGGCTTCACTGCATTAGCTAAGACGAAAGAGCTCCAGCTTACATTCGAATTCATATTAAGTTCGATGGGCTTGCTCGTCATAGGGATGGCAGTTTCCTTTAGTATTTCATTATTGCTTGGGAGTAAAATGGTTCAAGCTCTTGCTCGCAAATTAGATCATGAGAATGTGATCTCCACACTTCAACCCTTAATCATTAGTGGGGACTTCCCATTCATTGGATTCCATATCTGTTTTTTGACTGGAATCATGCTTACCCAGCTTGATGAAACACTCTGCACTACTCCATCGCTGAAAGCCTTTGAAGATTTAATTTCCATACAATGCATTCCACTTTTCCTTGGCCTGAATGCTTTCATTTTAGGCATTGGTGCTGGTGTTGCCCTATGGGCCTATCTTTGGACGACGAAACGAGAAAAAAAGACTTCTTCCCCCATACATGTGAACTTCTTCTGGACAAAGAATTCCTCCATTGAATTCGGTATCCTCGCGGGCATCGTTGTCTTACTATCCCTATTCTTTTGACTTTTCCAACTCACGTCGCCCCCTGCGGACTTATAAAAACATAGTAAAAGTTATAGAAATAGAAGTAGGTATGAGGATTGATCAATAACGCAATTAACAGACCGGCTTGATCACGAGAATTCCTCTCCTTACTCCACAACCTTCCTCGCGCCCCACGTAGTGACCCATGGTAGGATTCATAGCCATTTTTTCACGCACGAAGGCAAAAATGGCATCAGGATCGTTTCCCAATTCCTGCGCTTTATCGATAATGAACTGGTCAGCCGTGTTTGCATCAGGGGTGGATTCCAAATTGGGATCTGAAGTCTGCGCATGCGCCTCGCTCACGAACAAGCTCGACAACAGGTCGAGCCACGTTTTCCCCTCCCCTTCTTCTTTGCCTGTTCCTTGCCTAACATATCCTCTATTTTTCGAACGGCGAGATGAATGTTGGGGCTCAAGGTTTTTTGCGGATGCCAATTGCTGGCCATCTGGAACATCACAACTCACCGCATCGCTTTCGTGCCGCTTCGTCAGATTTTCAATATTTGGCAGCACCTCCAGCTCTTGGAGTTGCCCATTAACTTTGTCAATGATGGAAGAGACTTGATTCTTGAGCATATGTACAGGAATCGCTGCTTGAACCACCCCGAGTTTGGCCGAAACCAAGGGTGGCTGAGGTAGAGCACACCCAAGTGCTATTGGTTGCACACTTTGCGCAATAAAAATGCACGCAATGGCAGTACATAGATGCTTAAACCAGAATGTTTCTATCCACCTCATAACAAAACTCTCCCCATGTTAAGTAGTTTCACCATTTAAGTTGAATTATTCTGATTTAACCAGTTTGTTAGTCCAGGCATTGGTTGGATAGTACGCAACAAGCATGCCATTAATAACCATAATAGGTACATAATTAAATATTTTTATAAATCAATGGGTTATTGTTGAAATAGAGGAAGGCAGGGAACCAGTTTAGTTCAGTGATTATTAAAAACTGTATCTAATCAGATACAGTTGTTTATCAGATTAGATACACTTTGTGCGAAACTAAGGTTTTTTAGAAGGACGCCACACTACCTGCTGAGGAAGGTATACGAAGAAACACTTAAAATCTAAGGAGAACGTTCGGCAAAGATATTCCGACAAAAGGGTTATAAGATAGAATCTTTGGGGCATTTCTGCTACGCATCATCCAATTGAAGTCTCCTCCTTTTCTTCAATGTAAAGAATGCGGTGATTTTGGATCTCCCACCACCAGACCCATCCACATTCAAGACATAATATTCCTAAGAAGTACCCAATTAAGATCCCTTGGAAAAGATTCAGGCACAGGCTTTCTCCTCGAATATCAAACACCTGACACAAGATAGAATTTGAAGAATCCATAACACCCAAAAAGAGAAAAACTCCAACTACGCAAAATCTGGTTAAGCCAATTAAGTACCCCCCTCTGTTTATTCCTCTGAGAGCTCCATTTTTGATCCGAGGCACAAGACTAAACTTCACGCCAATAATTCCCAACATGAGCCCTACGGGGATTCCCAATAACACTCCCTTACTCACAACCACCCAATTCTGGATGAGGCCCCAAAAACAGGGTTCGCTAAACATCAAAAACACTAAGACAAATGTTAAAGTATATCCCAGATTCTCACTAAAAATTTGATTCAAGACACGTTCTTTTCGGCCCTTCACCAAGCGGACCATATCCATTACATTATGGAAAGGACCCAGCACCAGAAGTAATAAGGCAAGGAAAAGCAAACTATTGCACATATTCATTAAGGCTAAAACCTTTCAGGTCTTTTACATTAGGATAAAGCTGAGGTTGCAGTTTTTTCAGTTTATAAAGAGCTTCAACTTGGTTAACCTACACAACTAAACTACTACACCCAAAAGTCTCTAGTCTTTTATCGGAACATTCCTCACTGGCCTTACCAAAATTACCCTTTTCTCTTTTCCTGTTAGTCTTATTCAATCAAGTTTTATTTTTTTCATCGCCCTTCATTGTCCTTCACCTACGTTTCCTTACAATTATAAGTTTAGAAAATTGGCAAAACCCAAACTGGTGTATTTTCTTTCTTTCAATGCTCATGACTTTTCAGGAAAGTCCGAGAACTACATAGGGAAATATGCCCCCGCGAGACCAATCATCAACGTGAGGTTACTCATCTATGCTACCCCCTCTCCCCACCCTTTCAGGTAATCACCTTCATCTTTGGCCAGTTATTCGTGAGGCCGTCGCCTTTCCTTGGCAATACCGACAGATGTTGTGGAAATGGGTATTGGTGTGTGGAACGTTGGCAGGGCTAACAAATTATGTCCTCGAAAGCTACATTGTCCCCGAAAGTGAAAAGGTCGATGACCTGTCAGGCCTGTTTGATGATTTAGGATATACATTTATCCTTGGGGCTCTCAGCATTTTCGTTTATACCCTTTTTTGTATTCGCTGCCATAGATTGGTGTTGTTGAAACCAACTCCTGAAATTGAAGCCTCGGTTTTCCAATTGGGCAAGCGAGAATACAACTTTCTCTCTTTTCTTTTAAAAGTTTGTTTGAGAATGTTTATTCTCATCCCGGTAATTCTTCTGATTGCCGTGCTTTCAACCCTTATTGGCATTTCCGACGGTCCCTATCAAGATATGATATTCTGGCTTGTCTTAGGCCCACCAACTGCCTATATTTTAGGCCGATTTTGTATGGTTTTTCCTGCTACAGCAATCGATTTAGAACCTTCCTTGGCTTGGGCCTGGGAGCAATCCAAAGACTTGGCATGGCGGCTTGGAATACTTGCAGGGGTTCTGCCTTGGCTTTTTTCTTTCATCTATGAGGGAAAGTTATTCTTCGGAATCGATCAATACGCCTTGGCCCATTCGATCACCTACGGCTTCTTGTCATTTATCTTTATCGCCATAGAAGTGGCTGTTATCAGCATTGCCTTTCGGGAACTTTCAGGATTTGAGAGTCCACAAAAAACTTAAGCAGGAACACCCTAGCTGGGAGCTATGACTTTTCTTATTAAAAAATTTGCCAATTTTCTCCATTCACGTGGATATATCTCGATCACCAACAGCGATGCCATAAATTTGTTACCCGGAAGCGTGGCTTTAATCCTTCTTGTATGTGCGACTTGGTTTTCCGATTTTACGATAACCCTCAGTGAGGGCTCCTCTTTTCTTCCACCGTTCTTTGGGTCCGGGCTACTCAAAATTTTGTTTGGGGTTCCGCTCTTGTTACTTGGTGCGTTTGGGTTTGTGATGTTCTGGCATACAAAAGATAACAACGGGTTACCTTCTAAGAAGAACGTTCTTTCCAGCCCTAAACCAGCAAAGGAAGACAATAGCCAAAATTGAGAGAGTTATAATAAGAGAGAATTTGGGGTCGGCCCCAAATTTCAAAATGACCCCAATTCCAATTTCTGAAACCCATGACGACTAGGCTCAAGAGATTGAGAGCCAAGCCGAAAAAGAAGAATGAGAGAAAACGAGGTCCCCTCACACCGGACTAAGGAATTATAGTTCTGCAAAGACATTTATATGACTTCCTCGCCTCCATCCCAACCGATTGTGCTCCGAGCCGCTTTCTTAACAGCAACATTTTTTATTTTTTTGATAATACTTCTGATGTTTCTGTATTACCCCAAGTACACCACCTACAGACTAATGGATATCCTAGAAGCTTCCCTCCCTATAAGTCTGGGAATTCTGATCGGAGTGGTAGTTATCTGGCTGGTATTTCCTTCGTCTTATGCACCAAAATACTATGATGAATTTTTCCCGAAAATTTCTTGGGTCTTTTTGTCGTATTTGTTTTTTGCCCCCTTGGTCTTTGTGACAATTTCAGGCATCTCTCCTTTTGACTACCACAAAATTCTCTTTTCCACTCACTCTCCCCTTAATTCTGTTTTCTATAATACCGAGAACATAGCCTTTCTCACTTATCTCATATTCTTCTTAGCCTTGGGGGTCGGGATTAAAAAACACATGGCCCATGGCAACAACTCGCCTAACGTTCAATACCCCCCTTAACAAGACATGGGCTTCATCACCAAGAATTACGTTGAAAAGTAGAGATAACACATGACTAGCCCCTTGACCTTAAGACAAATCCAAGTCCGCTCTACAGTAACAACACTTGTTCTCCTTTTCCCTCTTCTTTTTGCTATTACCCATTTCTTTTTTTTAGAACTTGAATTTAGTTCAACACCCTTTTTCCTTCGTGCAAACCTTGGTCTCGTCCTGGCCTTTCTGCTTTGCTGGATGTTGTCCCCATCCCCCAATGCTCCTGAATTTCAGACTGCAGGCATAAGCCGAAAGTCAGTTACAGTCATTTCCATGGTTCTGATCTTTGGGGTTCTTGTTGGTCTTTTTCGGGATTCCATTGTTCCTCCTTGGGTCAAATCTGAGACAGATCTTTTTGTCACTTCCTTCTTGTTGATTCACGTGGTTTTTTTTATCGCGTTTCGTCACTGGGCTCAAAAATCTTCAGTCACTTCTTCGCAACCTAATCAATTACACTCCTAACCCTATCTCCCCTTGCAGAATCCAATCTAAACCCTTTTGGCAAACTCCCTCACAAATCATGAACCCCTCAGGAATCAGATCTTCAATCACACTAATTACAAATTCCCGTCTATAACATTTTTGCTGATTTTTCCTTCCACATCATTGCGCAATTCCCCTTCTAATGTAGGTATTCCCCTTATTCAGACCAGATTCTTCTGAATTCACTAGTCGGTCATTCATGACACCGGTTAAATCTCACGCAACAATCATGCCGTTCGAACCCAAGATAGGGACGAAAAGATAAATAACTTAAAAATCAAACTATTACGTTACGGATAGGGAAGCAGAAAAAAGTGAGGGGGACTCAGATAATTAAAAAAAAAGTATCTAATCAGATACAAGGATTTATCCGATTAGATACACCCTTAGTGGAAAACACGAACTGCGCAAAGGGGACTAGATACGTTTATTAATTGAAGTGATTACCGGTAGGGAGCTGGAAGGAAACTTAAACTGTCAGCAAAATAATATGAACAATAAATTGAGACTGGCCTACCATTTTTCGAAAGTGCCAGTTATTCTTCAGTTCTATAGCTGCCCCAATTATATCACCGACTATTTTTCCTGGGATAAAATAAACAGGAACTTCGGATTTGTGGTCGCAAAACTCAATATTTCTCCTGCGAGAGCTTTCATATTTAATGACTACGAACAATGCCAATGTACAGCATGTACTTTCAGCAAGGTGAGTATATTATCCAACCAGTTATATTATTCGAGCATATCTCAAATTTGTAACTCCCCGCCTTAAGAAGAAAAAACTTCCCCCCAGCATTATCCATAACGGAATACGTAACCAAGGGAAAACGTTTTCATTGGCTTGATGTAAGATGGCTTCATTAGGATTTTTGGGATTTACGTAACATGTGGTCTTCGTACCCGAAGGTTACTCTGCAATAACACGTTTCGCTTTTTCTGCTGTCATATCATTACCAGCCATCGAGTAGTTACTCGATTCATATTTCTTTCCTTTTATTTGGTAACGGTAGAATATATCAACTATGTATGCCGAACTTTTTGAAATAGTTTCGCCCTTTTGTACCAATCCACTTTTTACAATGAGACACGATGTTGGGTGCCAATCCTCGGTGGTAAGGACTCTAGATTCAGCGTAATAGCTCATACCCAGAACAATAATAGCGGGGATAAAAAGGAGGGCACCATAGAACAGTTGTTGGGGAACCCTTGCCGCAGCTTTCCAATCTTGAATGCTAGCTTCAGGTTTTATACTTTCAGATGTCTGATCAACCAGAGGAAGATCAAAGTATTGTTTTAGAGCCTCGAATTTTTCTCGTACACGTGATTCGTGAACGGGAGAAGCCGCAATTAAGGGAATTGTCTTACCGGACTCTGGATGCGCTAATTCAAGTGCTAAAACATCACCCAGTTTCCAGCCCAATACCGTTTGAGGTATCTGTTTGAATTCGAGAGCAGTGTATTCATGAATTGCAGCTTTCCAGCCCTGTTTCCCCAGAGGAGATTTAGAACGAAACGTAATGTGATCAGGACCAATTTCGACCTTCAGATTGGAAAAAAACTCAATCGTTGCTTTAAAACTCAAGGACAAGACCAAAACTGCCAAAATTCCATAAAACCAATTTTCACTTTGTGATATCGCATTCCACGAAAAGCTAAAGCCCATACAGTATAGCGTAAGAAGGGCAACTATTGACTGCAGGCTTGACTGGCTTGGGCTAAGGTCAAGAACCATAGGTAGCTTGGAGGGATCAAGCGGTTCCTGGTCAAGGATCTTTTTCCTCATCAAATTATAAACATCATTCATGCAAACACCTCAAACAGAAAGGTTTCTGTTGCATTCAATGCCTACGAATTCAATACCTTGATGTGACAGGCAATAAAACCATTACGCTCTATAGCGTATTATATTCATCGGAACATTCATCACTGGTCTCACCTAAATTACCATTTCCTTGCCCATTAGCCTTTTTCAAGCAGAATATATATTTTCATGATCCTTGATTATTCTTCACCTACGTTTCATTACAATAATAAGATTAAAAATTACCAAAACCCAAACGGGTGTTTATTCTTTCTTATAATGCTCATAACTTTATTGGGAGAGGCCGAGAACTACATAGGGAGATATGACCCAGTAAGACCAATTATCAAGTTGTAGAAATGGGTTTTGGTGTGTGGAGAATTGGTTGGGTTACTGAGAGTCAAAGCCTATGAAACTTACTACATGCCTTCAGAAAATATTCGATAAAATAATAGTCCAAGCAGGCGGAGACTTAGCTTCGACTACACCACTCCCAATACTATCAGGGAATCGCCTTCCTCTATGGTCTATTTTTTGTGAAGCCTTAGCATTTCCCTGGCAATACCGTCATTTGCTTTGGAAATGGATATTAGTGTGTGGGGTGGTATTAGGATTAACAGACTTTGCCGCTAATATTTTTGATACTCACGAATCCGCAGAAGAGAGGGGCTTCTTAGATCTTCTTTACGAACTTGTCTTCGCAGGGCTCGATTTTGTCCTGTTCTTTACTCTATATACCGTCTTTTGCATTCGATGCCACAGATTGATTTTACTTGGCCCAACAGCTGACGCTGACGTATTCCCACTTCCATTGGGTGAACGAGAATCCTACTTTTTGCTATTTCTATTAGTCATCTATGGCAGCATCACATTCGTATTTATCTGTGGAATATTTTTTGAGGTTTTTCTTGATATTTCAGATACCAGATATGCGGACTGGCCCTTTTTTACACTTTCCATGATTCCCCTCTCCTATATGCTTGGACGTTACTGTATGGTCTTCCCTGTTACCGCTATTGATATACGGCCAACCTTCAAGTGGGCTTGGGAACAATCCAAAGGCATTGGGTGGCGGCTTGGGATTCTTGCCGGATTTCTACCTTGGCTTTTTTTCTTTATCTATAACGGCAAATTATTTTTCGAATTGAATGAGCATCCATTTGTATTTTCACTTATTACGGAAATATTGAGGTTCGTCTTTGCCACTATAGAGGTGGCCGTACTCTCGATTGCTTTTCGGGAACTATCAAGATTTGAGAGTCCACAACAAACATAGTTAGCGACCTCGAAAGAATCTATATTAAGTCGAACAAGAGCTCTTCTCCTATGAATCTTCCTGTCAATCAAAAAACAAAATCTTCAACATTAACTCCCTTAATAAGAGTCTGCCATGGAGACTTGCTACTCTTCATATCATTCTTGTGCCTAACTTTTTGGGAAAACATTGAATCCCATTGGCGCGACGCCTCCTTTTGGCTTGAAAGTGCCTCTCAAGTATCAGGGCCCTTTTTCATTGGTGTGGGGTTGGCTGGATTAGTCGTTCTTACCGGACAAAATCGGCTCCCTCAACTTCAAACCCGAATGGGAGATCCTCCGATTATTCCAGATCAAGCTGGCCCCCTGAACGGAACATCATTCTTTTTCCCTTTACGAATTGTTAATGCATGCATATGGAGCTTCCTCACAATTTTCTTTTTTAACCTCATTGCATGTAAGGAGGTGAATCATGCCGCCTTTCCTGCGCTCCATCCATTTTGTCAAAGTGTTGGGCAAAACATTTCACATGGTCTGATCGGTCTAGCCCTTGGATACATTCTCTGGCTCCTATCCTATGCCTATAAGATTGAAAAAATACGTTCTGCACCTATCCACCTCGAAACACCCTGTCACCCTGAAACTTTTTTCCAAAATCCTCTTTTGAAATTAGTGCTCATCTCGCTCTCTTTGCTTGTAACCTTTGAGGTCGTATTTTTAGCCTTACGTTTAAATCAATAATACAAATATTAAAACATATTGCCCTACGTTCACCTCTAAGAAGCTAAGAAGATCAAATATTTTTTTTGAGAGTTACGCTTGTCCATAGTTCTTTTCTCTGACCAATTAGTATATCCATTGAAAATTCCCTAAATTCTTCTGAGGACCATTGGCCTGATCTTCAAATCTGACCTTACTAACAGTAGCCGTGAAATACTCAGCCACCCATACAGTTACCCCTCTGACATTGAGACAAATCCAACTCCCCTCTACGTTAATGACACTTGTTTTCCTTTTCCCTCTTCTTTTTGCAATTACACATTTCTTTTTTTAGAAATAGAATTTAGTTCAATGCCCTTTTCCCTCCGTGCAGGCCTTGGCCTTATCGTGGCCTTTCTGCTTTGCTGGAAGTTAGTGCCCTCCCCCCACTCCTCTTGAATTGCAGACTGCAGGAATAAGCCGAAAGTACGTTATAGTTATTTCCGTGGTTCTGATCCTTGGGGTTCTCGTTGATCTTTTCCGGGATACCATTGTTCCACTGTGGGTCAAAACTGAGACAGACCTTTTTGTGACTTCTTTCTTACTAATTCACGCAATTTTCTTCATCGCATTCAGGCACTGGGCTCAAAAATCTTCTGGCACTTCTTCTCAACCTAATCAATTACCCCCCTATTGAAAGATTTTTTTTAGAAACACTCAGGCCGTACTTATAAAATTAAAACCGGCCATGAGGTGAGGTAAGATCTTGTTCGGGTCCTAAGGGGACAATGCGGGTGGGATTAATGTCATCGTGGGTAATGTAATAGTGGCGCTTGATGTGATCAAAACTCACGGTCTCGGCTATACCTTGGTGCTGGTATAAATCTTTGAGGTACCCAAAGAGGTTAGAGTAATCAATGATACGTCGAATATTGCATTTGAAATGGCCATGGTACACGGCATCGAACCGAATCAGTGTTACGAACAATCGCCAGTCCGACTCGACGGGAGTCGATCCGCAAAGGTAGCGTTGATTACTCAGGCGAGACTCTAGCCGATCCAAGGCATCAAACAGTCGCCGCACGGCCTTCTCATAAACAATTTGTGAAGTCGCAAAGCCTGCTCGATACACCCCATCGTTCACGTTCTCGTATATATCCTCATTGAGTCGGTCGATATTTTCACGAAGAGATTCTGGATACAGATCCAAGTCGCTATCGGTGAAGCGATTAAACGCGATATTGAACATGCGCAGGATGTCATCCTCGGAATTATTCACGATGCGTTTGGTTTCCATATCCCATAACACCGGAACCGTCACGCGTCCCTGATAATCAGGCTGTGTCGCAAGATACGCCTCGCTCAAAAACTGAAACCCATTGATCGGATCGTTGGTATGGCCTGGCCCCTCACGAAAAGCCCATCCCCGATCATCGCGAATGGGATCGACCACGGTCATCCCAACCACACCTTCAAGACGCTTTAGCTTTCGAACGATGATGGTCCGATGCGCCCAAGGACATGCCAACGACACATACAAATGATACCGCCCCTTCGCAGCAGGATATTCAGATGTCTCATCGGCAGTGACCCAATTCCGAAAGGCATCATTCTGCCGTTCAAACGCACCTTCCTCCGTTTGTTCATTTGGAAATTGTGCTTGTGTCATAATTTTTGGTGATGATTTTAAAATTCCTATCTTACTGTCATGAAAGCCATTAAGTTACCCTCAACCTAGCTTACACTTTTGATGCCCGACATCCATCGTTCTCAGCTTCCTCGGGGAAGGCATAGCAACGCTCTGGCTGAGTTTTGTTATAAAACCGCTGCCCTGGCATATGGTAAATACAGCGTTCCCCACTATGAGTGGTAAAGTTGCCTTTTATAGGGTGAGAGGAAGGACAAGAATTTTTGCTTGAAGGTTCCACCCCAGGTTCCTTGTTCGACTCCTCGTTCACTTTTTTTTCAGCTGAAAAGGCAATGGGAACCACAAGAATCAGGACCCAAACTGAAACTTGAATTAATCCTTTAAATTTCCCCATAACCATTCCTCCTTCAGGAAATTTCAATTTCATGATGATCTAAACCACCAAAAAGGCCACTGCGCCACTAGGCTAGCCAATCTTTCATACCCACCCGCCCCTGGATGCGCGCCATCATCTTCATTAACCTCTTTCATCCAAATGGCATCCTCCTGCAACGGTTCAAACACCGACAAAAAAGGCACATCGAGTTTTTGGGCTAACTCCTCAAAGGACTGTGACAATTCTTGAATGCGTCGGTTTTGGTCAGGATCACTCACAGGAGGCGGGCCAATCATTGCGGTGGAGTATTGAGCCCGCAATGGCTCAAGAATCTTTTGGAAATTCTCTCGACTCTCGTTCAAAAAAATTCGACGAGCACCTTCTTCCATCATCGTATCATTCACCCCGAACGAAAACACGACGTAATGGTGCGTGTCAGGTGGAAACCGCCTCGCACATTCTTGCGCCCATCTCACGAGAATATCTCGACTCGTATCACCACGAATGCCAAGGTTGTAGTTGGTCACATTCCATCCGGCCTGCCGAGCTTTCGTCTCAACCCGACCAACCCAACCGAGACAGTCAGGATCGCCAACACCTTGGACCAAGGAATCCCCGACAAAACAAATCCGATGATCACCAAGCTTATCGACAGTCATAAAGAAATAATCCGCTTCAACTTTTTTCCGCCAGCCACAGAAAACCCATGTTGTTCATAAAACTGTAACGTCCTCTCAAACACGGGCAACGG
>JAJDBO010000325.1 GCA_029261305.1 Nitrospirales bacterium
ATCCCAAACAAATTTTAATGATCCAAATACCAATAAAAAATCTTAGACTGGGTAAGTCCAAGCTTTCTGTTTAAAACATTCGAGATTTGAGTTTGTTTCGGATTTAGAGATTTGGATTTCGAGTTTCGGCTTCAAAAGTCCTTTTGCAAATTTTCGCCAATTTTTTCAGGGCGTCGTTCTGGTTAACAATTCGTCAGATCTAACAAACCTTATGAGAACTCGCCTCATCGCCGGCAATTGGAAAATGCATAAGACTGCCACGGAAGCCGTGACGTTTGTGCACGAATTCCGAAAAGTCCTGTCGCCTTCAACGGCCATCGATATTGTGGTCGTACCCCCATTTGTCAGCCTGTTTGCTGTTCAACAAGCCATGAGTAGTGAAGATCGGTTTGCGCTCGCAGCGCAAAATCTCCATTGGGAAACTGAGGGGGCTTATACGGGCGAAGTGTCAGGATCCATGCTCAAAGACCTGGGGTGCACCTATGTGATTGTGGGACATTCCGAACGGCGACACCTGTTTGGAGAACTTAACGATGAGGTGAACAAAAAAGTCAAAGCCGCCTTGGGGCATGGGTTAATTCCAATTATGTGTGTGGGCGAAACGTTAGATGAGCGAGAAGCAGGCAACACACAGGCTATAGTGAAAGATCAATTGCTCAAAGGGCTTTCAGATATTGTGGTCGAAAATATACCGACGATCATCATCGCCTATGAACCAGTGTGGGCCATTGGGACTGGGCGAGCGGCCAGCGTGGAACAAGCTGAAGAAGTTCATGCCTTTCTTCGTGCCACACTCACCACGGAATTTGGACAGATCGCGCAGGATGTCCGAATTCTGTATGGGGGAAGCGTTTCACCGCAAAATGCCGAAGCACTTTTTAGCTGTAAAGAAATCGATGGGGCATTGATAGGAAAAGCTTGTCTTGACCCCGTAGTTTTTGCTAAGATTTGCGGTCTCGCAGCTTTGGCCTCAACCTAAAAATTCAAAGAATAAAAAACTATGTATACCATCACCGTCATTTTGCATCTCATTGTTTGCTTTCTCATGATTGCGGCTATTCTGCTTCAGGCGGGGAAGGGTGCAGAAATCGGCGCATCATTTGGTGGGTCGAGTCAAACAGTCTTTGGGAGCCGAGGGCCAGGGACATTTCTGAGTAAAGTGACAGTTGGGGCCGCAGTGATCTTCATGCTCACGTCATTAAGTTTGGCTATCCTTTCCAAGCGGGAACATTCTTTATCCTCGGTGATTGGCATTCCAGCCACCACGAGTGAATCAACATCCGCTCCAGCGTCAACACCTCCTGCAACCGAACCAGCTGATCACGATTCCGAAGAACATTCAAAGTAGACAGCTTAATTAGACCTGCCACTCCACTTTCACGCCTATCGTGAAAACAGGCCTTATTCTTTGCAAACCACACCTGTTTTTTAGAGAAGATACCTCGAAAGAAACAAACGGTTGGATTGGCTTGAGCTCTAAACCGAGGCTAACCAATTTTGGTGAGCAGGGTCTTCGCCCTTCACAATATCAAAAAATGCTTTTTGCAGAAGCGTAGTCACGGGACCGCGTTGCCCCTCGCCAACAGACCTATCATCAATTTCACGCACAGGAGTCACCTCAGCCGCCGTTCCTGTTAAAAACACCTCGTCTGCCACGTACATAGCATCCCGAGTAAATCGTTCTTCAACGACAGGGATCTTTCGTTCTTCCGCAAGCTTCATGATGGCATCCCTGGTAATGCCTTCAAGGATGGAGGTCAAAGGCGTCGTTTTGAGAATACCTTTTCTCACAATGAAAACATTTTCTCCTGTCCCCTCCGCCACATAGCCCTCAGGATCAAGAAGAATCGCCTCATCATAGCCTGAATTCTTTGCCTCACACTTAGCCAAGATAGAATTCACGTAATACCCGGAGACCTTCGCTCTGGTCATCGACACGTTCACATGGTGTCGGGTAAATGAAGACATTTTTGCCCGAATGCCCTTCTCTAACGCATCTTCCCCCAAATAGGTCCCCCAAGGCCAAGCCGCAATGCTCAACTTGATGGGATTGTTTCCAGGGAACAGGCCCATTTCGCCATATCCCACATAGAGCAAGGGCCGAATATAACAGGACTCCAATTTATTGACGCGCACCGTCTCGACAATGGCGTCGGACACTTCTTTTTTACTATACGGCACCTTCATCGCCATAATATGGGCTGATTCAAAGAGACGATCCACATGCTCGCTTAACCGAAAAATAGCCGAGCCCTTGCTTCCCTTATAGCAACGAATCCCCTCAAAGGCTGCTAACCCATAATGCAGAGCATGGGTCAGGACATGAACCTGGGCCTCGTTCCAATTGACGAATTGGCCATCCATCCAAATTTTTTCACTTGCGGTAACCATAGCTTGGGGTTATCCTTTACCCTTCGATCATATCATTTAGAGAAACAATCCAGCCGCGTATATAGCCCAGGCGACAAAACCCTGTCAATCTACCAGGTAGGGTAAACTAATTAGCCGGCGCGTCTTGACAGGATCTCAATCTGCATGATATTCCTTTTTGGATTGGGAGGTTACAGACCTTATGTATGCGATTCTTGAAACAGGCGGAAAACAATATCGTGTGGAGCCAGGTGCCACACTTGACGTTGAATTACTTGATGCCGAAGAAGGCCAGACGATTGAATTGAAACCAGTCAGGTTTATTTCAAACGAAGATGGCTCGACTATCGGACAGCCAGAGCTTGATCAAGCCCACGTGAAAGCGACCGTGGTGAGAAATGCCAGAACCCGTTCTATCACCATTTTCAAGAAAAAACGGAGAAAAGGCTACAAGCGCACCAAAGGCCATCGTCAAGACTTCACACACATTCGAGTAGAAGAAATAGTCGCAAGCTGATAGATAGAGGATTGAGGAGACTCCATGGCACATAAAAAAGGTGGCGGATCATCACGAAACGGGCGAGATAGTAATCCACAATATCTCGGCGTGAAAAAATATGGTGGTGAGCTAGTCAAGGCGGGCAATATCTTAATCCGTCAACGTGGCACAAAGTTTCATCCTGGCTTTAATGTGGGCATGGGCAAAGACCATACCCTATTTGCCAAATTTCCAGGAATCGTCAAATTTGAAGGCGGCGAGGCCCGGCGTAAGATCAGCGTCTACCCAGCAGCGTAATCCCTTCCTGTTTTACCTTTCGTTCCTTTATAATCTTCCTATTCAGTTATCTTCTGGATTTGCCCTAATTAAGTTGGTCAAATCCTAATTTCGAATATCGAAATCCGAAACAAATTTAAATTACCAAATTGGAAAAATCCAAAACGACGGGGAACAGCCAGTACGACCTTGAAGATCGAACGTACGAGTTCGCCAAGCGTATTCGTGCCTTGGTAAAAAGGCTGCCACGTACAAGTTGTAACAACGAGGACATCAAACAGGTTGTGCGTTCTTCTGGCTCGGTTGGAGCAAATTACATTGAAGCAAATGAATCCCTGGGCAAGAAGGATTTCCTCATGCGAATTAGAATCTCGCGGAAGGAATCGAAAGAAACAGCATACTGGTTGAAACTCATTGATACCCAAGATGATTCAGAACTCAACGCAGAACGCAGCTCCCTGGTCCAGGAAAGTAATGAACTTATGCGCATTTTCGGCGCCATTCTGCAAAAGTCAGAATAACCCCTCTGAGACATTCGTGTTTGGCGTTTCGGATTTGTTTAGGATTTTGATATTTGGATTTCGAGTTTAAGCCCTTATGTTTATCGATCAAGCGAAAATCTATATCAAGGCCGGAATGGGCGGGAGTGGCAAATCTAGCTTCCGGCGTGAAAAATATGTACCCCATGGCGGTCCCGATGGTGGCGACGGTGGAAAAGGTGGGGATGTGATATTTCAAGCATCTCACCGTGCGACGACGTTGCTCGATTTAAAATATCTTCGCCACTACGAAGCCAAGCCTGGTCGCCATGGGGAATCGACGAATAAACATGGCCGCAACGGAGCAGACGTGACTGTGACCGTCCCCGTTGGAACCATTATTAAAGACCACAGAACCAGCGACGTCTTGGCAGACCTCATTGAGGATGGCCAAACGGTGGTTATTGCCCGTGGAGGAAAAGGCGGACGAGGCAATTCGCAATTCACCTCGTCAACCAATCGGGCGCCTACGAACTTCGAGCCTGGAATGCCTGGCGAACAACTCACACTGGATCTGGAATTAAAGCTGCTCGCCGACGTCGGCTTGGTCGGGTATCCCAATGCTGGCAAATCCACGATGATTTCGACGCTCTCCGCCGCCCGCCCAGAAATTGCCGACTATCCATTCACCACTTTAGTGCCTAACCTTGGGGTGGTGCCCTTTGGAGAATACCGCAGCTTTGTCATGGCCGACATCCCTGGGCTCATCGAAGGCGCCCATTCAGGAAAAGGACTAGGCATTCAATTTTTAAAACATATTCAACGCACGGCGTTTTTGCTATATCTCATCGACATTTCGGAATGGGCACAGGAAGATCCCTTGGAGGCATTAGCCGTTCTTCAACGTGAGCTATCAACGTTCGACGATCATTTGGCAGAGCGACCGTTTGTCATCATCGGCACGAAAATCGACGTCAAAGGCGATGGCGAAAAACTGTTGAAACTTCAGAAGTACAGCAATGAGCACGAGTTACCATTTTTCGCGGTCTCTTCAGCTACACGGGAAGGCCTCGACGCCCTCGTGACGTATATTGGTTCACGCTTGGAAGAAGCCAAAGAATCATGCAGCATCAGCTAATCACCGGAGCTAAACGAGTAGTCCTCAAAATCGGCAGCAGCTTGGTGGCTTCGCGCGACCTAGGATTACGGCACGATCTCATTGCCCAACTCTCTCGGGACATTGCCGAACTGAAATCCCAACAACGCGAGATCGTCCTCGTATCATCAGGAGCCATTGTCGCGGGAATCGAAAAGTTAGGATTGAAAACCTATCCCCAAAGCATCCCGTTGAAACAAGCCGCGGCAGCGGCGGGACAGAGCCACCTGATTCATGCCTACGAAAAATGTTTCCAGGAAGCCGGGCAAAAAGTGGCGCAAGTCTTATTGACGCATCAAGATCTCACGGACCGAAAACGATTTCTCAACGCACGACATACGTTGACCACTCTCATCGACTTGGATGTCATTCCCATCATCAACGAAAACGATACGGTCTCAGTCGAGGAAATTCGCTTTGGCGACAATGACACACTCGCCGGCCAAGTCGCCCATTTGGTAGACGCCGACTTGTTCGTGATTTTATCCGACGTCAACGGCCTCTACACCGAAGACCCGCGTCAAAATCCTCAAGCCGAACTCATTCCTATCGTTGAAGAAATTACCTCAGCCATCGAGCAAGGAGCCGGTACCTCACGGAGTCAGGAAAGCCGAGGCGGCATGGTCACAAAAATACAAGCCGCCAAAGACGTGGGGCAATTCGGTGTGCCCACACTCATCATGAATGGCGAAACGCCTCACCAATTGACTCAGGTGTTTACTGGCGAAGGGCAAGGCACCTTATTT
>JAJDBO010000326.1 GCA_029261305.1 Nitrospirales bacterium
CGCTTCAACCGTTGCTCACGCTCGGGACATGGTGGCCTGTGCACAACAACATGGCCTCATATTACAGGTCGGGCATGTCGAGCGATTCAATCCGGTCATGGATGTGGTCCGTGGTATTGTGCAAGCACCCGGATTTATTGAATGCCATCGTTTGGCTTCTTATCAACCACGCGGGACAGATGTTGATGTCGTCTTGGATCTGATGATTCATGATTTGGATCTTATTTTATCTCTCAATCTTGGTGAAATCACACAAGTCGAAGGTGTGGGTGTTGCGGTGTTGTCCTCTCAGGTTGATTTTGCCAATGCTCGTGTTGAATTTTCTGGAGGTGGTATTGTCAATTTTACGGCCAGTCGAATGTCAACCGGTCGCCTTCGGAAAATGCGATTATTTCAATCAGATTTGTACCTCTCTGTAGATTTTCAGACTCGGCAAGGTCTGGTGTATCGGCGTGCCGAACTTTCAGAAGGAGAGTCCTCTGTGGTGGAGGAATCCATTCAAGGAACTGATGAAGAGCCACTTAAGCGTGAGTTGCAAGCCTTCGTACGATCGGTTCAATCGGGAATGTCCCATGGAGTCTCCGGTGAAGAAGGCCTTCGTGCCTTGGAATTAGCGTATGCCATTATTGAATCAATCCATAAGTCGGGTTCCCCGAAGCCGTTCTCTCAGAGGGTGGGTTCTTCTTCCTGACGATTTATTGTCATCATGTCTGCTCCGATTATTTTGATTGTCACAGGCGAGGCCTCGGGAGATTTGCACGGGGCCAATTTGGCCAAATCGTTGCGGCGACTTGAGCCGAACGTCAAGCTGTTTGGAGTTGGAGGCCAGCACATGCGCGAAGCTGGGGTCGAATTGCTTCAAGGCTTAAAACGATTGGATGCGGTTGGGGTGCCTGGGCCAGTGAACATTGCTAAGGGGATTTCGAATATTTTAACCATAAAACGGTTTTTTAAGGCACAGGCCTTGGATGGTGTGGTCTTCATTGATCACCCCTCCATTAACCTGAGATTGGCCAAAATCGCAGCGAATCTTGGACATCGAGTTATCTATTATATTGCCCCACAGATTTGGGCCTGGGGACGGCATCGGATACATTTGATTAAACGAGTGGTCCGTCGCATGATCGTTATTTTACCGTTTGAGGAAGCCATCTACCATGATGCGGGGGTGCCTTGTGATTTTGTGGGGCATCCGTTACTCGATACTCTCGCGGCCCAATATGATCGTCAACAAGTACGAAAAAAGTTAGGGTTGCCAGAGGCGGGTTTGATTATCGGCGTGTTGCCGGGTAGTCGTTTGTCAGAAGTTCAACCCTTGTTACCGGAAATGATTCAAGCGGTCAAAAAAATACGAGCGTTTGATCCTGAGGTGCAATGCATTGTTGGACAGGCTCCGTCGATTACGAGTGAATGCCTTGAAGGGTTGATTGATCGTGACGGGTTGCCGGTGACGGTGATTGCGAATCAGACAAATGAAGTCATGGCCGCCGCCGACCTGTTATTCGTTGCTTCAGGCACAGCCACCCTTCAGGCCGCATTGGTGGGGACGCCCATGATTATCACCTACAGGTTGTCTTGGCTGACTTATCACATTGCCAAACGCATTGCCTCGGTCAAGCATCTAGGCTTAGTAAATTTGGTCGCCGGGCGTGGGATTGTCCCAGAGTTACTTCAAGAGGAGGCCACCGCTCAACGATTATCTGAAGAAGCGGTGAGGCTGTTAAAAGATCGTGATCAGTACCATCACATGCAGAAAACATTTCAATCTATTCGTGAGCAAATGGGCACGCCTGGTGCCTCAGATCGTGCGGCTCAAGTGGTGCTAACAGAATGTCAGGCGTAGACGTTTTTCTAAGAATCCTGAAATACCTTCGTGGGTATTATGGTCGCCTATTGGCTGCGTTGGTCTGTGCCACAGGAGTGGCTGGAACAACTGCGGCCTATGCCTGGCTCATGCAACCGGTGTTGGATGATTTATTCATCGCAAAAAATCAGGGATTGCTGGTGGCCTTACCTATTGTGATTATGGGTGTGGCAGCCTGCAAAGGCCTTTTTAGTTATGGTCAGGCTTATCTTATGAGCTATGTTGGACATCAATTGGTTGCAGGAGTGCGCCACCAATTATTTGGCCAATTTCTTCGCCTGCCAATGTCGTTTCACCATGTAAATACCTCAGGGCGTCTTTTGGCTCGAGTGGTCAATGATGTCAATGAAATGGGCAATGCGATCCCCAGTGTTGTAAAAGATCTCTTCCAGCAGGGGTTAACGTTCGTGGCGATGTTGGGGGTGGCGTTTTATCAGAATTGGAAATTAGCCACGTTGGTGCTTCTCGTGTTTCCCTTTTCTGGGTATGCCATCGTTCGGATTGGAAAACGGATTCGGACATTCGCGACCAAGGGACAGGAGTCGATGGGTGATATGTCTTCATCGGTGAGCGAGGCGCTAAAGGGGATTCGCATTGTCAAAGCCTATGGAGCTGAAGAGGTTGAATCGCAGCGGTTTAGCCAAAGCAATCATGCCTTTATGCGTGCAAATATTAAATCTGCTCAAGTTTCGGCCTTAGCCTCTCCGCTATTGGAAATTATTGGGGTGGGAGGAATTGCTGTCATTATTTGGTATGGTGGGTCTCAAGTCATTGAGGGGCAGATGAAACCTGGTGAATTTTTTTCCTTCTTACTGGCTTTAGGGATGGCCTATGGCCCTGTGCGGAAAGTTGCTGGAGCCAATGCCTCGATTCAACGGGCGTTAGCGGCAGGGTATCGTATCTTTGATATGCTTGATCGACAGAATGAGTATGACCAAGACAGTGGGCATTTGGTTTTGCCCAAGGTGGCGCATGCGCTTGAATTTCGAAACGTGAATTTTTCATATGAAGAAAGTGAAAAACCAGCCTTGGTGAATATCAACTTGGCGATTCAGGCTGGTGAAGTCATTGCTCTTGTGGGACGAAGCGGGAGTGGAAAGTCCACATTAATCAGCCTGGTGGCTCGGTTTTACCAGCCTTCGGATGGAGTCATTTACATTGATGGGCAGGATATTCAGCAGGTGACGCTAGACTCGTTACGGTCCCAAATTGCTATTGTTTCGCAAGATACGGTTCTGTTTGATGAAACTATTCGAGCCAATATTTTATATGGCCGTGTTGAGGCCAGTGAGGCCGAAGTGATTGAGGCCGCCAGGGCTGCTCATGCGTGGGAGTTTATTGAGCAATTGCCCGAAGGCCTGAATACGCTCATTGGAGAAAATGGAGTGAAATTATCTGGAGGCCAACGGCAGCGTCTGGCAATTGCCCGGGCGATTTTGCGGGATCCTCCATTGCTTATTCTTGACGAAGCGACCTCTTCGCTCGATACGGAATCCGAACGCATGGTTCAAGCTGCATTAACCGTCCTCATGAAAAATCGGACGACTCTGGTGATTGCCCATCGGCTCTCTACCGTTCAACATGCCAATCGTATTGTCGTTTTGAATGAGGGACGTATTTTGGAAATTGGCACACATGCGGAACTCATTAGTCACAATGGCGCATATAAGCGGTTGTATCAGACACAGTTTCATGATGTGCCTGTGGAATCAACTCTCAATTAATTCGATATTCAAGGTATTTTTACATGAATCCATGGTTGGCACAGACGGTGATTCCTACATTGGGATATAGGCTGATCCGCGGACTCGGAATAACCATGAGCTGGTCGGTTGAAGGCGCAGAGCCTGTTGATCAACTCTATGCCCAAGGGAAGCAGATCATCATTGCCTTTTGGCATGGCCAACAGTTGATGATGCCCTTGGCTTATCGTGGAAAGAACGCGCATATCCTGATCAGCCAACATCGTGATGGCGAAATGATTTGTCGCATTGTGAAGCGCTTTGGATTTGGCGCGGTTCGTGGATCGAGCACCAGAGGGGGAGGTGTGGCTCTGCGTCAGTTGATCCGGCTTGGTCGATCGGGTGTTGATTTGGTGGTCACCCCCGATGGTCCCAAAGGTCCTCGACATATTGTTCAAAAAGGTGTGATTCAACTTGCCCAAGCTACGGGATTGCCAATTGTCCCATTAACCTTTGCCTGCTCAAAAAAAAAGTCTTCGCCAGTTGGGATCAGTTCATCGTGCCATTCCCTTTTGCCAAAGGACGCTTTCTTTGGGGCTCGCCTCTTTGGATTGACCGCTCAGCAGATGACCTAACTCTAGAACACCATCGTCAACAATTGGAAACAGCACTTTGTTCTATGCTGACTGAGGCTGCCGACGCAGTGGGGCGGAAATAATTGAGACAGGGGTGTGGCCCCTGCTGTAGAATGCCATCTCCTTCATGGATGAAGAATTGTGAGCAGCTTGTGAACCAGTCCTTGCTTGAACTAGGCCTCTTCCCGAATGTGGTATCTCCTTTATAATATTCTTCTTTTCGTTACTGCTCCTGTCATTGTTCTGATCTTATTGCTTAAAAAGCGGTGTCGTCGTGGGTTAGGGCAACGGCTTGGCTTCACTCTGCCCCAAGGGTTTGGCTCTCAGGACGAAGTGTTGTGGATTCATGCAGTCTCGATGGGTGAGGTCATTGCTGCCGTACCTCTGGTCACCGCTATTCACAAGGCGTTTCCTCAACTTGCCATCATGATTTCGACAATTACAGACACGGGGCGAGAAGCTGTGGAACAGCGATTAGCTGGTATCGCCAGACATTGCTATTTGCCACTGGATTGGCCCTGGACTGTTCGAC
>JAJDBO010000327.1 GCA_029261305.1 Nitrospirales bacterium
TTTGGCGCCGACCACATTTACCGGATGGATTTACGGCAAATGATTCAGTTTCATTTGGACAGCCAAGCCGATGTTACTGTGGCTGCTTTGCCCGTACCAATTCAATCGGCTAAAGGGTTTGGCATTATCCAAACCAATGCCGACCAACGCATCAAAGGGTTTGAGGAAAAGCCCAAACACCCCAAACCTATGCCGGGCAATCCCAAAATGGCATTTTCCTCCATGGGGAATTATATTTTCAATGTTGATACCCTCATGAAAGCCCTGGAAATTGATGCCTCAAATCCGGGGTCCCATGATTTTGGGAGAGATATCATCCCCACCCTCCTCAAGTCGCACAAAATTATGGCCTATAACTTTCTAGATAACGTGGTGCCTGGAGTCCATCCCTATGAAGAATGGGGATATTGGCGTGACGTAGGAACGCTCGAAGCGTATTGGCAAGCGAATATGGACATCCTCGGGGAAACCCCAGTATTCGATCTTCGCAATGTGAATTGGCCCATTACGACGGATGCGTCGGGCGAACCCATTGCGAGTATTGTGCGTTCTCAGTTAGATGACGCAATGGTGGGACAAGGTAGCCTAGTCGTTGATGCGAATATTCGCCGATCCGTCATCGGCCGAAACGTCAAGATTGGCGAGGGTGCGGACATAGAAGAATGTATCATTCTCGATGGTACTGTCGTGGGACCGAAGGCCCGTTTACGTCGCGTGATTTCCGACCGCTTTAATCTCATACCGCCTGGGACAGAATTAGGCTATGACCAACTCCGAGATAATAATATGCGGTACTCCGTCGATAAATCAGGCCTAATTGTCATTCCTCGCGGACAATCCTATGGGGGTCGAGCTGTTCCCCAGATTCCAAACTGATAGCTGGATCGCCACTGATTCGGTACTACACATCGCCAGCCGAACCTCGAAACTCATGTCACCCTTTCTCTTCACACATCGTGTGCAGATGTCCTCTTCACAAGTGAGGGAGACCAGATAACTATGCCTCGTGTTCCCTGCTCGACCTACCGACTGCAGTTGAATCAACATTTCACGTTTCAGGATGCCGCGAGCATCATCCCCTATCTCCGAGACTTAGGCATCTCAGATTGTTATACGTCTCCCTATTTGCAATCGACACCAGGCAGCCTCCATGGCTATGACGTAGTCGACCCCACCCGATTGAACTCCGAAATTGGTTCTCCTGATGATTACCAGATTTTTGTGCAAGCTCTCACGCAACAGAGTATGGGCCATATTTTGGATATCGTGCCTAACCACATGAACATCGGTGGCCCATGGAATGCCTGGTGGCAGGACGTGTTGGAAAATGGGCCAAGCTCTCAGTATGCCGACTTCTTCGATATAAACTGGCACCCCGTCAAACCAGAGTTACACAACAAGGTTCTCTTGCCCATCTTAGGAGATCAATATGGCATTGTCCTGGAAAACGGCGAGATCACCTTGTCGTATCAAGACGGGCAATTTGCCTTCCACTACTACGAACACCAACTCCCGATCGATCCGAGTACCTGCGTACTCATCTTAAGTTTCCGCCTCGAAGACCTCATGGAGCAACAGGATTCGACCCAAGATGATATTCAAGAACTCCAAAGCATCATTACGGCCCTCTCAAATTTACCCAATCGCAATGAACGCAATGCCCATCACACCGCGGAACGTCAGCGTGAGAAAGAAGTCATCAAGCGCCGATTAACGACGCTCATGGAGGGCAGTCCGCTCATTGCAAATTTTCTGAATGACAATATTCAACACTTAAATGGGACACCAGGAAATCCGCGAAGCTTTGACGCTCTTGATACACTGCTGACAGACCAAGCCTATCGCCTGGCTTTTTGGCGAGTTGCCTCTGAAGAAATTAATTATCGACGGTTTTTTGATATCAACCAACTAGCCGCCATTCGAGTTGAACAGCCAGAGGTTTTTCAACAGACCCATGAATTTATATTTTCCCTTATTAAGGCAGGGGCCGTAAGTGGGCTCCGAATCGATCATGTAGATGGGCTTTACGATCCCAGAAAATACCTTCAACAATGGCAAGAATGGGCGCAGAAAGAACTAGGGCTCCCAGTCGATCGTCATGGACGAGCCCTCTTCATTGTCGTAGAAAAAATTTTGGGCAAGGGGGAAACCCTCTCCGAGGAATGGCCAATTTTTGGGACCACCGGATATGAATTTCTTGGCCTATTGAATAACCTGTTCATCGATCCCTTTCATAAGCGAGGTCTTGATTCCGCCTATACCCGGTTCACTAAAAACCCTATCCCCTTTGAAGAATTGGCCTATCAGTGTAAAAAGTTAATTATGAGCAGCTCCATGTCGAGCGAGCTCAATACCCTTGGACATCAACTCAATCAACTCTCTGAGCAAAATCGTCAATCCCGAGACTTTACACTCAATAGTTTGACCCATGCCCTACGCGAAATCATCGCCTGTTTTCCAGTGTACCGGACCTATGTGACTCCAGACCCAAGAGAACCGATTTCCGACCGAGATCGGGCGTATATTCGCCTCGCGGTCATACAAGCGAAACGAAAAAATCCCACCACCAACAGTCACGTCTTCGATTTCATTCAAGAGCTGTTAGTAAAAAACCCAACTGATAACACTCACCTGCAGTGGTCAGAAGTCCATCCCTTTGTCATGAAGTTCCAACAAACCACCAGTCCGGTCACCGCCAAGGGTGTGGAAGATACGGCATGCTATCAGTACAATCGTCTCATCTCACTCAATGAAGTCGGCGGGGAGCCCTCACAATTTGGCACCCCAATATCCGCCTTTCATGAGCGAATGCGAGAACGGCAACACCTCTGGCCATCCAGCCTCTCGGCCACGTCCACGCACGATACGAAGCGTAGTGAAGATGTCCGTGCGCGCATTCATGTGCTTTCGGAAATGCCAAAAGAATGGAAAACCTGTATCGGCCGGTGGCATCGCCTGAACAAGAAAAAAAAGACCCGTCTGGACGGCCAAGAAGTCCCCAGTCGTAACGAAGAATATCTACTCTATCAAACCCTTATTGGAGCCTGGCCATTTACCCAACTGAGTTCGCCAGAATACGAAGATTTTCGGCAACGCATAGAACAGTATATGGTCAAGGCCCTTAAAGAAGCCAAAACCCATTCCAGTTGGATCAATCCCAATGAAACTTATGAAGAAGCCGTGTGTTCATATGTGCGGAAAATCCTCGATCCTAGACAGTCCTCCTTGTTTCTGGGAGATTTAATCCCCTTTCAAGAACACATTGCGCGCTATGGAATGTATAATGCTCTTACCCAGCTCGTCTTGAAAATTGCGGCTCCCGGCATTCCCGATTTCTATCAAGGAACAGAATTATGGGATTTTAGTCTGGTGGACCCCGACAACCGGCGGACGGTGGATTATTCCCACCGGCAAGAACTCCTCACGCAACTGGAAACTGAGGAGCAAGAACCGCCTGAAGATTTCTTTCGCATGCTGTTGAGAAATTATTCCGACGGGCGAATCAAACTCTATACGATGCGAACCTTACTCAGGTTTCGATGCCAACACCCAGACCTCTTCCAGAATGGGGAATACCAGCCACTTGAAACTCTTGGCGAAAAGCGGCAACATCTATGTGCATTTCAACGAACCTGGGAGGGGCAGACGATTGTCGTCGTGGTGCCAAGACTCTTACATCATGTCATTCCCAATTCCGAGGAGCTTGCGATTGGAGACTCTGTCTGGGGTGACTCAATGATCGTCTTTCCTGAAAATACACCTGGAGCCCAATTTCGAAATATCTTAACCAAGGAAACCCTTTCGACCGAACCATTTGAAGAATCACAAACTTTGCCAGCAGCAAGAATTTTCAACCAATTGCCGATAGCCATGATGGAGCAATTACCATGACTCGTTTTTCATCCGACTCAACTGGGCCGACGCATCAAGCATCACATACAGATTCAGATTCTCCAGAAGAAGCGCTCGGGTGGGAGGGACACGTCAATGTCCCTGGATCACCCGTATGGACAAAACTCTTGGGCAACTGGCCAGAGCTTCGGACTGGACTCGCCTTTAGTATGGTGTTCGTTGTGGGAGCGGTCGTCGGAGGAACAGTGGCGTTATTGGTTGGTTGCAATCGCTCAAAATCAGGAAGCTAATATTCGTCGAACAAAGGAGAGCACTATGGAACAAGACCATTCATCAGATGATTCATGCTGGGTCACCACATTTGTATTCATTTCAGGATTTATCTTGGGCGCTGGTGCCGCGATTTTTATGGCCCCTGAGCCAGGGGCCTCCCTCCGTGGACGATTAGCCAAAGGCGCAAAGACCGCTCAAGAGGAATTTGCCGATGTCGCCAATGAAACCAAGGATGCCTTTCGTTCTATCTCCCAAGATACCCAACGCACGGTCAAACAAGCCGCATCCCGAATCACCAATGCCGTCGAAGCCACCAAACAAGCCGTTATCGCCGATGACGAAGAAAAACCCTCGACGCCTTCGTTTAACCCTCCAGGATCAGACAAAGGTACATTTAACTGAAGTGGGCATTTCGAGGGAGACCAAAATTATTCAGACCTAGATCGTAGCCGAACCCGCGGAAGAGGTGCGAGCCAACGATCCATCTTTCGTGCCCGACGATCATTAGACCGAACACTCCCCACACCCCAGGTCTTGTTTGTGGCTCCACGAATAGCATCCACTCACTCAAAGGAATATGAACGTGAAAGTCC
>JAJDBO010000328.1 GCA_029261305.1 Nitrospirales bacterium
GAGAGACGAGGAACTTGTTCATGAGTCAACCAAAGAATTTTCCCCATGCCAAGATATTCTTCCGAGTTGATTGAGAAAACCTGGAAGACCCAAACCTGATGGTCGCGGGGATTTCCGTTATCCGAGCACAGTCGAAAAAAATATATTGATAACCTTAAAAGGAGATCGTGATGTCAAAAAATAATCCCTCCGTAAACTTGAAGGGACGTCAAGTGCCAGACCAAGCCCTCTATGGGGAAGGGATTCGTATTAACCCAAATGAAAACCTTCAAGATATTATCGTGGCATTGAAACTACGTGTATCACGCAAGGACATTGAATCCAAATTACAGACCCTCAGTAAACTACCACCAAAGAAACGGCAGTATCTCACGCACGAAGAATATACACGCGACTATGCTCCGGCCAATGAATCGCTCCAGCAAATCAAGAAATTCGCGGATCAACATAACCTGACTGCTGGAAAGCCATCTCCTGGAACCATGTTCATTCGCCTTTCAGGTAAAGCAGGAGATTTTGAAAAAGCATTTTGTACCGAGCTTCAAACCCTTGAAAAAGATGGCATGCGTTACCGGCTGTATAAAGGACAGCTACAAATTCCTGAAGAATATTGTCCGGTGATACAGGCGGTACTCGGTCTGTACCAAGCCACACCTATTTTCGGGGCTTTCCGCGAAGAGGTTGAACCTCCCATGACGGTTGCGTCAGAACCCAACTGGAATTTACCACCATATATTGCCGGTAATTTTTATAACTTTCCTTCGGGATATAGTGGAGCAACTCAAACAATTGCGTTTCTTGAGAGTGAGTCTGCAAATTACGAATCTAAAGATTTTGATACCTACTTTTCACAATACATTCATCAAACTGCTCCGACTGTGACAGATCTCTCCCCAAATGGGACCGGAAACACCGGAGAAATCATGGAAGATTTAGAAATCGCTGGCTCCATCGCCTACGAGAGTGCGTTTGTGATCTATCGATTTAGCGACTTACTGAATGGACTCCTCGAGACCTTATGCACCGCGATATTTGATGAAGACCATAATCCAGATGTTATATCCTTGAGTTATGGCCTAAATGAAAATGCGGTGACCGAGGCTCTAACCTTTCAATTCGATTTGCTCTGTGGCATTGCTTGCTTGCTTGGGAAAACCATTTGTGCCTCATCCGGTGATTATGGCGCAGCCGGTCGAATAAACCTAACTTCATTGACAGCCAATGTGAATTATCCCGCTTCTAGCCCCTTTATTCTTGCATGTGGGGGCACAGAACTAGTGGTCAGTACTTCGAAAGGTACACCGGTCCTGAATGATGAAATTGTCTGGAATAACGGACAATATACAGCGAAAGGCGCAACAGGTGGTGGAATCAGCACATACTATACCGTGCCGAAATTTCAGGTGTCCCTACCATTGCCGAGCTCAGTTAACAAGGGTGCAGGCCCCGGCAGAGGGTTACCAGATGTTGCAAGCAATGCCTCACCTGATAGTGGTTATGGTGTGTATAAAAACGGAAGTTATTCGAAAAGCGGCAGTGGCACCAGCGCAGCCGCCCCGTTATGGGCCGCGCTTATCGCCATTATTAATCAAGCGTTAGGCGCAAATGTTGGGTGGATTCACCCAAATCTTTACGAGTTTCAACAAAATCCAAAAAGCCCTTCTCAAGCACCTTGCAAGCTTATAGCAGGCATGTTGAGTGACGGGTCGATACAGAACAACGGAGGCAACACCAGTGATCCGGAAGCAATGTATTATGCGAAAACCGGTGATATATGGAACGCATGTTGCGGCCTGGGTAGCCCCAACGGTCAAAATTTATTGAACGCGTATCTGGACATGGAAAATCGCGAATGACACTTCCAATAGAATGGTCAGAAGGGGGGCAAATCTTTGGTTGACTCATGAACAAGTTGCCCGTCTATGATATGGACAGGGATGATCCAGAAAATCCCACATAAAGCAATCGGATGATAAGAGACCTGAGGAGGACCAAACGAAACTTTCAACCAAAGGTTTGATGATCCTCAGGGAGTGTGGATGATGGAAGTTATTGATGACAACCTTCTGAATGAACGCAGGATGAAGAAACAATTATTAGTCTGGCGTGAGAGTGAACGTTTTGACATTACATGGAGTTATTCATGTTCAAAACAACTGACTCTAACCTTTTAGGTTTTTTGTTAAATGTACACCATTCCTATTCCTTTATTTGAAGGAGAACAGTATGTCGAGTTCTGACACAATTCAAAGCGTCGCCATTCATCCGGCACTCGGCATCTGCCGAGTGGGGAATAGCCCAAATGAATATTTCTATGGGTCCGAGGTCCCAGGTGAACCGCCTGAGGACGGTGAAAATTTTCGTGATAAGGAGGGGCGAATAAAACGGCAAGCCACGCGATTTCGAATTTTCGGGCTGAATGCGGAAGGCAAAGTGATCAAGGAACTCACCGCCGAGGATGCGGAAATAACCTGGCAAGTTCACGTCGCCAATAAGAAGGCTAGCTGGTACCGGTTTGACCAAGCTCTGGATATTCCTGCTTCAAAGGGAGATCTACCAGGAGTACCAGCGATTGCGAGCGTTCGTCGGAATAAGAATGTCAAAGGCGCCGAACGCAATCAGCTCAACATCGATCCAGGACAACGGATGATCTCAGGTAAAGATGTGAATTCGGATGGGCAGGCTCTTAAGTACTCATTTGATAGCGGGAGCTTCTTTGGTAATCAGGTCTATTTGGGCGAAATCAGAACTGATTGCGACGGTCATCTGATTTTTCTCGGCGGGAGAGGTCTCACTCAATACAAGGATCCTGATCTGCCGAATCCACCGGTCCCAGGGTTTGCCAATAACCCAGGTTGGCATGACGACACATCCGATGGTCCTGTTGATGCGACGGTGAAACTGCCAGATGGCCGTCTTCTCCAAGCTAAAGGCGCGTGGGTGATTGTTGGCCCTCCGAATTACGCCCCCGGCATTGATGCGTTTGTTTCCGGATATGATCAGGTGTTGGAAGTTGCGTTAGAGATCGACCCATCACTGAATCCGAATCCCATAAAATTTTATGACCACATCTATCCTCTGCTGAAGCGGCTTACACAGAATCAATGGGTCAACGCGGGATTCGCCCGTGACTTTGGCTGGGGCAGTCCGAGTGACTTTAACCACGCCACCCTGATTGAGCGACTGAGCGACCCACATGAAGACAACCGCCCATTACGACAGGCAGTGTTTGCCTCGTTCCGCAATCCTGACTACAAAGTTATGCAGGCGAATGAACTGTTGCCCGTCTATGGAGATGCCGTGACTCTTAGTTCATCGACGAAGGATCCTCGCGAATGGATGGCGATCCTGCCTCATCAATACCATTGGTTACACAAATGGGCTGAGGGTCAGTTTGAAGCAGGGACACCACCTCATTCAAAACCATGCAAGGACCGCACACCCGCAGAAAGAGCAGATGGCCTCGATGAGGCAGCACTAGCAGAAACCACTGGCGGTCCGTACCACCCAGGCTGCGAATTCACCTGGCCCATGCGAAACGCCATCATGTACAACGCACCGTTTCGCATTAAACGTCGGGCGACTCCGGCACCTGATTGGGGCGATGAACTCACATCATCAATTGCACTCAAAGTCGGGGGGCCACTCGACGGGAGCAGTGCTGGCGACATCACCCGTTGG
>JAJDBO010000329.1 GCA_029261305.1 Nitrospirales bacterium
ATGCCCTAGAAATTATTCGCGTATACCAAGGTGGGGAGCCTCAGCCGACATCGATTGGGAAGGGGAACCTAGAGGCCATTTTTAATGCGGCGGCTGACTATTGGGAACATGCGATTCAAGATGACCATAGGTTGATTCTGAAGTTCGGATGGGCGCCTGTTGGAGGTGGGTTGCATACGTTGAATCGTCAGGGAGGGTCGCCCAATCGGGAAACTGAAGGCACCATTCAATTCAACAACAATACGAATTCAGGCAACTTTCAATGGTGGCTAGATCCCACTCCTCTCCAACACGAAGAATTTCAATCCTACAAAGAAGTGACGCAAGACTTAGGTGGCGGTAAGATCGTGGTGAGTCGAGTGTATTCCCAACCAGAGGGCGAATTTGCAAAGGGCTCCTATATCGATTTGTTTTCCGTGGCGCTTCATGAGATTGGACATGCTTTGGGAAAAAGTTTACGCAACAAGAATTGGAAACCCATTTCCAAAGATGGGCATATAGAGATCACCATGCCTTTGCCCTTTCCTGGAACTTTTGTTCCACTTGCTACCAATAAGTATGGCGTGGCCAACCACATGCATCCAACTAAAATCCAAGGCCGTCCGGTCATGGGTTCATCTCAAGCCAAGACCCGTCAGCTCCTTTCGGTATTGGATATTTTGGTAAACGCACAGCTTAGTCAATTTACCCACCTGAATCTTGCTCCTCCAATTTTTCAACCTGAAGGCCTTCCTGGAGCTAAAGTGGCGATGGGAGTGACTGAAAAGGCCGGAGAAACTGGGTTAAAGGTCAAACGATCTTTTCTTCCTACATCGTAGTTAGCTGACAAGAAGCAATTTACGGGTTTTTGTGGTGTTGCATTGGGCTGACCTCATCCCTAGAATCTTGCCACGTATGGCACATGTGAAAAAGTCCACGAAAAAATCTATATCGAAAACTACGAAGTTGGCGTCTACCATTGATCGAGGCCCCAAGCGTCGTTTTCAAATTCGTCTCTTGAAGTGGTATGGGGAGTTTGGGCGAGATCTTCCCTGGCGTCGTACTTCTGACCCCTACAAAATTTTAGTCTCAGAAGTGATGCTTCAGCAGACGCAGGTTGATCGAGTGGTTCCCAAGTATCATGAATTTTTAGGAAAATATCCTACACTGAAAGACCTTGCCGCGGCAGAGCCAGACCAAGTGCGCGAGACTTGGTACCCGCTTGGGTATAATGTCCGCCCATACCGGTTGCATAGTATTGCCTGTGAGGCTGTGGAGAAATACGGCAGCACGATTCCTAGGGATCCTGTACAGCTTCAGTCTATGAAGGGTATTGGTCGCTATACTGCTGGAGCGGTGCGGTCTTTTGCGTTTAATGAGGACGCGCCTATTCTCGATACCAATGTCATGCGCGTGTTGCATCGGGTATTCCTCGGAAATGGTGATCCAAAGAAAAAAACGTCTCGGTTGTGGGTGATGTCGGAAGAATTAATTCCCAAAGGGAAGGGATATGATTTCAATCAAGCCTTGATGGACTTTGGTGCTGTCGTGTGTACCGCTCGTAAACCCTATTGCATGTACTGCCCGATGCGAGATTTTTGCCAGGCCTATCCTGCTGAGACCAAGTAGTCTGCTGTGCTCATGTCTCCAGAAAAATACATCCAAGTCGCGGCTGCGGTGCTTGAACGTGAAGATTGGTATCTCATCACGCAGCGAGGGCCACATACACATTTAGCGGGGTATTGGGAATTTCCCGGAGGAAAAAGGGAATCTGGGGAGAGTCTAGAAGCTTGCTTGAGACGAGAGTTGCGTGAGGAATTGGGGGTTGAGATCACCTCACCAATACCCTTCATAGTCGTTCAGCATGAATACCCTGATAAATCGGTGGAGCTGCATTTTTTTCTGTGCTCAGTGTTTCAGGGGGAGATTCAGCCCCTTGGCTGTGCAGATTTTCGATGGATAAAACTTTCGGAATTTGATGATTATTCTTTTCCGCCTGCTGATGAGCCCGTGGTGACGAAACTTCGAGAACGTGGCAAGTAACATGAATACGAAACATTTTATTCAAGATACTTCTGTCTATTATAACTCATGACCTTCCGTGAACCACTTGGCAGTCAAGTGGTGCTGGGCAATTTACAATTAATGGAAACTTCTTAACGATTTCTTTGCTTCTCCTGCTTTAACTGGTCGATGGCTTTTTTTTGATCACCAAGTTCCTTCCGCAGTTCCCTAATTTCCTCTAATAAGGTTTGGGTTTCCGAATTTTCTAGAGTTTCCCCTGATGTTTGGGGTTGGGGTACTGATTTTTGGGGGAAGAGAGCGTTGGCTTTTCGAGGCAATGTCTCTTCAGCCTTGGGAGATGATTGAAGGTTTTGAGGCTTTTCCTTGGCGGTCTGATCTTCTTGGGTAGTCTGTTGTCGATGAAACGAAGCAAGGAGTGGCACATTAATGACCACATGATTATTTTCTTTACCACCAAATAGCCAATGGGGCTTCTTTTCTCCTCGAAGAGCTTCTTTGGGCTTGAACTCTAATACAGGCTTCCCACTCCTTTCTTGATCTGGCCGGACGCTTCTGCTTGCGGTTTTCGTGGCAGCATGTGCACCCGGGGAGGCGAATGTGAGGGAAACATAGAAATCCTCACCCTTCACGTACATCGTCCCATGAATCGCCTGACTCTCTAGTGTCTGGCTGCTACCTTGTGTTTGAAAGGCTACATGTTCTTCGGGGGTGACTTGAGAGAAGGCTTTTTGAATTTGAGGGGCTAACAGTGTCGATTGCTCTTTGGTGAATACTGATTGAGAAGAATTGCCACTGGAAAATAATTTTTGGAGCAACCGGGTATTTTGATGAAGGTGAAGGCCGTTCAGGATGTGGATAATTGTGTCTTCTTGCAATGTGACAGGGTGATCGGCCTCAAAAGATTCTTCTGATGCTGTGATGAGTGATACCGATAATTGTGGATCTTTATAAATGGACGTTTCCACCTGAGGTGTCCAGGAACATCCAC
>JAJDBO010000330.1 GCA_029261305.1 Nitrospirales bacterium
TAGGCTCTCGGTCAATTCAAGCTCTAAGAATTGAGGATCAAGTTTGCTCTGTGCAAGAATACTGGCCACCTTTCCCACGAAAGATTTTTGTCGAAATTGTCTGGCGGATAAATTGACACTGACACTGGCAAGAGGAAGCCCTGCTTCCTGCCATTCCTTATTCTGTCTGCAGGCCGTCGCCAACACCCATTCACCAATCGGCACGATCATCCCATTTTCTTCGGCCAAGGGAATGAATTCCTCGGGCAGGATGAGACCACGTTCAGGATGACACCACCGCAACAACGCTTCCAGAGCAATCACGCGACCACTTTTCATATCAATCAGTGGTTGATAATGCAGAAGAAATTCCTCCCGGTCCAGGGCATGACGCAAATTGGTTTCCATGGCGACTTGTTGCGAGACTTTCCCATTGGCTTCCATGGTGGTGGTATAAAAACGATAGGTATTTCGTCCCTGACGCTTCGCTCGATACATGGCCATATCAGCGTTCTTGATCAGCGTTTCGGAGTCTTTTCCATATTGAGGATGAATGGCGATTCCAATACTTGGCGTCACAAACAGTTCCTGATCCTGCACCATAATAGGCTGCGCCACAATATCCAGTAATTCCTGTGCCACATTCGTCGCATCTTGCACCGTTCCAATACCCTCAAGAATAACGGTAAATTCATCGCCGCCTAATCTCGCCACAGTGTCACTTTTCCGCATGCGAGAGCGAAGGCGTTCTGCCACCACTTTTAATACCTGATCGCCACCATCATGTCCCAATGAATCATTGATAATTTTAAAGCGGTCAAGGTCGAGAAACATGAGTGCAACATGCTTCCCATTTCGTTCAGCACGGGCCAGGGCGAGTCCGAGAAGCTCCTTAAAGAGACTTCGATTGGCCAACCCCGTTAAGGAATCATATTGAGCCAAAAATGCCATTCGCTCGTCAGCACGTTTTCGTTCAATCGCATAGCGAATGGACCGCTCCAATAAGGTCGCATTGATCTGATCCTTCACCAGGGAATCCGCAGCCCCCGCCTTTATCGCTTCGGTATCCACCCCATGGTCAGCTTGTTCCGTCAGCAGAATCAAGGGAGCTTTGCAGCCGTTGTAGATGGCTTCACGAATAAGATCGAGTCCAGAACGTTCGCCTAATTCCGAATCTAACAAATATACCTCATGGACATTTCGACGAATGGTCTCTAGTGCATTCTCATACCCCGAGACCGATTCGAGAACAAATTGTTGTTCTGGACAGTCCGCTAATAGCTTTTTGGTTGAGATGCAATCTTCCTCTCGCGAATTCACTAGAAGCACTCGTACTTGGCTGCTCTCCATATCAGCCCCCTTAGGCAATGGCCCCGCGATGACCTCCTAAGAATATTGGAAGTCTCCGGAGTTGAATGATTGGCACCGCTGCCCAGACAACACTTAGGCAACAACTTTGATACTCTGCATATGGTTGAGCAAGATTGATACCGAAGCGGTTTGCCTTCACATAACTCACTGCCATTATTCATTTTACCGCCTAAGACTATGAAACTTTGTGAATTTTTAATTTTTATGCTTGATGGGCTATAGGGAAGATTATTCCGCATTTGATGTCAAAAAACTGACGTGTCGGAAAAATTGACACCAGATGAGGCCGCTCCCTAGGAGGAAATGGTTCATTGAAAAAGAGGATTTTTAGTAAGCCATCCAATAAATGGCTCCCCAAAAATCTACCCAAGTCGAGAAGTATTTAGTGGCCAATGGCCTGCGTTCATGAGAAAGAAGAAGAAAAGACAGAGAAATCCCAATTTCAATCAGAAGTACTTTTGCTATTGAGGTATTCCTTAAATAAACTTTCGAGGGAGTGAAGGGGCCGACATGCTCCTATTGAGGGTGCGAAGCTGCACAGGGTGGGGCTCCATCACGCTCGCATGCGAAACGACACAAGGGGCGGAACATGTCGGTTCTCTATACTTTGGTAGGATATCTAGAAAATTTTGTAATGACTTTCGCCAAATTTCTGCACCATCGTAGGACCGTCATTATCTATTTTGGCCTATAATGCCACCGTATTCTTAAAACAGGCCAACCATTCCAAGGACCTATTCGCATCTCTTAGTAACCGAAAACCTTTCTTCTTCCCACAAAAAGGTCCTTTAGAATTCCAGGAGTCCTGGCCGTTCACAATTTTATCCCATAAAGTTTCGGAGTAATGACTTCGCATCATTTTGATCCTCCATATTTATAAAATACGATTGACTAACACTTTTTTTCACAAATCACCTATTTCTTTCATCGCCCAGGATTCCTGTAAAGAATGACCATTCAACACCATAGGGAAGTTTTGGTCGTTTCTAACACTGATTATCGACGGGTACCATAAACACTTGCTAAATTAAGGCGTTGATTAGGGTTTATCCTAAGACAAGTATCAATACGCCAACGTCTCATTTGATAAAAATGAGGTCTTATTTGAAATATAGAAGGAAAAACCCTTATGTTTACATCACTTTTTTGGGTTTCTCGCTAGGATATTGGTTCTTTTCCTAGGATTCATGGTGTATTTAGTACCACCAATGATTCAATATAATGAAAAATTCCCAGTACCAGGCGCGAACCACCGATTCACGAGAGCAAGGCCCTTAGGCCTAAGGACACACATGCATATTGCACAAGTCTTGAAACAACAGGACCCGGCCATCAGTTTCGAATTTTTTCCTCCAAAAACTGAAGCAGCATCCCAAGAATTATTTCACACCATTCAACAGCTGGCACCTCTTAAACCAGCCTATGTCAGTGTCACCTACGGTGCCGGTGGCTCCACGCGTTCATTAACTCACGATTTGGTCGTCAAACTCCAAGAGGAAACAAGTTTAACCATCGTTTCCCATTTAACCTGTGTGGGATCGGGTCAAGATGAGATTCGCCAAATTCTGGAGACCTACCACACACGCGGCATTGAAAATATTATGGCCTTGCGCGGAGATCAGCCCCAAGCCCCCCAAGGAAATCGCCCACAAACCCCAGCATTTCAATATGCCGCCGAGCTGGTGCGTTTTATTAAACATCATTTCCCTCATATGGGTGTCGGTGTGGCGGGGTTTCCCGAAGGGCATCCAGATACACCCAACCGCCTGAAGGAAATTGATTTCTTAAGGGAAAAAGTTGATGCAGGAGCCGATTACATTTGCACGCAATTATTTTTTGATAACCGAGACTTTTACGATTTCCGGGAAAGGTGCGAAATGGCAGACATTCAGGTCCCAATCATTGCTGGGATAATGCCAATCACATCAAAAAAGGGAATGGCTCGTATGTCGGAACTTGCCTTAGGAGCGCGATTTCCTGCAAAACTACTTCGTGCAATGGGAGATGCGGATAGTCCTGAAAAGGCCGAACGTATTGGCACAACCTGGGCGACAGAACAAGTACTTGATTTGCTAGATAATCAAGTTCAAGGAATTCATCTGTACACCTTAAATAAATCCAAAGCTTCGCTCCAAATCTATGAGGCCTTGGGGATTCAAAGTTTTGATATGTTGCGCAAATAACTGAAGATCCCTTACACCCCAGCACTTCATTCACGGCCAATAACATCCAAAGATGAATGAATAATTTTTGAGCCCCTGCTCGGTTAAGTTTCTGGGGGATATTCCGAAGAAACCGTATGTTCATTTAATCCTAAATTCCAAGATCATCGAAAACTAAATTCAATGATCTTAGGGCAACATCAACCAGTTGCTCTTTCTATTGGGACAACCAAATTGAGGATTTTGTTTTGGATCTTGATCGTTTCACCATCAATTTCCAAATTCACTAAAAGGACTTCTAGCTCAACGTAGAAGGGAGGGAATTTCCTCATGGAAGGAAAGCCGATCCAATCGATTTTAGTCGTAGACGACGATGCTGTTTCCCGCAAAAAACTTTGCCGGATTTTTCAGCGACTAGGGATTGAGGCCATTCAGGAAGCTGCTCAAGGCGATGAAGCGCTTACCCTGCTCAAAGAACATTCTGTAGATTTAGTCATGGCCGATTGGCATATGCCCGGACTCACTGGATTGGAACTCCTCAAAGCCATTCGTGCGGAGACGACATTACGCGACACATTTGTATATCTCGTCACCACAGAAGGAAGACAAGCTCAAATTGTGGAAGCCGTTCAGGCTGGAGCGACCGGATATATCATGAAACCATTTTCTCAAGAAAGCATAAAACAAAAATTGGGG
>JAJDBO010000034.1 GCA_029261305.1 Nitrospirales bacterium
CAGCGGCCAGTTTACCCACAGATGCAAGCCGCTCAGTATTACGAATGTGTTGTTCTAAACTTTTCCTATCAGTAATATCACGGGCAATCCCCAAGACCCCGACCACGGCGTCCTCATCATTTCGAAGCGGCGACACACTCACTAAGACCGAACGACTCTCGCCGCTTCGGCTCATCACTTCCACTTCATACTCCTGCTTCACCGGCATATTCAAAATTTCCTTGAGACGTCGACCACGATGGCGTTTCGTCAATAGGGTTAGAAAGGGACGTCCCAGTAAGTCCTCTTTTTGATATCCCCAAATTTCCACCTTGCTATTCACATAGGTGAAACGCTGATCGTGATCCAGGGTATAAATCACATCGTTAGCATTTTCCAAGAGACTTTCTAAATATAATTTGGTGCGTTGGATCTCCAAGGTCCTCGCCTGAACTTTGTCCTCCAACTCTTCATTATATTGCTGCAGCCGTGCCTCTAATTGTTTTCGTTCGGTAATATCTCGAATTTGCACCATCACCAGGGTCGTGGTCTCCTGTTCGACACGGATGAGATCCATCTCCACTGAGAGTACCTGGCGTTCAGCATCATAGACCTCAATCTCTTTGGTCAGGACTTTTTCCTCGCCAGAGACCACGGTTTGAAATGACGCTTCAGTCGTCTCGTGAAAAGACTCCGTCACCACCTCGGTCAACGGGTGATGAATTAACTGAGACTCCTGATAGCCCAAGACCTCGAGTTCACGCTCATTCACCGCGACAATGATCCCATCAGCATCCACCATCAAAATCGAATCTGCGGAACGGTTAAACAACACCCGATAGCGCTTTTCCGATTGTGATAATTGATGCGTTTGGGCGGCGACTTCCTCTTCCAGCTTCGTTGTATATTGTTCAATCTGATGCTGGAGCACTTTTCGTTCTGTCACATCGCGCACAAAGGCTCTTGTATAAACCAGTTCTCCAGATACCGAATCCACCAAAGCGGTTGAGTGAATTTCCACATCGATAAACGCCCCTTGACGAGTGACAAACACCGTCTCCAAGGTTCCCTCCCGTTGATGTGGCAACTGCCGGAAATAGTCCATAATATCCGGTTGTTTTTCCGGTGGAATAATATCCCACAAATACTTTTCTAACATTTCTTCTAGTGAATACCCCAATTTTTCAAGCTCAGTTTCATTCACATGGACAAATTGACCGGTCTTATCAATCTGATGAATCATTTCTGGAGACTTTTCGATGAGATCTCGATACCGTTCCTCCAGCTGCTGAATCTCACCCATCTGCGTGTTGAGTTGCGCGAATGACTGTTTCAGGTTTGTGGCCATTTTATTGAAGGCATTCGCCAGATCTTCAATTTCATCACCGGTTCGAAGAATTAAATGATGATCGAGATTTCCGCTTCCGATTCGCTGAACACCATCATTCAGTGATTGAATTGGGCTGACAATTCGCCGTGCCACAACAATACCCATCAACCACAACACCCCAAATACAATGACCCCATACATCGCGACCTTGATCAGCATTTGATTCAACGGCGCATAGGTCTCTCGAGGATCTTGTCGAACGTAGGTGACCCAAGAATGCCCGCCAAAACTCTCTGGAGCTAAGGGCTCACTAATACGCAACCGTGCAAATCCCACGATAGAATTTTCCGCCCCGTGGGAATCCCATTCGGCCTGCACCCACCCCACAGATTTCTCATCAACAGACGTGACAAGTAAGGGTTGAATCACATGTTGCTCAAGCGAAAGCACCGGACAGATGAGAGGAGTGCCATCACTCGACATGAGCATGGCATGGCCCGTTGAACCGGCTGTGACTTCGGAAATGGACCGGAATAGTGAATCACGCCTCAATAAAATGCTCACCGTCCCCACCGCATGAACACGCTGTTCATCATAAATGGGAACCGCCACGTTCAAAATATGAGTGCCAAATGACGGATCAAATGACAGGTCACTCACATAAATTTGACCGGTCCCCTCATGGAATGCTGCCTTCCACCAAGTACTTTCTCCATGAAAAAACTGCACCTGTGGCAGTGAACTCAACACAATGGCACCTTGATTATCCGTCACCAAGATCCCGAGATAATCTGATTTTCGAACGGCATGCCAATCCATCAAATAATTGGTAGCAATTCTATTGACAAACATCGGGAAATCATCAGGATCCTGGCGTTGCCGCCAGCGTGCTTTCCATTCTTCGATAAACTCCTTGATCTTTTCCGGCTCCCGGCCTTCATAGCTCCGATTGGCTCCAGTAACAGCCGCCCGTATAAAAGGAATCGTCGCCAATTGCTGTGCCTCATTAATCCCACGAGTAATCTGGGTCTCAATTTTTCTGGCCACCTCAACAGCAATACCTTTAAAATTTGATCCGCTGGTTTCACGAAGCGCTCGACGCTCTTCAACGTAGGTGAGGAATAAGGAAAGTAGGAGAGGAAGGAGCCCAACGAGAACCATCCCAAGAATGGTTTTGCGCTGGATACTATGCGACCACTTCCACCGTTTCATTTTGGTAACAACACCCCCACTAAATACGTATAAATTCCTAATTCAAACGAATTTTTTCAGGATTGGTCAATTCCTGTCAAGACTGGCTAAAGTGTAAAAACCTCAAGGCCAGCCCTCCAGAGTGAACTGGGGGCGTTCGAGATAACCAACCTGATAGTAATCCTCAATCGTTTACAATAGTGAGAATTGACGATGTGACCGCGTTTCGATGGATGCAGAAATTGGTGAGAAATGGAGGCCACGCTTCGAGACACGACACCTGTATGGAGGCATGGCTTTCTGTTAAGTAAATATTCTTCCTGCTTTGTATTCTCGGTTTTTAGTTCCTTGGGGTAATGTGACTTTTCCAGCATAGTGAATAATAGCGGCTTGTGCGAATAAAAAGTAAATGCTCGCGGTATTCGAATGCGTGTTATTACCATCAACTCTAATTTGCGAACCATTTTTTGAAAAAATACAGGTCTTTTGATTATGAAAATAGGAATTATGCACCGCTCCGATAGATCCGTCGTATTCGATTGTTGGAATGGCCGATGATTTGGTTTTTCCCAGAAACTTTAAATAATCTAATGATGCATAGGAACATCTCGAAAATAACAGTACGCTTTTTGTTGTTTTCTTATTGACTTGGTCACTCCAGACAAAACGCAAGTTATTTATTTTCAATAGTCCCTGCACATCATAACACCTAAAATTCATCACACTGGTTTTATCAATCTCACTTTTCACACCCTCAATAATGAGTGCCTTACCTTTGATATTACTAATGATGACATCTTCTTTATATTGCCTTGGACTTACAATAATCTTCGTATCATCACCCAAAATAGTGGGCAAACTATCCACGGCTTTCTGAATTGTTCGAAACTCTTTCCCTGACCCCACATATAGTTTCTTCATCTTCAGTTTCTCCACGTTCAATAAATTAAATTGGCAAACTGAAACAGGAGGCGCTGTCTTTTTTCAGTTCTCTCAAAACGTAGTATTTGATGTAGTGTATTGGTTTGCCGTCAGGTTCTTATGAAGCTCACCAAGGAGAAGTTCTTGGCCCAAGGGGGGGGCAGAATCAACCGGTATCTGCTAATGATCAGAAGAGGAAAACAGAGGAATCGTCATTAACCCATCCTATTAAACTTTTTCCCGAGATACAAAAGAGGAAATACAGCTTTTTACCGACCACGGCTAAATAGCCGACCTTCCCCACCCGGCCATACCAGGAGGAGCGGACTAGCCACAAAAATGGAGGAGTAGGTACCAATGATCACGCCAAGAAGAAGTGCAAATGAAAAATCGTGTAAAACTTCACCGCCAAAAAGGGTGAGAGGCAGTAAAACTAAGACCACCGTCAGCGTGGTCACTAAGGTCCGACTCAACACCTGATTGATCCCATTATTGACAATGGTCAAGACGGAGTCACGCCGGCGACCCCGAAGATTTTCTCGGATACGATCGAACACCACGACGGTATCCGTCAGAGAATACCCAGCCAATGTCAACAGAGCTGTCACCACCAACAGGGTAATTTCCACATCTAACAGATAAAAAATCCCAAGCACGGCTAAGACATCATGAAACGTCGCAATCGCCGCGGCCACGCCAAAGCGGAGCTCAAACCGTGTGGCGACATAAAGGATAATCCCAATTAACGAAATGGTAATTGCCAACATGGCATCCTGTTGCAATCGATGTCCGATGGTGGGACCAATTTCCGTGCTGGAATCCACCACAAATTTATTATTGGAAAATTCCTGCTCAAACACTTGAACAATTCGATCAGCAATTTTCTCCTCAATGGTGCCCTCTGTTTTCACTCTGACTAACAGTTTATTATCCTGAGCAAATTCCTGCAGTTCTGCATCATTCACCCCATGCTTGCCTAATGCTTGACGAGCGGCATCAATGGCAATGGGATTATCAAATTTTAATTGCACCGCCGTTCCACCAGCAAAATCAATGCCGAGATTCGCAGCACCTCGCGCAATCTGAATCACAGTGAGTAACCCAAGGACGACCAACACGCTTGAAATCGCCAGTGCAATTTGCCGTTTCCCCATAAAATCAATGTTTGTTTTGCCAACGATTTCGAACATGTGACTCCTCAACAATTAAATACTTAGACTGTCGATCTTTTTCCGATTCACCAAGTCAAACACCACTTTGGTTCCAATAAAGGCTGTGAACAGATTAATCCCAATACCCAAACACAGAGTGACTGCAAAACCTTTAATGGGACCGCTCCCAAACACAAACAGGGCCATCCCCGTTATCAACGTCGTCACATGCGAGTCCACAATGGTAAGAAACGCCTTGTCATACCCTGCATCCACTGCTAATCGAATAGGTCGCCCCTGACGAAGCTCTTCACGGATACGTTCAAAAATGAGGACGTTGGAATCAACCCCCATCCCGATGGTCAAAATGATCCCAGCAATTCCTGGAAGGGTCAATGTGGCGTTCAGCCCGGATAAGGCACCAAACAAACAAATGAGATTCAGCCCCACGGCGGCATTCGCCACCACTCCAGACAGACGGTAGTACACCATCATAAACAGCAGCACGAAAAGGCCGGCAATCACTGTGGTTTTTAAACCTTTTTCAATGGAGTCTCTCCCCAAAGACGGGCCGACCGTGAGATCCTGAAGGGTCTTCATTGGCGCAGGCAATGCACCTGCTCGGAGAACAATCGCCAGATCATTCGCCTCATCAGTCGTAAACGCGCCAGTGATTTGCGCTCGACCACCTCGAATGCGTTCATTAATATTCGGTGCGGAATACACGGTGCCGTCAAGCACAATGCCCATCCGTCGCCCAACATTGGCACCCGTAATCCGATCAAACTCCTCGGCTCCCTTGCTATCAAAGGTCACGGAAACCAACGGCTCGCTAAAGTCTCCAATAGAAACCCGCGCGTCCTGTAAGACGTCACCGGTCAAAGCCGCATCAGCAAATACAAGCCATGGACGGCTATACACGGGACGCCCCTCATCTGAAGCAATGGGCTCAAACAATATTTCTGAGCCTTCCGGAACTTTACTCGCAAACTGAACACGAATTGCATCTTCCTGGGCTATCTCTACCTGAACCGGCAATGCCAACCTCGGCCCATTATCTTCATCCACCATTTTGAATTCGAGGATGGCGGTAGATTGGATCAATTCCTTAGCCCGCTTCGGATCTTTCACTCCGGGTAATTGAATGACAATCTGCGTTCGACCCTGCCGCTGGAGAAGCGGCTCAGTCACACCAAATTCGTCAATACGATTCCGAATAGTTTCGAGTGCCTGGTTAATCGCCCCATTTTTTATGCGCTCAATATCGTCGCTATTCAGTTCATAGACGAGTACTTGACCATCTTTGGATACCTGAGAATAAGACGGGTACGACTCGCGGATAAGATCAGCGGCTTCATCGATTTTATCCGCCCCGGCAAGCTCAATGGTAATCTTCACCCCTTCTTCTCGAGAGACCATATTGGCCTCAATGTCTTTCTCTGCCAAGAGGTCTTGCATCGCTCTGGCCGAGCGGTCCACGGCAATTTCCACTGCCCGATCTTCTTCGACCTCTAGAACCATATGGATGCCACCTTGAAGATCAAGGCCAAGAGACACGCCACGAGGAGGAATAATCCACTTGAAATTATCAGGCAAAGAATCATGAATTCCTGGCCATGACGGAATAGACAAATACACCGAGAGGACAGTTAACACCAACACCAATAGGAGACGCGCTTGAACCTTTTTCATCGATTTACTTTCCGGACGTTACCCTTCATCGGTGGTCCTCACCTTGGTAATATTTTCACGCTGAACCTTGACCCGCGTGTTATCGTCAATTTGCACGGTCGCCGTTTCTTTATCCAATCGGTTAATGGTTCCCCAGATACCAGAAGAGGTAATAATTTTGTCTCCCTTCTTTAGGGCTTCGAGCATTTTTTTATGCTCTTTCTGCTTCCGCTGCTGCGGAAGAATCAAGAGAAAATAAAAGATTACGAAGATCAAAATAAAGGGAACGAGAGATAGGAGGCCTGCCGGACCGTCCTCCCCCCCACCAAGCCCTTGCGCCCATGCTACCGAAGACATCAGATTCATACTCACAACTCCTGCTCCTTCTGGGAACTCCCATTTCGGTCAGTCACACTCACGCCCACTTCCTCCACATAGGCCAGGCTCCGCGGTGAGGCCTCTCGAGTTTGATAGAAATGTTCACGAAAGGCTAAGAGACGATCTTCTTGAATCGCCTCCCGTAATTGCTGCATCAGTTGGGCATAGTACCATAAATTGTGGATGGTATTGAGCCGAACTCCCAACATTTCATTCGACACAAATAGATGCCGAAGATACGCGCGCGAATATTTCTGACAGACCGGACAAGCGCATTGGTCATCGATCGGAGATTCATCGCGTGTATATTGGGCATTTTTAATCATCACCCGACCAAAGGTGGTAAACAGCCACCCAGTCCTACCATGTCGTGAGGGAATCACGCAGTCAAACATATCAATCCCTCGGACGACAGCCTCGACCAAATCCTCTGGCAATCCGACTCCCATGAGGTACCGTGGACGATCCTGGGGAAGTTCTGGAATCGATGCGTCAATCATGGCCATCATGGCCAGCTTGTCTTCTCCTAAACTTAGACCACCGAGGGCATATCCATCAAATCCAATTTCAATAAGCGCTTGGGCCGCTTGACGTCGAAGGTTGGCATCAAGGCCTCCCTGAACAATGCCAAATAACGCTTGATCGCTTTGTTGAGCCGCATCTTTACATTGGCGAGCCCATTGCGTGGACCGTCGGACAGCCTCACGTGCTTGTTCTTCGCTACATGGGTGCGTGGGACATTCATCAAGCACCATCATGATATCGGAGCCCAAGGCCATTTGAATTTCCATGCACCGTGCTGGAGTCAACTCATGCATAGAGCCATCCAGATGCGACTTAAACGTCACGCCCTCATCGGTGATACGGCGCAGGTCTGAGAGACTCACCATTTGGAATCCGCCACTGTCGGTTAAGATGGCCCCCGGCCACCCGGCGAAGCGATGCAAGCCACCCATATCAGCAATTAATTGATGTCCAGGGCGAAGATAAAGATGGTAGCAATTACTCAACATCAAACCGAACCCGCAAGCTTGAAGCTCATCAGGACTAATCCCCTTGACTGGGCCTAGGGTTCCCACCGGCATAAACACGGGAGTCTCAATAGTCCCATGTGTTGTCGTCAATCGACCGGTTCTAGCCTGACATGCGGTTTCCTGATGCGAGATCGAAAATTGAATCATAGAGTGGTCAACGCTGTGAATCCGAATGATTGATGATCAGGATGACATGCCATATCGGCTACATTTTCTCTGGCGCACTCACACCCAACAGCGTCAAGCCATTGTGGAGCACAGTTTTGACCTGTTGCAATAAGGCTAACCTGGCCTGGGTCACCGATGGAGAGACGACTTCTCGAGTTGGTGCCTCAACCTCTGACCCATCTGTCCCTGACTCAACCACCTCGTCACGCACATCGCCCTCCTTGGGGGGCAAGACTCGATGCTTGTAATAAAATGAGTGGAGCAACCCGGCCAATTCCTGCAAATAAAACGAAATCCGATGAGGTTCTAAGGCCTGCGCACAACTTTCGATCAGCCCTGGGAAACTGGAGAGGTGCTTGATAAGCCGAAACTCCTCTGGGGTTGCGAGTAATGACAAATCGACATCGGACACGATAGGAATATTCAATCCACGTTCTTCGGCAATGCGCAATAAACTGGCCAGCCGCGCATGCGCATATTGAACATAATAGACAGGGTTTTCCGACGACTGTTTTTTGGCTAACTCTAAATCGAATTCCAAATGGGTATCGGAACGCCGCATGAGGAAAAAAAACTTGGCCGCATCAGCCCCCACTTCGTCCGCCACTTCTTGAAGCGTCACAAACTCACCGGACCGTTTCGACATTTCGACTTTTTGGCCGCCTCGTAGCAAACTGACCATCTGCACTAATACAACCTGAAGCCGGTCCTTGGGGTATCCAAAGGCCTCTACCGCTCCTTGCATTCGTGGCACATACCCATGATGATCAGCACCCCAAATATTGATGAGCCAATCAAACCCCCTCGTCAATTTGTCATAGTGGTAGGCGATGTCGGAGGCCAAATACGTATAGTCACCATCCTGCTTGCACACCACTCGGTCTTTTTCATCTTTGAATGTTGTGGATCGAAACCACACGGCACCATTTTCTTTAAATACCAGATCGCGTTTTTCTAAATTATTCAGCGCTTCCTGAATTTTTCCAGTAGTAAACAGCGAGGCTTCGCTGTACCAGGTTTCAAATGTTACTCCAAATTCAGTGAGATCATGTTTGATTTCACCAAGAAGCTTTTTATAAGCCAGCTCCCCACAACGTGTTGTCGCCTCTTCAGGGGAAAGGCTGAGAAGATTTGATCCAACCTGCTCACGAATGCCTTGGGCTAAGTCTTGAATATAGGTACCATGGTACCCATCCTCTGGGAAGGTAATAGATTGCCCTTCCAACTCCGCATACCGGGCGTAGACCGAAGCAGCAAGCAGCTTCATTTGCCGTCCGGCATCATTAATGTAGTACTCCCGCTCCACAGAATACCCTGCGGCACGTAGCAATCGGGCCAACGCTTCTCCAAGAGCAGCTCCACGCCCATGCCCCATATGCAATGGCCCAGTAGGGTTGGCACTAACAAACTCAAGCAATACTCGGCGACCATGGCCAATCGAACTGTTGCCATAGCAGGGACCCTGTGTTTCAACTTCTGTCAGTACAGAATGCCAACAATCTCGACGAAGCGTGAAATTGAGAAATCCAGGTGGAGCAATATCGATATGTTCAAAAAACGGGCAAGCCGCTCTCAATTGCTCAGCAATAAGACCGGCAACTACCCGAGGGGCTTTGCCCTCTTTTTTTGCAAGTGCCATCGCGACGTTAGAAGAGAGATCACCCCATTCCTCGCGCTTGGGGAATTCCACTACCGGAGAGGGGAACGTTTCGGAGGTAAGCAACCCCTGTTTTCTGGCCATTTCTAGGGATTCAGAAATGGCAGAGGCTACTCGTTCTTGAACAATTCCTACAGACACAAAACCTCTCGATCATAGCATAAAATATGAAGATTTTTAGGGATGGGCTCGGAATTTAACACAGCCTTCCGCAGACTGGCAAGCGAGAAAACACTTAGTGAACTCTTACTATATCAACAAAGGGATCAACTTTGCCTGAAGGAGTCAACACCCGTTCAACTGCTGCCACGATATCGTAGACGGAATGAGTCAAACAGACCTTATCAGGACATTGTTGAACAGCATTCCAATCCTGGCACAGACAACTCGTCCCCTGAAGAATTTCTACATTGGTTCCCTTGGGTCCCCAACGTAGAGGATCGGTTGGGCCAAATAAGGCAATAGTGGGAACACCTAACGCGGCGGCAAGGTGGGTTAATCCAGAATCATGTCCAAGAAATAAATCGGCCTTGCATAAGGCCTTAGCCATGTCCAACAAACTAGTATTCTTTAAAATTCTATGGGAGATCTGGTGAATATAAGTCTGAAGATCAAAAAAAATGTTTTCGTCGGCAGGGCCTTGGCAAAGAAACAACTGATATTTCTGACCTTCAGAGAGCCGTAGAAGAATCTCTCCCATTTTTTCTGGCCGTAGGCACTTGTGCCGACTCCCACTACCCGGGTGGATCATGAGAGTTTTTCGATCATGACTTTTCGAAAAAACAGGGGATATTGTGTTATTCTCTAGCCATCCAGCCTTTAAGCGAAAAAGGCCTGGGAAGCCAAGTTCCACCTTATCCTTCTCCCACTCCTTTACTGATTCGCAATATCGATCGGACTGATGGCTGGCATGTAAAGAATCGTCATGAGGAGAAATAATAGATATATTATTCACCCCGAGCGATTTGAGATTGGCAAACAGACAACCATCCAGATCATTGACCCAGACCACAGCATGTCGACAGCGAGTTAGGACATCTGCGTTATCGATCCCAAATTGTGGATTTGTTGAAAAAAGCTCAGCCAGCATTGTCTCATCAATATTCAGCACGCGATCGACGACGTCATATTCCAAAAGGATTTTGCCAATCTCACCGTGAACCACAACGATCAATTCATGATCAAGAAAACGACGACGAATACCATCAATGGCTGTTAGGGAAAGCATCACATCCCCTAAGGTTCCGGGATGGATAATTAACACGATTGGTTTGTTACTTTCTTGGTTCATTTTGCCTTTTGGATGGGGGCTGCAGGATTTTCCTGGCTAATTCAAAATCGGATGGGGAGTTGAGATTCATGAAGGACAGTAGTCGTGGGTCAATAGGTGAAATTTCAAATTCCTGAACCTTTCTTAAAGCCAATGAGGAATCTTTGAGAAGGTCTTGAAGTCGTAAATTTTCACTCTTCACCATTTTTTCCAATGCCGGAAGACAACGCTTTGAATAAACCCCATGCGTCATTTGGATACCCTGCGTAAGCTCAGCCAACGTCATATCACAGGTGTCCGCAAGGGAACCCATGTACCGTATAACAGCAGCATTTAAAAATGGCATATCGCAAGCCACAACAAAAATATTTTTATTCGTGGC
>JAJDBO010000331.1 GCA_029261305.1 Nitrospirales bacterium
TAACTTTGAACTTTCTGCCAGGTCTCACCAAAATGCATAACCGCTTGGTTAATGGCCTCGCTACTCGCGACCGCCCGCATCACGTCATGAGCGCGATCTTCACGGGTTGGGTAGATGGGAGGAATTTCCAGGTCGCGCCGAACCACAGGATACACATTGGATTCAAGGGGAGGGTCCAGTCGCTCCAAAGATGCCCATGCTTGGCCATTCGATTGAATGAGAACCTGACCCGTCTCCACATCAAGAAAGACAAATTCCGCCAACGCAAAGTTTTCGGCTCGATAGCCGTTCAAAAGACCTCGTCCCCCTCCACCATTGAAACGCCCTTGCAACGGAAGGCGATCGGGCACTTCGATTTCAGTACTCGACACTACTGCTAAGACCAAGTAATTCATCTGATGATCCTTAGCCTGCTGAAGTAACGCCGCTGATTCCACCGGGAGAGCTGATTGATTAGGAAACTCGAGTTGCTCCAAGGCCATGGACACTGTCTTAGTCAGCCGAGCTTCCACATGGTGCTTAATGGCCTGGAGGGATTCTTTTGACAATTGCGGAGCGGAGTTATCGAAGGACGTATCGTTGATCACAACAAGTCCTGCCTTACCCCTTACCCGGGGTATCTCCTCGGTTGAGGTTCCCGCTGAAATTGATCCAAAGTATGTGGCCAAGCGAAGTTCCGGCCCCACATTCGAGCATCCTACTAAGACAACGGACAACAGACTCACTACTAGCATCACACGATAAGTACCCATGGGAGCCTCCTTGTTAAGTCGGACCATTCGTAGGGACACACCAACGATGTGTATAAAATATCTTCGCGGGAGGCAGGCCAGTTAGTCAAGACAAAATGGGGAATTTAGAACTCTCGAACCCATCGCTAACCTTCCTCGTATAGTGAGTCGCGCCTTACTGAATTTTGGTTGCATTTTTTTGGGAGGTCTTTTTCCCATCAGAAAGAAAGGGAACAAACTTCCTTCTCTCGTGCATCTGTCAAAGGCCTTGCCAAAAGGCCTCTGAAGAAATATTGATCACGCTCAACAGCCTATCATAGTCCAGTACCGAAACAGTATTTTACCCCTTCTGGATAAAGCTTTTCTGGTTGCGAAGATGATTTGATTATCTAGGCACGCGATGTTGCATCGAGGGGTCCCATCAGGTAGGTTACCGGCATGGATAGCCCCCCTTTTACGCTCAGAACATTCTTGTCACTACTAGCCATTTGCTCTCTACTTGGCTGTAGTAGTGTGGACATGCCTGAACTCGCAATGCCCGAAATTAACCTACCAGGAGTCAACCTGCCTGACTTAGGATTTGGGAAAAAAGCCGAACCGAAAATTCCCATATCCGTTGCCTATGCTTTTGATCCAAGTGTCACCCAGGCAATCCTGGAAGTGGATGGCTGTGGATTGCCCTACAAAATCAACACCGGAGAAATCCTTCCGCAAGCCTTTTTAGCCATTGGGCAAGAACAATTTTCCTCTGTCGCCGCATTTTCAGGATCAGGACAAGCGGTACAGGCATCCCAACAAAGCGACTTAACAATCCATTTGCAACTCACCCAGCAATCTTTTCGACCAGCGGATAAATTGGCCCAGGAAGACACCTTCGTGGCCTTTATCAATCTGCAGATGCTCGCGACCTTCATGGATTCCACGGGAAAACAACTCGGCCAAACACCATTAAATTATAGTGGCACGGCTTCGCTTTGGACCCCTGCCCTCACGAGCAGCTCCACCTCCTGTGTCACTTCCACCTATGACGAAGAAATAAATCGTGCTGCTGGAGAATTAGCCAAACAACTTGTGAGCGTAATTCCTCAACTCACCAATCTAAATCAACAGCAAGCGTTGACTTCTCAGAATCCACAAACAAGTCAGAACCAATTTTCCACCCCAAGGCTTCCAGCATTGAAATTCCGAACTATGCTGAAGGACGGAAACAATAATTTAATCTTGGAAGGCGGGGAAGCGTTGGCATTGCAAATTGAAGCGACCAACTCAGGGTCACAATCCTTATCCTCAGTCAATATAGGCCTTGAAGGCAGCCCAACCCTCATCCGAGCGTTTTCGGAAATCACTCCGCTTCCCATTGATTTTGGAGACTTTCAACCTGGAGAGACGAAAACTACAGAAGTGCGCGGTCGAATGCCGTTTCAGGTCACTGAGAATAAAGGCGAATTGGTAATCACCTTGAAACCGCAAAATGGTTCGATAGTGGGGTCACACCGTATCCTTGCTGCACTTCAATCAGCCAATCCCTCAACGGCACAGGGCGCTTCCTCCCAATTCACCTCAAAGCCTCTTCAACAAAAAATTGGTCCTTCGGGGAATAAATATGTGGCGATTCTTATTGGTTTGGATCAATACCGGGATAAATGGCCAAAGGCGTACAAAATTAAAAAGGGTCAGCTCCAAGCCATGAAAAATACCTTACAAACCACTGGAGTTTTCTCTGATAATAATATTCGTGTTCTCCAAGGATCTCATGCGGCAAAAACCGATATTGAGGAAGCGCTGCTCTCTTGGGGCCGTCAACGTTTGGGGAAAGACTCAGTGTTAATTGTACATTTTTCTGGACAGGCACTTAAACACCCAACAACAGGCGAGGTCTATTTAGTTCCGTTTGAAGGATCACCCACCGCATCGCCCAAACGACTCATTTCCCTTCGCACATTACAACGGGTGTTGGGAAAAATGGACCATCAATTGACGTTACTCTTGCTAGATTCACAGATAACCCCTCTCCGTACCAAAGCCGGAGCAATAAATTCCAATGGATCAACATCCATTAAATGGAACAGCGGCATCCCCATTTCATCTCGAGAAGGAACCAAGGTCATTCAGGTGCGTCGAAATACCCGTCAAAGAGGTGAAGGGCCAGCAGAACTTCTCTCCGGCCTTTTAGGACGAGCGGATGCCAATGGCAATGGGACTATTACCATTGGTGAGTTTCTGGAGGACGTTAAGTCCAGGGCGGATATCACTGCCGCTCCATCAAAAAACTCTACCGAAGCATCAATCCCCCTGGCCCAGTAATTTCCCCCAGTTTAGTTTCTTCTAGGATCCAATCGGTCAACCTAAAATCATTTTCCCCTAAACAATTTTCCCTGTGGAGCTGCACGATCTAATCGTGCTTTTTCCTTGCGGAAATGGAAAATAATGCCTGGAAGAAGCAGCGTGAGACGCTGCACCTACTAACCCATTCTTCTGTAGCAGCGGCATCTAATGCCGCCCCTTTATTCGTAAAACTGCTCGCAATCGACTTTATCAATAAGAGGATTATTCACGATGTATTCCCGAATTCGAAGAAGGGCTCTTTCATTCCGAATAACATGCTCATAATAATTGGGTTGCCAAATGGAATGACCCAATCCCCATTCCCTCGTTACCCACGATTGAAAATCCTGAATTACCTGACCCAACGATTTTGAGGATGAAGAAAAAATTATGATGGCATGAAAATGATTAGGCATGACAACAACCTCATCGACGGTGACACCTGAGTAATAACTTTCAATTTGTCTAACTTTTTCGAGAACAGTTGCTTTGGCTTTTTCAGATTCAAACAACGGCTCCCGATTTCTTGTGCAAAGGGTTAAAAAGTAATATCCGTTATTACGGTAATCGTAGTGTCCTAATCATGTATGTTTACGATATGAGGTTATGTTTTTCTTTTCTGAATGGGATGATTGGTCATTCTGAGATTTGGACATGTCTGATATTCTAGTTTTCGAATTATTGAAGATCAATATTTTTACGGAGGAGATGGGCAGCGTAAGACGCTGCGGCAACAAGTTTCATGGTGTTTGTCGCTAAACGATCTCATTGCGTCTTTTCACTTTCTTGTGTAACTGCGGCATCTCATGGCGCCCTCTTCCCCTTGCGTCGAATACCCAATGATCCCAGAAAGAAGCAGCGTGAGGCGCTGCGGCTACAAAAGCTTCTGTAGGAGAGTACGGCATGAGATGCCCCAGCTAGGAAGACAGTTATTACAAATCTCAGATTCGAAATTTGTGAAGAAATGAATCAGTGGTAAAATTATAAAAAAATCCCCGCTGAGGGGTTAGCCTCAGCGGGGATTAGGATAACGGAGAGGGAGGTTTTAAATTCCCTTCCTTACATTATAACTACCAATTAATCCAGAGTTGGGTATAACCCCAGGTTTCATTGGCCACACCTACACCGTTAAAGCCAGATGAGGTATTATCGTCAATAAAGTCACCTGGGAAGAATACGCCACCACCGATTTGCCAAGCAACATGATTTCCAGGTGTAAAGAACATGGTATACACCACATCGACTTCACTTCCGAGGTCATCTTCTTGGTTGCCCGCTGGGGTAGTAATAAAAATAGCCTGATTGGCGCCATACCAGTTGTCATTTTCTTCGTTTAGATAAAACTTATGTCCAGCAATTTCCAAGTGACTGTTCTTGGTCGGACGCAAGTTCAAAGTGGCAGCAAAATGAATCATATTCTTCCAGGACATGTTGTCCATATACCCGAAATGGATATGGTTCGTTGGGAACAATTGATCAAAGGCCCCAGAGTTAGCGTTACAAGTACCCGCAGCTACCGATCCGCCAGCCGCACAAGTATTAGCCTTGGAGTCACCAGAAGCTAAGTTAAATTCACCACCAATTCGTGGTTGCATAGGCACAGGGAGAGTCACACCCGCATCGATATGGATAGCATGAGCATCAATATCCATCTCCTGGCCAAATGCACTACCAGCGTATCCGATTTTTCCAAATTGATAGTACGCTTCCCCGGTCACATCAACCGTCACCTTTGAAAACGCTCGTTTCGTCGTGGCACGACCACCAATCGTATGGCGGGATTGTTGCGTAAAGCGATTTCCTGCTATGGCTCCTGTACCAGTTCCCCGATTATGCCAAATATAGGTGGGTTCCAATACCACACCAAAATACTTCATCGGTGCACGAAGATAAAGAAGATTGCCATCAGCAGACGTACCGCTTCCACCGACGGCACCGCCTCCACCACCCGTACAACCACCTCCATTGGCAGTACAATCACCTTCTTGCACTCTCAACCATCCGAACTGAGCCGTGATATTGCTATTTACTTTGTAATTCAGGGTGACACCATCATGTGACCATCCGATATTGTTCCAATCAAAGTGGCCAAACATTCGGTGATTTCCCCAAACCACTAATTGTCGACCAAATTTGGCCGTTAAATTCTTCACGCCAAAGTTTCTGATTAACATGAACGCCTGACGCGCAAAAATATCATTTCCGGCGATTCCACCTGCACCAGAGTTGGCATCAGCGGATCCGCCTCCCACTGTGGCTCCGCCCCAATTCTTTGCATATTGTGGCTGGAAGAAAAACACCACATCCGGGGAAATGGTGTAATGAATTCCAAGACGAACCCATTGCTGAACAAAGAAGTCATTGGATGGGGAGGTGCTTGGGCCAGTTAAATCTCCTCCTGTACCAAACTTTTTGCTATTCCGCCCCTCCATCCGAACTCGGATGTCCCCGGTGATATTCAGGTTGCTGAGGTCGAACAACTTGCTCGTGGGTGGATCGAATTTGTGATACGGAATCAAATCCGGAATGGCACGTGGTACTGCCGGAACGGCTGAATTCTTGTCAGTCGCCGGCGTGGTTTTTGCGGCAAAAGCTGGAGCGGCTGTCATCGTTACGAGCAAAACAGCAGCCGTAGTCAACTTGAGACCGTTGCTAAATCCTTTCATTGCACTCCTCCTGTAAGTTAGTTCCCCCGCGGGATAGTTTTTCACAAAACTTGTAGTTTTCATTCCTTACTACCCCAATGTTTTGTCTTTTGTTATGACTGCACTACGATCTGAAACTTACGTTTCTTTCCCTTAGTGTCCCTTCAAATTCGGCACGGGACGTTGAAATCTTTAGGAAAACATCCATTTTCCTGCAATGCCTTTCTAATTGTTTCTTGTCCCCTCCCTCCTTTTGTTGAGTTAAGACGCCTCAGGGCACCTGGGTTAAAATTCTTAGATAATGCCCACTAGTGATAAACTTTTTATGCCAGAATTATACCATTTTATTACTTATTGCAACCCATTGAATACATTATCTTTTTTATTATTCACCTAGGTAGATAATTTTGAACCGTCTCATAAATGCAACTTTCGTCATAAATTATGAGTATTTTTCTATACGTTTTGGGTGTTTACACCTTCAGACCACAGAATTCAATATTTTTTTCATGGTTACCCAATTTTCGTACCGTCATTTATACTGGACGAAG
>JAJDBO010000332.1 GCA_029261305.1 Nitrospirales bacterium
CGATAAGGTCAACGGAGCTGTTTTTTAGAGGTATACAGTCTAAAGTACCCCAGATAGGATAATCCAGGGAAGTATTTCCCCTTAGCTCATCATCGACATCAACACCTATGACCGCCTTGCACTTGCCCTTAAGATTAAGGCCCGACATATGACCACTCCCACACCCAGCATCAAGAATTACATGGGAAGGTAAGAGAGAAGAAATAGCTTCACCATTAAAAAAGTGATTTTCCCCTTTATAATCAGGGTAAAATCGCTTAAATAAATCGACAACAGCCTGGCGTTTCGTCAATACCATCGTTGTTTTCTCGTCTGAAGATTTTGCGTCTATGGTCATTTTTCGACTTGTAAAAAATTTAGGGGAATGCGTGGCGGTATCGCCACATTTCATGGGAAATGGCTTGCACCCTTCTTACAGCTTTGAAACGCATATCAAAATAAAAAAGCGGCCATGTTAATGTGTTTAGCTGCTCTGACTGCATAGCAAACTTGAATGCCGACCTAAAAACGGATCAACTAGAAATGCCTCAGCAATTAATCAATAGTCCTTGATTCTGGTGGGATTGAATATCAGATCATATGTCTTGCGAAATATAGTATGGGGACCAAGTCCAATAATGAAGGGTATGAGAGGCAAGCGATCAAAGGCATAATTTCTCGATTATTATTACGTAGAAAGAAACGCCTCAGACTGAGTTTGACCATACCGTTCGCAGTAGGTAAACAATGCAGAGGTAATACCCATAATTAGCCATGGCTCACCGCCAGCCAGATCATGACCGACAAGAAAATAGGTAAAATAGAATAGGCTCCCTCCTATCATCGAAACACTGACTCGGGCACTAAAGCTGTCGCCACAACCAGTGGCAATTTTTCTGACAGAAAACAAGGCTAATACCCAAAGTACGATCAAAGCCACAAATATAATACCACCAATAACGCCAAGCTCTCCTAAAACCTGGAGATAGACATTGTGGACGATCAAAAGCTCTTCCTGGTCGATGTTCCCAACCCCCTTCCCTAGAATTGGCGATTCACTAAACGCTTCCAGGGCAATTTGAAAAAATTCCAATCGGTGCAGAATTGACGGATCATCCCACAATACCTCAGTTGTAAAGCGTGCTTGAATGAAGGAATGGAGATTAAAGAATATCCCCCCCACCACCACCACCACCATGAATAATCCACTAATCAGCAAATCATTCATTCTGATCTTGCGTACCATAAGCACACCAATGCCAATGAAACCTACAGCTAATCCTATCCACGCTGCACGTGTCCCACTCACAATGACCATGAGTACCATCACAACAGTAAAAACCCAGGTACAGAATCTTCCCCACTTTGGAAAAAATGGAGCGATACTGAATCCGGCAAAAATACACAAGGGCAACCAAAAGCCAACGCCACGCAGAAAAACTCCTGCACCCTGATCCAGTTTTACTACCTTCAAAATATTATTATTCGATTGGAGGGCCTCAGTTTGCAACATCGTTGTCAAACCCACAATTCCACCATTCTCAGCAATGGACATAATAAAAGCAATGGTCTGAAAAAGACCTGTAAAAAGAAGGCAAACAACTATTTGTCGATAACGTATGGGGAAATTAATACTAAGGAATCCTACAAGCAGGATATACAACATTCCATTACGAAAAATCTTCATGCCCTGATAAAGACCCCATTCAAGTTTTTCCCCCCATAAGATAGACAGTGCATACAAGAGGAAAAAAATCACAACGACTAGATCAAGTGTATTCGTTGGGAAGAGCCATTTCCCCCTTATGCATCCTGATGCGAGCCAAAGACAAAAACATACGACAAGTAGGAGGTCACTGATCCTAGCATGCGCACTACCGATCTCCCAGAGAGACACTTCTCGAATCGGCATGGTCAAAATAATAAGGGCCATCAAAACGCCCATTCCCTGAAAGGGACCTTTCAATGCTGGAGGCATACTGGGAGAGGATTCAAGTTGAGGCAGGACGAAACTCACTTCACACCTTTCCATAAAGAAATACCGAAATCCGGTATTCGAGGAAATCTTTTTTAAACAGTTTTGATTTCATTTGATAATCAGAATCCAAAAAGAATCGTTTATCGGCTAACAGGACATAGTGATCGTCCAACCAGCGCCGAACCTTCTCCGTCTCCCCCTTGAGGGCAGGGTCAGCTGCCACGACCCATAGACGTCTTCCACTTCCCTCATCCAAACACGTCCCACATTCCTCGAAATCTGTCACGCAAATTGGTCTAGAAAACCCTTCAAAACCGTTTAAGTAATACCCTATGGGCCGTGAGGACCCTATCGCCATAAGACAATCTTCAGGTTGCGCATTCTCACGAATAAAGGCACCAACCTCCCGCCAGGGATCAACATGCGCGAGAATATGAAACTCCCTATTGTGGTAGTAGTTGTTCGCCGAAACCGAAATTGGAATCAAGAGGGCCAAAAAAATACATATTTGAGTCCAACGATGTGACCAATAGGAGAATCCTTTTGCAATAATGAGAAAGTAAAGAGGAGCAAGAAAGGCAAAATATCGTGGCATTGTGTCAGAAATCAGCGCGGCGGCTACAAAAGGGACAAATAATGAAAGCCCCAAAAATTTTAGTGGTTCAGGTTTATCTTTTAGACCCTTCATTCCAAGAATACCAAGCAGGGCAAAGAGAAGACTTCCTACGATGGCAACTGGGTTCCACGGCAGGATAGTCTGACCAAGACTGAACGAGGAAAGAACGTAGAGAGGTTTCATAACCCAGGCTATAAAAGAAACCGGAAATTTATCGGGAGCATTGATTGCAAACATTGCCGGATTTTCGATCTGATGAAGTAGGCTTGGAAGCCAAAACAGAAAGGCCATGCCGATGATAACTTGCGATATGAACGCTTTTAGCTGGTGTGTGCGATACCTGGAATAACTGGAGAAGAAGAAAAACCATTCAAACAGAAGAACCAAGAACGCATGATAGTGAACATAGACATTCAGCACACTCAATGCAGTGTACATACTCCAGTGAAATTGCATTCCGTTTTTTAGGGCTTTGATAAAGAAATATAGGGACCAGATTGAAAGACATGTCAGAAGGGAATACATGCGAACTTCGCGATCATACAGAAGATGAAATGGTGAGACAGCCACCAAGAATGCGGCAATTATTGCTGGGGTTCTCCCCACCAATTCACGCCCGAGGAAAAACACCCCAGGAATGACGGCAACCCCGAAAATTACAGAGAGCAAACGAAGGTGAAATTCTTCGCCCCCAAAAGCGCTCCATCCTTTCAATAATAGAAAATAAAATGGGGGGTGGGCATTTCCACAAGCTGGCTTAAACAGGGATTTAATATCGCGTATATTCTCTGCCTGACAAAGACTAAGGAGTTCATCGATCCAAAATGATTTTTCTCCAAGGTCCCATACTCTAAGAAATCCGGCGACAAGGATAACCCCAAAAAGAATCAGGACAATATTTCTTTGCTGATTCATAAATCGGTTCGCTTCGGCCCGAGTAGATCAGCAACAAATTCAACCACTCTCTTGGTTGCCTCCCCATCCGTCCGGAAAACCATGTCATCTAAAAATCGATTTCTGGCTTCTTCCTTGGTTTTTAGATAATCCTCACACTGTGGGGAAAGAAGATTCGTGACATACTTCATCAACTCCTCCGCCGTTCGTGCGACCCAAGTTGCCTGACTATCAGGATAAAGACGTCCGCCTCCACTGCCGGGAATATCAATGGTAATCACAGGTTTGCCGGCATACAGAGCTTGAAGGGCAGTAGTTGAAAAAAATGTTACAAAGACATCACATGAATTGATCAAGGGAATGATACTTGCTGAACTCTCAACGAGGATCACGTTTTTTTTTGTTCCGATGAGTGATGTAAAGTCTTTCTGCTTCTCACCCGGATGCGGCTTGATCACCAAAGTAACGTCTGTAAGAGACCCACTCAGTCTGATGATCGCTTGAATCATCTCTATTCGGCGCTTCGGTTGGTCGAACGCCCCAATATAGCTTGGCTGGGAGGCGAACAGTACCAACTTATGATTTACTGGGACACCAATCTCGTTTCGAAATTGGTTCTGGACTTTGGGTTCAATTGAAGCCAGAGTATCGAAACCTGGATGTCCGGTCACAACTATTCGGTCAGAGTCCACACCCTGTGCCATCATATTTGAACGCGATGAGTTGCCCATGGCCGCGACCTTGTCATGCGACAGATAACGCCATTCCGGGTACCCTTTAAAGGAGAGTCCTTGCTGAACCAACAATGTCGGAATACCTGCTGCCCTGGCCAACAATGAATAGATCCTGCAACGCTGGTCTGCATCATCGGCAGAGATAATCAACGCAGGACGATGCCCAAATATTATGTGTTCAGCAACCCCAACTAGCGGAGCCAACCTGATGAATTCTCGCCAAAACAGCCACCGCAGCTCCCCCTTCACATTGATATCCCCCACATGGTTTCGGACATCATCCATCAGGGATTTGAACTGGGGGGTTTTAAACAGCTCCCGCCGAAGTTTCCGAAGATTCCTCCTTATGGTCTGCTGCACCTTATCAACTTCAGCATCCCAGTGGTCCCAAATGGAATGAAAGATTACGGATCCATTGGGGTTCCATACTCCTTTAAGACTCCCGTCATGCACAACAACGACTTTTGCTAATTGTTGGTTTGCTATCGAGTCAGCCACAGGCTGCAATAACTGATGGTAAAACGATTTCGTAAAACAAGTGACCACGACAGTCCGAGACCCTTCTGGCCACCCAATACAACTCTGTTTCGTTTGATTGCGCCCCAAGGTCACAAAGTCTCTGAACCTTGCAGCTAACCCTTGATAGGGCCGAAAATGGCAGACCAACCGTCTCAACCAGTCCGTCCCATTCTCCTTTTTCACAAATGAAAGGGGGAAACGGTACAGCACCAAAGCGGTCGTCACTATGTCCCAAAGAGAAATTCGTTGCCCAAGGTAGAGCTGTTCCCTTAAAAGGCCTCCGGACCCAAGATTGGCTTCACCTAGGACTTTAGATAGCTTGACTGCAAGTTCAAACTTTCTATCACCCTCGGGCGAGCAACCTACGCCCCCAGACATTCAATCCACTCCTAACTGCATGGGATGACCTTGCGTCAGAGCCTTACAGTGATATTCCTGTTTAATCTTGATCACCGAGCACCATGGGCAGGGATATCAGTATCATTGCTGTCAACAGGAACCCTTTCTGCATCTAGGTCTGCTTGAACCATAATTCTTACCAACTCCTTAAACTTCACCTTTGGGTCAAATCCAAAAGCCTTCCGTGCCTTCGCCGTATTTCCAACTAATGCGCTCGTCTTTGTTGGTCTAAAGAGACTTTTATCAGAGACCACATAATCTTTCGGATTCAACCGAACAACAGCAAATGCCTCATTCACGAATTCTTCAACCGAATGTATCTCACCCGTAGCCAGAATAAAATCGTTGGGTTTGTCCATTTGCAATATATTCCATGCCGCCTCCATATACTCCCTCGAATACCCCCAATCAATCTCGGCACTCATATCACCGAGAACTAACTTCTCCTGCTTGCCAAATACAATTCTCGCTACCGACTTCGTTATCTTTCGAGTCACATACTCTTCAGTTCTTCGCGGCGATTCGTGGTTATAGAAAATTCCAGTTGAAGCAAAAATTCCAAACGCATCGCGGTAGTACCTTATAAGATAATAGGCGAAAACCTTGGAGCAAGCATATACACTTTGAGGATTGAATGGAGTAGACTCTATCTGAGGCGAATTCTCGGTTTTCCCAAACATGTTGGAACTACACGGTTGAAAATAGCGGATTGAGGAATCTACCTGCTTAATTGTCTCCAGAATACGACCCACAGCCGACCCAGTAATGTCCGTGGAAAATCCCACCATGTCATAGCTCCATCCTACATGGTCTTGATCAGCCTCATTATAAATCTCCTGAGGACGAACCGTCGTGATAATTCGGTAAATAGAAGTTGGATCAGCTAGATCGCCGCGACATAGAAAAAACCGTCTGTTAAAGATATCTGAGTTTTGAATTAAGTGTTCGATGTTCCGTGTGTTTCCTGTAGCAGACCTTCTGACCATTCCATGCACTTCATACCCTTTTTCCAGAAGGATATCAGCCAAATAGCTTCCATCCTGTCCAGTGACACCAAATATCAATGCTTTTTTCACAATTCCTCCACAACAAAATACATGACTCTTACCCCACTCACTGGCATACTTCTTTAAACGGTTGCACATAGAATATATCTGGGAGAGTCTTACTGTAAGCCCAGTCAGCGCTTTGACCATCAAGTGTGATAACTTGTCGTTCGTCCACCTCCCCCGCAAACACCACACTGACCGTATGAAGTCCAGTCTGGAGGTCAAAAGGCGCATCAGGAAACACTTCCTCGTAAAAGCCAATGGCCCGAAGATTTCGCAGAGTCAATCCCACCTCAGTCTTAACCTTCCTAACAACAGCCTCTTCCATCGTTTCTCCCTTGAGAACTCGCCCTCCGATCACCCACCATTGATCTTTTAGAGGTTCAGCTTTTCGCTTAACGAGAAGATATTCTCCACAGGGATTTGTAATAATCACATCCACACATAGAATAGGCAGGACATCGAGAATTTGTTTGTACTGTTCGAGGGGAATCACGGCACTACCCGAAATTCTGGTAAAGGCACGATGAATTGTCCTCCCCCTGCACGCCAGTCCTTTTCTCGCTCATAGAATTCGTTAAAAAATGCCCATGGCAGTACGAGGAAGTAATCAGGCTTAGCCCGACGGGCTTCTTCCTCGGAAACGATGGGAATCCAACTGCCAATGGTATACTTACCCCATTTTTCTGGACTCCGTTCAGCCGCAGCCTTTATGAGAGTGCTATCCAATCCATAATATTGCAGGATGACATTGCCCTTAGTCGAAGCGCCATAGACATACACGGTCTTCCCCTTCAACACTTCTTGTTTAATGAAATTGACGCACTTGTCTCGGTTTTCCTCCAACCGCAAGCCAAACGCTCTTAGGTCCTCTAACGTATACTTCTCATTAAGCGGGATCCCTGTCCCCTTGTCATGCCTTGCGAAAATACGGTAGCTGCCGCCATTGATATCGTTCTCTTCAATCTTAAAAATTTCCAGCCCATTGGATTCAAACATAAATTTCAAAGATTCAAGCGAATAGTATTCAAGATGTTCGTGACAGATGTTGCCGATATCATTCTTCTCTAACATCGGAGCTAAACACATCAATTGAGCCACAAAAAATCCATCCTCGGCCAAGGCTTTCTGCGCGTCACCAATAAACTGGTTAGGGTTTTCCAAATCATAAAACATTCCGATAGCGGTAATTACCTTAGCCTTCCCAAATCTCTCCTTCTTGCCTAAATTCATATATGCTTCGTACTCCCAGAATTCGTGCATCACAACGTCAGCGTTTTTTCGTAGAAGGTCGATCAAGTTATTAGCGGGCTCACACCCAACTCGTAGAATTCCCTCTACACCATAACTAGCCAGAAGAGTCCCATCATTCGCGCCAATATCCAGGACCACATCTCCGGCCTTCAATGGCACCATTTCCTCAATAGCCCGAGTGATGTCACAGAGTGCCTTTCGCATCGTATCGGTCACGCCAGACCGATACCAATAGAACCGTCTATACAACAATTCTTGGGGAGCTGTATGGCGCAACTGGATTAAGGTACACTTACTACACAACACAAGATCGAGGGGAGCTTTTAGGCCCTGCCCAACCCTGTCCGGTGGGACAAAATCGTTAATGTATTGCTCTCCGAGCGATAACACATCTTTTAAATCACCGGACCCACATAGTCGGCAAGTAGACCGAGTAATTGTCTCTGGAATATGTACCATTGATTTCTCCAAATTCTCTTAACGACTTTCTATGAATCTCAGGCTTTTTTCTGCAACCTTTTCCCATGACAAGGTATTGATCCATCGCAGCCCATCCTGGCTAAACTGATGGTGCAATTCGTGGTCGGAAATGGCCTGTTCTAGTATTTCAGCCGTTTGTTGACGGTTTCTGGGATCCTCCAATATCATGGCATGCCCAGCCACAGTTTCTTTTAAAAATGGTGATGTAACCACAGGAGTTCCGCACCGCATAGCCTCCTTTAGCATCAATGACTCTCCATCATCAATAGAAGTACATATGTAGTACCAGGCCGCACGGTAGAAATTAACAATGTCCTCCTCAGGAGCCCGACAAAGATAAAATCCCTGTCCCTTGTCAATCAAGGGTTTCATCTTTGCTTCTATATCTATATATGGCGTGGTGTTATTGCGGCCTACCACGACCAAACCAACATCGGGATACTTCTCGTGAATGTCAATGAAACCATCAATGATGACGTCTACGTTCCTCCTGGGAATGATCACACCCATGGAAAGAAGGTATCGCTCTGGGAAACCATATTTCTTACGAAATGACCTGAGAGTTTCAGGGTCGTCACAAGGAGAAAATTTTTTGTCTACAGCAAAAGGCACCACACAGATGCGCTCTGTGGGAATTCCGTAGTATTTCTCAATTTGCCTCCCATCAAAGAAAGAACACGTCAACAAACCGGAGGCTCTCTTACAGGAAGGCGGCATGAAGAGACCAAAAGAAATCTTATCAACCAGCTTGTAATGAAACGGATGCGTATGGCACGAGATGTCCCACGCACCCACAACCGTCTTAACTCCAAATGTAATCAATGGAGCAGAGTACCAGGGCGTAAAGAATACGTCGGGCTTACTCTCCTTAATCGCGAATGGCATGAGTAACTGCTCTCCCACAATCCGTCGACTTTTGAATATGCTGGGTCCTTTAATGAGAACGCCTTCGACATTGTCTTGTTTTAGATAATCCGCCTCAGGCATATAGTTCTGAAAAAATAGGACATACTGATGTTGGGGAGCTAACCGCGGCCAATATTTCAACATATTAAGTAGAAATCTCGCAGGCCCCCCAATCGGCCAATGCGGTTCAATACATCTAGCATCGATGCCGATTTTCATGCTTCGTTCCCTGCCTTAATTCCATAAATGGTATACCCGATTCCCCACACTCCATTCCAATAGCCTGAAGATTCGTTAAACCTTCGCCATTGTGGGAGTAGAGCTTTCATGGCCCGTACATAGAGATTCTGTGCCCCTTTCGGTAAGGCTAGTGCCGGGAAAGGAGTGGTCACGAACCCTTTAACGGATATCAAACCAGCCTCTTCACATATACGTACATAATCTTTCATAGTCCAGGTGTGGACTTGATAGTCACAAGGTACTTGCCTCACCCGTCGAAATACATTCCTAAACTGTCCTTGCACTAGGTTCCTTAAAGAATAGGCCATGGTCCGTTCAATATCGGCAATACTTTGAATGCTGAATTTTGGGGGCACTATATTAGCAGCAAATACTCCACCTGGCTTTAATACCCGCACCATCTCATTCACCGCACCAACTAGATCATCTAAAAACTCCAGAACGCCACCGCTATACACAAGATCAAAAGTTTCATCAGGCAAACAGAGGTTTTGGATTTCACCGCGCACTAAACCCGCAGACTGAGAAAGGGCCTCAAAATTTCGTTTAGCAATGAACAGGGCTTCTTCGGAACTGTCAAGAAGAGTACACTGATACCCCCGCTGCCCGAGGTATTGAGATACCCTGGCGCTCCCGCATCCACACTCCAGCATCCTTCGGCCAGGAGCGAGTTTCTCAAAACGTTCGTGCCAATAATCAAACGTAACCTGCCATACAAGGTCATACCAGGTTTCAGGTGTAGCTTTAAGCCCAGTGGGCGCTATGCGATCCTGTGTCCAAAACTGATCCCACCACTTTTGGTTATTACTCACTTGTCAAAACTCGATAGGGTGTGAATAAATCCATCAATCCGCGTTTGCCAAGTACGTTTTTATCAGTCGAATAACAATATCCATCTCCTCATCAGTCAAATGCGAAGAGGACGGCAAGTACATACCTCGTCGACCAAGATCGTCCGCTACAGGAAACTCCTCGTTAGTCTTATACAGAGGCTGCCGATTCATCGGAAGAAAAAATGTTCTTGTCTCGACTCCGTTTTCGGCTAGAAATTTTTGAAGACCGTTCCGAGTTTGTTCATCTTTAAGCAGGATTCCATACATCCAAGATACGACCTTCGCATAATCCTTCTGACCCAGCATCGCCACGGTTCCTTGGAGTCGCTCGTTATAATAAGCAGCATTCCTGAGTCGAGCCTCAATAAGGTTATCCAGTCGCTCTAATTGGGCCCTCCCTAATGCGGCCTCTAATGCACTCATCCGCAGATTCCAAGCCAAACGTCGATGCCAGAAATGCTTCTCATCATCAAAGTAGTAGGCCCGATAGTGCCGCAGGAGATGGGCTAGCTTGTCATCGTCCATCGTCACCATTCCACCCTCTCCGGAAGTCATGAGCTTATTGGCATAAAAAGAATAACAACCAGCATCGCCAAAATTGCCTACCAACCTCCCCTTGTATAAGGCTCCATGTGCCTCGGCGCAGTCCTCAATAATACGTAAATCGTAGTCATGGGCAATTTCAAGAATTGGATCCATATCACATGGATGTCCATATATATGAACCGGAATGATAGCCTTAGTCTTTGTGGTAATTTTGTCACGAATTTGGCAAACATCCATGTTTCCCGTATCCGGCTCAGAGTCTACAAATACACAGGTTGCCCCACACTGCGTGACAGCCCCAGCAGTGGCAACCATTGTAAAGGTAGGCACAATGACTTCATCACCCTGCCGAATCCCCAATGTCCAAAGAGCCAGGAATAAGGCTGACCCTCCTGAATTGACAGCCACGGCATGCTTGACGCCAAACCGTTCGGCAAATGCCTTTTCAAACATTGCAACAGGCGGAGCCGTAGAGGAAAGCCAATTGCGCTCCAAGGCCTCCATAACATACTTTTTTTCAAGATCCGACAGTGTCGGTTCGCACACATGAATCATGTTGTCACTCCCTAAACAGTTTAGTCATTAAACGCCTAGAGGCAGGTCGTCTTTACCTACGAAAATTTCTTTTTCGACCGAAGATTGCCAAATCCTCGGTCTGGACTATCCCGAATTTCCACAGAAAAACAATAAAGGCCACCGGAATGCTAGCTTTTATAGCTATAGTAGCAAGTTCGTGCCCCTCTAATCTTATTTCAGATCCAATTACAAGGCCGAGGATTAACGCGACAACCATGGCCCCAATCTTTCTACCGTTGTACTCTACCCTGTAGACATCTTGAGACACGATAAAAACAAGGCAAGCATAGACCGCCATGGCAATAAGCGTGGCATAAGCCGCACCCATCATACCAAACCTGGGGATTAATAAAATGTTTAGCCCAATATTCACACAGGCGGAAAGCCCGGTGAGTAGAGGCAAACGATGAGACGTCTTTCCATAGAAAATCAGGTTTGCCAGAATGGTGGATACCCCCGTAAATATAAACGCCAGGACAATCACCTGCATTACTCGGTACGCCTCATAATACTCTGGAGTGGTAATAAGGAGGACCAACTCGCGAGCGACCAAAACAAGAACTAGGCCGACAAACAATATCACGCATAGGCCATATAACAAGAGCTTCGCAATGATATCCTTGGCGCCAGGGCGATTGGACATGGAAAAAAAGTATGGCGCCCAGGCATTGTTCAGCCCAGCAATAGCAACCATCATCACACTGGCCATATTGTAACCCAACGCGTAAACGCCAACCTCACTTAGCGTCGTATAATATTGCAATAGCATCCGATCTGAAAGATCCATGATCCACCAAAAAATCAGATGCGGTACTAGCGGAACGCTGAATTTTAGAGATTTTTTAACGTCTGGCCACGAACAGTACAACCGAATATAGGGGCGAACCAATACAACGCATAGAATTCCAACAGAAATTGCAGCGACAAATTCTCCCTGTAACTTTCCTAATGCCCCATTCTGCCATTCAACAATAAAATAGATAATTAGAGCGAACCCTAAAAAAGACTGGACGAGCTGAAAGGTAATATATTTTCCCGGTTCTTGACGTACACGATACAACACCAACACGATTGATGAAGTTGACGTTAAAAACACAGTCCAAATCGCCAATCTCATGTAGGGGTGAAAGGGAATACCGGAAAAGAAATGATCAAACCATATCTGACCGATTAGGTCGAAAACCAAAATGACGAGGAAGGCGCTTCCGATCAACGCGAACACGGTCGTTCCAAAAAACCGAGCGCGGTCTTCCGGCTCGCTATACTCGAAGTAGAATCGGACTAAGGCCCCATTTAACCCAAGTCCACACACGATTGTGAGAACCTGAGTGAACGCCTTGATGACTTCGATGATACCATAATCTGCCGGAATCAAATAACGGGTATAGAAGGGAATGAGGATAAAGGCCAGCAGTTTTGTTGCGAGATCTCCACTGATATACAGTGCTGATCCTTTGACGAGAATTTGCAAATGATTCAGGGTGGACTCATTTGTATCGCTTGGATCTAAATCTCGCCCTTCTGGTGATCCTGCCTCTGGGTTCTCAATCTGCATTACACCGGCTCAAACGTACACTTTCTAATATCCGCTCAGCCCAAAGACACTCCCTTCCTGGCAAGTAATTCCATCTCTGCCACCTTAAGATCAAATTCCTCATCTATATCAATTGAATCTTCGCGGGCCATCACAAGCGCTTGTATGTTCTGGTTTCTTTTTGTATTACCGCAAATTGACGAATAGGGCTCCACATACACAGCACCATTAATTCGATACGCAGGAGGGAGGTCTTGCCTCCTGGTATATTGTTCACTATTGGGAAGAATTGAAATCAAATGACCATCATCACCTATTCTTCGCATCCAATAAGGAGAGTGTTCTGCTTGGCAAACACTCATGACCATATCCGCTTGAGTATCTTTGAAAATTTCAACTGCGGCATCGATGTGCTCAGCCCTTCGCAAAGGAGAAGTCGGTTGTAAGGTTACCAGTATGTCGGGTTGATATTTCTGCCTGTCTACCAGAAAAGTGGTAGCATGTCGCACAACTTGAAAACGGGTAGTGTCATCTGCTGCAAGGTCGGGAGGCCTAAGAAACGGTACTTCTGCACCATAGTCTTTGGCAATTTTGGCAATCTGCTCACTGTCAGTCGAAACAATGATTCTTTCCAAGCAACGCGCGGCAAGAGCGGCAACGATAGTATAGTAAATTAATGGTTTTCCGCAGAGAAGGCGTATGTTT
>JAJDBO010000333.1 GCA_029261305.1 Nitrospirales bacterium
AATCATGGGCAAGTCGTCCTCGCCGAATACTTTGGCATTTATGGAAACACCATCGTGATTGACCACGGATATGGGCTCCAATCCTTGTATGCGCATTTGTCATCGTTTGAGGTCAAAAAGGGAGACTATGTGCGCAAAAGCCAAATGATTGCACGATCGGGCATGACAGGATTGGCGGCGGGTGATCATTTGCACTTCAGCCTACTCCTCCACGGAGAGCAGATCAATCCGCTTGAATGGTGGGACCCAGAATGGGTGCAATCACGAATCAGTGAACGCCTTCGAAAAAATGAACCTATTGATCCAGCGAGTTTACTCCCAGGCGAACTTCCACCCTCGCCTTTTCCATATGCACCGCCGCCCAAATTGTAGGCAGAATGTCCCAAAAGACCGCCAGCTGCGTTCTCGGCCCATTGTCGCCTTCGGGCTCACAGACCTGTTGCTCTTCGCGACGTTTGCGCTCACGTACGCTCCGCGCGCCAAAGTTCCTGCAGCCTTGTTGGACAGACGGTCTCAACATCCTGCCTGGCAATTGATGTTTTGAGTTTTTTAATAGAATGAGTCGCAACTAAGATTTTTGATCCTTTTAGAAAATTTGCTAGAAGACTTTATTCATGGCACGAAAACCCCGAGCACCAAAAAATGGTAACACTGTGAGAGAGCACGTCACGACCGTGCCTCTCGATGAAACTACTCGCCAACGGTATCTGAATTATGCCTTATCGGTGATTACCTCACGTGCATTGCCGGATGTGCGAGATGGCCTCAAACCCGTCCAACGTCGAATTTTGTTTTCGATGTTTCACAATCACCGATTAGTCCCTGAACGACCACCAATCAAAAGTGCGAAGGTTGTAGGATCGGTGATCGGTGAATGGCATCCGCATGGCGATTCTGCGGTCTACGATGCCATGGCTCGTATGGCGCAATGGTGGTCTCTTCGCGCTCCCTTGGTTGACGGTCATGGCAATTTCGGCAGTTTGGATGGCGACCCTCCAGCGGCCTACCGCTACACCGAAGCCAAACTCACACCCATCGCCATTGAGCTGCTGAACGAACTCAACAAAGACACCGTTGACTTTCAACCCAATTACGATGGAAAAGATGAAGAACCTCTTGTTCTCCCCGCACGCTTTCCCAATCTGTTAGTCAACGGCTCCACCGGCATTGCCGTGGGTATGGCCACCAACATTCCTCCGCATAATCTCGCAGAAGTAATCGAATGCGCGATTGCGTTAATTGACGATCGCAACAGTTCAATAGCCGACCTCATGAAATCCATCAAAGGCCCGGACTTCCCCACCGGTGGAGAAATCCTCAACACGAAAACGGAGCTTCGAGAAATTTATGAAACCGGCCAGGGCTCCATTCGTCTGCGTGGAGAATATACCGTCCAAAAAAATTCCAATGGCCAGAATGAGATCCTACTCACCTCGATTCCCTTTGCCGTCGATAAGTCCACCATCTTGGAACGTATCGGCGATCTCATCATCGCCAGAAAAGTGCCTCAGCTCATTGATGTCCGTGACGAATCCACCACCGATGTTCGCATGGTGTTAGAGCTCCAAAAAGATGCCGATCCACAACTGGCCATGGCCTATTTGTTTAAAAATACGCCACTGCAAAACAATTTCTCCGTCAATCTCACATGTTTGATTCCCACAACAGGTGCGACCACCACACGTCCGCAATGTCTCAACTTGAAAGATTTCCTTGAACAATTCATCGACTTTCGCTTTGAAACCGTTAAGCGCCGCTTTTCCTATGACCTCCGAGTGTTGGAACAGCGCATTCATATTCTGACAGGCTTCAAAACAATTTTTGACGCCTTAGACCAAGTGCTTAATATTATTCGTCAAAGTGACGGCAAGGCCGATTCGGCAGAAAAAATCAAACGCCGATTTGACCTCGACGATGTGCAAACCAATGCTATTTTGGAAACACCAATCTATAAGCTCTCCCGTCCAGAAATTAAGAAAATGATGGATGAGTTGGCCGAGAAAAAGAAGCAAGCCAAGGACCTTGAAACGCTCCTCGCCTCCAAAACGAAGCTCTGGAATGTCGTCAAAAAAGAACTCCAAGAAGTATCCAACACCTACGGCGACAAACGACGGAGCAAAGTCGGTCGACGCCTAACCGAAGAAATCGAATTCGATCCAGACGCCTATATCGTCAAAGAAGACGCCGTCATCACGGTTTCGACTGATGGCTGGATTCGCCGCGTCGGCATGGTGAAGGATCTCTCAAAAACACGTCTGCGAGAAGGCGACAATTTACTCACGGCTATTATTGGTAGCACCGTGGACACCATCGCGTTCTTCTCCAACTTCGGCAGCGCCTATACCATTCGCGTGGGCGACCTTTCCCCAGCACGTAGTGGCTACGGCGATCCTGCACAAAAATTGTTTAAGTTTAAAGATGGCGAGCGCATCATTACTGCACTCAGCCTAGACCCTAGATTTTATGTCGTGCCCCCAGAACCCAAGAGAAGGAAAGCCCCCGTGTTACCGCTTTTTGATGGAACTCCCACAGGGGCCGAGGATCCAGTCTCTTTAGGACAAGTGGTGGGTGTCTCAACCTCTGGAATGGGAGTGCGCTTTGACCTCGCTGCGTTTAAAGAACCCTCGACTCGACTTGGACGAAAATTCATGAAGGTTCGGGAAGGTGAGGAGGTCGTTCATATTGAAGCCGTGAGTGTGGCATCCAAAACATCCATCCTCGCTGTCGTTTCACAACGAGGTCGCGTGCTGCTGTGTAAAGCGGAAGAGGTCGGCGTCCTTTCAGGACCAGGGCGAGGCGTCACCGTTATTAAACTCGATTCAGCCGATCGGCTATTGGCAGCGCGACTTCTCTATCAAAAAGACGACCAACTCGTGGCGCTTAAACAAGAAGGAGCAAAGTTGCCTATTTCCATCAGAAAGTACCAACCCGTTGGGCGTGGGGGGAAAGGCCATGCGTTGTTTAAACGCGGTAGCCTCAAAGGTGTGCAAATTCCTCCCGTCGAACTCCCCGTTCTCGATTCAGAGAATTCCAAAAACAGCAATTGAGCCGACTATCCATCTGTAGCTCAATTTGTCATTTCCCACATCCGTTATTGGTTTTCGAATTTTAACTTAGCGGGGGGGGGGAAACCCCACATAATATTTCCCTCACAATCGCATCCTGCTATTGTTTTGATGTAGAATGCACCGCCTTTGACCGCTATTTTTACGTTCACTCCCAGGCTTGCGAGAAGAATCCTATGCCTCAACTTCATGAACACCAATCATTCTCACAGGTATTGCTCGTTGATGATCATCCAGCCCAACTATCTACGATTCACGACATTGTGCTGGCTGAAGGGTTTCACCCCATTCCCTGCACATCAATCACCGAAGCCTTCAACGCATTAGAACAACATGAAATTGGAATCGCCGTGGTAGATCTTGGGTTGTCAGACTCGGATGAAGCCAATTTTCTCAACCAACTCCGCACCAAAAATAATCAATTGCGAATCATTATTAATACAGGACAAGGGTCATTGGCTACCGCAAAGACTGCGATTGCCGCTGGAGCCTTTGCCTATCTTGAAAAAGGTGGCGACCCTAATGATCTGGCACATCAGCTACATCGAGCCATGGGAGAGATACTGAAGGACCATGCCACCAAACTGGAACAAACCATCAAAGATGGTGAGGAACATAAAATCATATTAGATATGATGGTTGAGGGAATCGCCTCCTTTACGGGCAAGGAATTTTTTCAATCTCTCGTAAAAAATCTTGCACAATGTTTGAACGTCAAATATGCCATTGTCACCACTTGGAATAAGGATAACACTGGGTCATCTGCTACACAGACTTTGGCCTTCTGGGACTGCACTGATTTTGGGGAAAATCATGAAATTCCCCTCAAAGACTGTCCCTGCGGGGAAGTACTCCAAGGCAATCCGGTGTTTTTCTCGAAAGACATTCCCCAGGACTTTCCCAAGCTGGCGATTGCAAAAATCTTAGGCATTGAAAGTTATCTTGGATTTCCAATGGCCAACCCCGCGGGTGAAATCATTGGCCATGTGGCAGTGTTCGATACCAAGCCCATGCCTGATGACCCATCTCGATGGTCGATCATGAAAATCTTCACGGCCCGCGCGGCAGCCGAACTCCACAACCATCAGATCCAACAAGAGTTGTCGACACTCAACGAAACCCTTGAGCAACGAATTCACGATGGAACGATTCAACTCCTTGAACGAGATGCTCAATTACGGATGGAATCTTTTGATCATTTGCAGACCAGGGAACGAGAAGCCAGTTTTGGTCGAATGTTTGATCAATCATTGAATGAAATCTATTTAATTTGCACCAACAGGCTTCGGATTCTAACAGCTAACAGAGGTGCGTTGGAAACCCTTGGGTACACGCAAGAAGAACTTCAGCACCTGTCTCCGTTTGATATTTCTCCAGACATGACTCAAGAGGCCATGCAACAATTTCTTGCCCCTCTTCACACTCATGAATCAGAAATCGTACACCGTGAGGCCGTTCATCAATGTAAAAACGGATTTCGATATCCCGTTGAAGTCCACTTTCAATTGTCGACTTTTGAATCTAGACCAGTCTACGTCGTGATTTGCCTGGACATTACAGAGCGAAAAAAAGAAGAGGAAGCATTAGCCAACTTAGTGGCAGGTACTGCATCGGTGGTCACCGAGGATTTTTTCCCACAACTCGTCCAGCACCTGGCCTCTGCCTTAAATGTTAACTTTGCAGCCGTCACTGAATTATGTGGCCCCGATAAGGTTTCTACCCTGGCGGTATGGCAAGGGACTTCTCTTGGTCCTCATATGGTGTACGGGTTACCTGATACACCCTGTGAGCAAGTGTTTAAAAACGGTCTTGCAGTCCATCAAAAAAATGTTCAGACCATGTTTCCAAAAGATACAGATCTCCAAACTCTCCAGGCTGAATGTTATTTGGGCGTGGCCCTGACCTGTGAAAATGGGAAACCCATTGGACATCTCTTCATTGTCAATTCCAAACCATATGTGAAAACCGAACGAGCAATTTCCATCATGAAAATCTTTGCGGCCCGTGCGTCGTCAGAGCTACTTCGACAAAAGACGGAGCTGGAAAAAGCTCAAAGGGAATCCTTACTCACCCTCATGCTCAATACAGGGCCTGGTTGTATTAAACGGGTTGCTGGTGATGGCACGCTACTCTCCATGAATCCGGCAGGATTGACCCTCATTGATGCCTGCAATGAAGAAGAAGCTCTTGGGCTCTCAGTATTTGATTTGGTCGTGCCAGAACATCGACTGGCTTTCAAGGAGATGCATCAACAAGTCATAGAAGGAACTCCTCAAACCCTCCAATTTAAAATTGAAGGACTGAAAGGCACCAGACGATGGATGGAAACATATGCGGCCCCCTTTCAGAATCCAATTACCAACCAAGTCGAACATTTGGCAGTCACCCATGATATCACCGATCGAAAATTTGCCGAAGACGCCTTACAAAGAAGCGAACAGGCCTATCGAGCGCTCTACCATAATAACCCCACCATGTATTTCACCGTGTCTCGGGAGGGCATCGTTCAATCCGTCAACCAATTTGGTCTAGATCAATTGGGTTACTCCCAAGAAGATCTCGTGGGATACCCTGTCCTCAACATTTTTCATCCCCAGGACAAAGCCGAGGTTCAGAAGCAATTTGCCCAGTGTTTGGAGACTCCCTCTCAACTTGCCCACTGGGAATTTCGAAAAATTAAAAAAAGTGGCGACCCCATCTGGGTAAAGGAAACTGCACGCGTCATCCTAGATTCCGAAGGCCAATCGCTCGCCTTGATCGTCTGCGAAGATATTACGCTTCAAAAACAGTCAGAGTCCCTCATCCACGATCAAAAAGATACACTTGAGCGTCTTGCAAGAGGAGAAGGCCTTCAATCGATACTGGAACACATTTGTCGAATGATTGAAGCCCGATCACGAGGGCTGTGGTGTTCCATTCTTCTTCTTGAAAGTGATACCTTATGGCTTGGCGCAGCCCCAAGTTTACCTCCCACATTCTCCCAGAAAATTAACGGCATCAAAATCGGACCCAACGCTGGGTCCTGTGGAACGGCAGCATTTACAAAAGAACCCGTCATTGTCTCTGACATTGCCAATGATCCTCTCTGGGAGCAAGGTCATCGATTAGCGCTCAACCATGGCCTCCATGCTTGCTGGTCGACACCACTGCTTTCTTCAAAAGGTAAGACTCTTGGCACCTTTGCTATGTATTACAACTACCCCAAATCCCCTAATCCGCATGATCTAGACCTAGTCAAATCCGCCTCGAATCTTGCAAGTATTGCTATTGAGCGAAAGCAAAATGAACAGGCGCTACAAGACACTATGGAACGATTTGATTTAGCCGTGAAGGGTTCCTACGACGGGTTATGGGAATGCGTGGTCTTACCTAACGAGCCTTGGTATGTGCCTCATACGCCGGCATGGTGGTCACCTCGATTTAAAGAACTCTTAGGATATCAGGATCATGAGTTCCCGAACGTATTAGAAAGTTGGACGACAGTCCTTCACCCAGACGACAAAGATAGGATATTTGCTGCTCTCTATGCACACATTGACCTACAAGAACCCTTTGACGTGGAATATCGGCTTCTTACCAAATGTGATGGCTACCGATGGTTTAGTGCCAGAGGACAAGCCTTTTGGGATGACAAGGGAAACTTACTTCGCATGGCCGGATCGTTACGGGATATCACGGAAAAACGAAATACTGAAGAAAGCTTAAAACGGTGGGCATCAATTTTTGAACATACTCAATGGGGAGTGGCCGCCAGTGCGGGAACCAGTCCCAATTTGGATTTAATCAAT
>JAJDBO010000334.1 GCA_029261305.1 Nitrospirales bacterium
TGGTCGTCATGGGTTGTGAGGGAGATTCTGGATTTCCTGATACTGTGTTAATCAATCCGAAAATTGTGTTCTATGGCCCTGAGCAAGTGGAGATGTGGGAAGGGTGTTTGAGTGTGGATGGGTTGCGAGGGAAGGTGACTCGACCTTCTTCAGTTCGAGTTGAAGCACTCGACCGGCATGGCGAACCTTTGGATTTTGAAGCCAACGATCTTTATGGTGTGTGCATCCAGCATGAAATGGACCATTTGCTTGGCAAGGTGTTTCTTGATCGAATGACCGAACTCTCGACGCTGACTCAGTTAAAAGAATTTGATTCATATTGGAAAGAAGAAAACTCGACCGTGATATAACGGTCCTTTGTGTCAGTATCCTGCCTAAACACTCTTTCTCTTAAATAGGTTGTCAATCTTCTCGTGAATTCTCTTATTCGAATTCTTGGTTATCTCCGTCCTCACCGCCGTCTGGTGGTGACGATGTTTTCCTTTGCCTCTCTAGCCACCATTTTTGATCTGCTCCCACCCAAGTTGATTGGGATGATTATCGATGATGTAATTCAAGCCGAGCGTACGGAATTGTTGCCCTGGGTGTTGAGTGGATTGGTAATGGCCTATGGACTAAAAAATGTTCTAAATTCCTTTCGGATCCGGTTTAACAATATTCTCGAACAACGGGTGATTTTTCATCTGCGTCAACAAGTGTTTCATGCATTACAACGGTTATCAATTAGTTACTACGAAAACCGGTCTACCGGAGAAATCATGTCTCGGGTAATGAGTGATACGGAACATGTCGAACGGATATTTATCGATGGATTAGAAAGTATGTTGACGGCGACACTTACACTCGTGGGCATTACTATTATTCTTTTTGCGTTGAATTGGAAGTTGGCCTTGTTGTCCTTAATCCCGATTCCACTTTTGATCTTCTCGGGAATTACCTTTTCTCGACGGGTGCATGGGTACTATCACGTGATTCGGAAAAGTACAGCTGACTTAAGTGCATATCTCCAAGATGCCTTATCAGGTATTCGAGAAACTATGGGCTTTAATCGACATAAATATGAGCATGCACGATTTGATGAAAAGAGCCGGGCAGTGAATGCGAGTACCTTGCAGGCCATGTTTCTTTGGTCAGTTTATTCACCCAGTATGATTTTCATTGGCAGTTTGGGAACAGTTTTTGTCCTGTGGGTCAGTCCGAGTGAAATTGCATCAGGTCAGTTGTCGGTTGGTGACTTGGTTATGTTCATGCTCTATCTAGCTTTGTTTTACGTGCCAATTAATCAAATCCATTCAGTGAACCACATGTTGCAGCATGCTCTGGCCGCGAGCGAACGAATTTTTGAAGTTCTCGATACTGAACCTGATGTCGTGGATCGTATGGGTGTGGTAACTCCTCAAGAAAAACTCGAAGGGGTTGTATCGTTACAGGATGTCAGATTTGACTATCGGCAAGATCTCCCTGTGTTGAATGGTGTGACCATAAACATTCCTCCCGGCCAACGAGTGGCATTGGTGGGTCCAAGTGGGGCAGGCAAAAGTACCTTGATTAAATTGATGATGAGATTTTATGACGTCAAAGGGGGAAGCCTATCTCTAGACGGTGTTGATGTCAGAGATTTGCCTTTAGCATATCTGCGAAGTCAGGTCGGACTGGTACAGCAGGAACCATTTTTATTTAATGGAACGGTTCGAGACAACATTGCCTATAGCAATCCAGAGGCCACTCAATCAGATATTGAAGGGGTGGCGATGGCTGCTCGAGCCCATGAATTTATCATGGAATTGCCTGAAAAATATGATACCTGGATTGGAGAGCGAGGTGTGAAGCTTTCTGTCGGTCAAAAGCAACGTGTGGCGATAGCCCGCGTACTCCTCAAAGATCCTCCAATTGTTATTTTTGATGAGGCAACCTCTAATATCGATACGGAAACAGAAGTCAAAATTCGGGAAGCCTTAGATGTGTTAACTCAAGGCCGAACGACTATTGTGATTGCCCACCGATTGTCCACTCTTCAACAGGTCGATCGTATTTTGGTGTTAGAGCGCGGGTGCCTGGTTGATGAAGGCACGCATTCCATTCTCCTCGCACGTGATGGTCTCTATCGCACTCTTTATCAAGCCCAATTTGAGAGATAAGGGGCTTGGTTGGAATTGATACCGTAATCTTCCCTTTCTCCTAATAGTTTGGCCGACTCATCCGTAAGGAGTGAGCCGGCCAATGTGTGTCCTTTTCTAATTTTTCTGGCGTACCGGAGATTTGCCCGTTTTTATTTATGGACTGCTAGTGATAACCACAGAGTACATGCTCTTTCCTTGTCCGTTATTTCCCCCCAGAACAACAGTGCCTGCTGGGAATGATTGGCTATACAAATCCAGCGTGGTATCCGAGGTAACTAAATTCATGCCAGTATCTGTAAAACTATTGAGCCAAGCTGGTTTGTTGGTGAGTCGAACATCGTGTCCCACGTACACGGTCACGGGTTGATCAACAGTAAAACTCAGGAATGTCGTTCCTGAAGAATTTTTGTCATTATTGGCAGTCTTAATATAGGTTGCCCCCGAGATGGCTCCCGGCACATTCGTGAATGTATACGATCGGTCAATATACACGGTCTCTCCATTTTGCAAACTATCGATCTTGACCTCATAGTTTTTACCACTTTCCACGGAAAGATTAGTGATGTTAAGGGGCCCAGTGGGTGGGTCTATGATGGTGATCTGGACGGTGGCGGAGGTTGTCTCATTCCCAGCCGCATCTTCTGCGATGGCGGTTAAATCATATGACCCCAATGGGAGAGTCGTGGTATCCCACTGAACAGAATAGGGGTCCGTTACATCTTCGGATCCAATCAGAACATTATCCCTGAAGAATTTTACCCCTACTACTCCAACGTTATCAGAGGCTGTAGCACTAATAGTGACTGTGCCAAATACATCAGCGCCGGTACTCGGCGACGTGATACTTATACTTGGGAAGGAATTATCAATAATCGAGACGGTAATGGTTTCGGAAGTGGTTTCATTGCCGGATGTGTCCTTGGCTATGGCTGTGATATTGAAGGACCCAGGAGTAAGAGGATTCGTATCCCATGGTATTGAGTATGGCGTGGTAGTGTCTTCTGCTCCAATCTGTACGTTATCAACAAGGAAACGGACACCGGTGATCCCAATGTTGTCGGCGGCGGTGGCAGATATATTCACCACCCCTGAGACTTCTTGTCCATCGATGGGAGCAATGAGACTCACGGTCGGAGGTGTGGTGTCTGGAGCCGGTGGACCATCCAGAGCGACTACGACCGAGTACATGCTTTTTCCGCTGCCAGAATTTCCGCCCAAAACAACAGTACCTGCTGGGAAGGATTGACTATATAGCTCCAGTGTTGTGTCCGAGGTGACCAAATTCATTCCGGTGTCGGTAAAGCTATTTAACCAAGAAGGTTTATTCGTGAGACGGACGTCATGGCCAACATATACCATTACTTGCTGATTGACCGTGAAACTCAAGAAATTATTTCCTGACTTATTTTTGTCATTATTGGCTGTCTTAATATAGGTCGCCCCTGAGATGGCTCCAGGTACGTTAGTGAATGTATAAGACCGGTCGATGTATACGGTCTCCCCATTTTGCAAACTATCGATTTTAATTTCATACGGTTTGCCACTAGTAACTATCAAATTGGTGATATCAAGGGTGCCAGTTGGTGGACCAAGTAGATTGACGGTGGCCACCGCCGAAATGGTTTCATTCCCGGCTGCATCTCTTGCTATGGCGGTTAAATCATACTGCCCCAATGGAAGGGTGGTGGTATTCCATTGAACAGAATAGGGTGCGGTTAAATCTTCTGATCCAATCAGAATATTATCCCTGAGGAAGCGTACTCCAACAATACCAATGTTATCAGAGGCGGTGGCATCAATGGAGACCGTGCCGAATACATCAGAGCCGGAACCCGGCGACGTAATACTTACACTTGGGAACGAATTGTCAATCGGAGCCTGTGGAATGGAGACTGTAATGGTTGCTGACGTGGTTTCTAATCCTGCCGCATCTCGTGCGATGGTATTGAGATTATATGAGTTGGGGAGTAGGGCTGTGGTATCCCAATTAATGGAATAAGGTGCGACCGTATCTTCTACGCCATAGGGGGTGTTATTGACCAAAAGCCGAACTCCTTCGACCCCAATGTTATCATTTGCACTCGAGTTGACAGAAACCACTCCTGATACCACTTCGCCTTGAGTTGGATTCGTGATGTCAATGGTGGGAGGGGTAGTGTCGGGAGGTGGATCATTTTCAAAGGTGGCCGTGACAGAATGTGCTTGGTCCATGGTAACAGCACATGGAGCTGTCCCAGAGCAATTTCCACCATTCCACCCAGTAAAGTTTGATCCTGCACCGGCCACTGCGGATAACGTGACGACTGTCCCCTGGGTATAGGAGTTGGTACAGGAAGCCGCGGGACAATTAATGTTCCCTATATCACTGCTCACACTCCCACTGCCAGTCACGGCTAACGTTAATGTTTCTTGGGTTGGGGGTATGAGTGAAAAGGTTGCGGTTACAGCCTGCGCTTGGTCCATGGTTACCGCACAAGTCCCGATGCCGCTACATCCAGCCCCGGTCCACCCAGCAAAGTCTGATCCTGCATCGGCCACTGCGGATAACGTGACAACCGTTCCTGGCGAATAAGAGTCGGTACAGGAAGCCGCGGGACAATTAATGGTCCCTATATCACTACTCACATTCCCATTGCCTGATAAAGATATGGTTAGGGGATTGGGAGCGCCTCCACCCCCACTGAGTACTTCCAGGGTCTGGACTAAATAGATAGAGGTCCGAGTGCTGGTTATACTCAGTCCTTGCCAATCAATCGAGGGGCTTTGGTCTGTTCCTTGAATAGTCCATGCCGATGTGGCCGAACCCGCCGTGTAATACACCGTTGGCTGTCCCGATGGCGCCCAGAAAGTCAGGAACACATCTTGGCCGGCCACAAGATCGAAGGCTATGGGATCACTGGTAACTGTTCCACCAGCTGGCACGGTTACTCCGTTATCCCAGGAATTCCCAAAGGTGACGTGCTGGAAAGTACTGTCCACTCCATTGAGCGTACTACCATCCCGTTGCACCAGCGAAACTCGTTCCACGGCGTAACTACTAGATTCTCTACCTTGAAGGGTCAACTGGACTGTCGATCCAGTGGTTGTAATGGCGGTCCCGTCGAGTAAGATTCTGAAACTTCGATTGTCCCATCCGGAATTCGTCCAATTTCCGCCAGGGTTCTGTTCCGCTGCGGTCCACGCCACCACTGGAGAACCACCGCCGGTCACGGAAAACGTGGCCGTGACGGCCTGCGCTTGATCCATGGTTGCCACACAACTTCCGATGCCGCTACATCCGGCCCCACTCCACCCTGCAAAGGCTAATCCTGCATCGGCCACAGCGGTTAGCGTGACGACGGTCCCGTGGCTATAGGTGTCGGTACAGGAAGTCGCGGGACAATTAATGGTCCCTACATCACTGCTTACATTTCCACTGCCGCTCACGGTTACCGATAGGGATTTTGGAGAAGTGTCAGGAGGTAGTTCACCTTCTTCCTGGTCGGAAAGACCGCTCAAATTATTTGAGGAGTCTTTGGCTTTTAAGGCAAAGAAATAGGTCACGCCAGGGGTGAGGATTCCAGGAGCAAAATCATAGCTAGTAACGAGACCAACTGATATTGGTGAGTTGGGGTGATTATAGACGCCATCCTGGTCCCCAAAAAAAATTTCATATCCAGCTAAGTCGGGTTCGGTATTTGCTGTCCAGCTAAGTTGACCATTTCCAGCTCCAAGAACTTCTGCTGGAGTGACTGTGAGAGAAAGTAACAGCAGAAAGGAAAGATTTATGGCAGAAATTTTGATTAGACGGTGTAAGTTTTTTGCAATCATAATAGGAAACTCCCTGGGTGACTTTCTCGATGAGGAAATGTCATTTGTCATCATGATGAAAGGGGCGTAATGGGTTTGACGTATGGGGTGTTCACTCATATGCTCTTCACTCATTTCAAAATTTTTTATTGGTTGAGAAACAAAAAATGCCTAGTAGGCGAATGTTTTCTAGTTATGTGTATCGGGACCTAGATGCCAGAAGTTAATCGTGGATAAAGCAATAATGGTGCCTTCCAAAAATATTCTTTAAAAGTTTAAAAAAATCATAGTGTTATGAATTTTTTTAAGGTTTAAAATCAGTAAAATATTTGAATGGAAGTGTAGTGGTTCCTGTTCAGTGTTTATACTTAAATTGATTGAATGTTTTGTGTTTTTCTAATAGTTTCATGGTCTATGTGAGAAATTCTTGATGGATAAAAATTGCCTAGTACTCATGAAATTTTCGGCAAATGAATTTCTGGCTTGAAAACAGGAATAGTGGTAACTGAGGGAATTGAAAATTCTGGAAGGGGTAGTATTGAAAGTAATGAGTTATCTACTTGAAGTTATTGTTATTGACTTACTTTTATATTCATGGTAGATCCTGCCTATTATTATAGGTTTTTATAATGAATATTATTTTCTACAGGATGCCGCAGGGGGCTGATTAGCCTTTTGCGGCTTGTTTTTTTTTAGGGCCTTTGAAGCCAGGAAAATTGTTTCCAGGGTCCAAAAAAAGGAGGAACCCGTGAGCGAGAGAAAAACCGGAACTGTGAAGTGGTTTAACGACCGAAAGGGGTTTGGGTTTATCCGTATTGATGATGAGCAAGACGTATTTGTTCATTACTCCGCTTTAGAAGGGGAAGGATTTAAGACTTTGAAGGAAGGGGAGACAGTTGAGTTTGACATGGTCGAGGGTGCTAAAGGGCCACAAGCTGCTAATGTCGCCAAAAATGCTACGACTGAACAAGCTACGGGATAGGTTAGCCTGTGGCTAGTCAATGTCTAGTGTCTGGGTAATGATGCGTGACGTGTCTGTACGAAAAAGGAGAGGTGAAAGCCTCTCCTTTTTTTTTGAAATCGTGACTGCTGGGGGCAAAGGGTTTTGGCAATCTCGTGTAGTCAACAATGTCTAATGTGATCATTCCAACAGTGTGGCGGATTCCTGAGAGTCAGGTGACCCCTGAGTCGGTGTTTACGGATTCGGTTTCCCGTCGTTCCTATTTGAAATTAGTCGGAGCAGGTGCGTTGTTGGCTGCAGGTGGTCTGGTGGGGTGCTCGATGCCCGTTAGTGAGGAGGAGTTTTCAAAGAACCCCAAGAATTTTGAATTTTCTGATCTAGATCGTCAGGTGTATCCGGCCGAACCCAATACAGAGTTTGCGGTACATCGGGCCATCACAGAAGAACATATTGCGGCTCAGTACAATAACTTTTATGAATTCAGTGAAGCCAAGGATGATATTTGGAAACGGGTTGGGGGTTTTAAGCCAAGGCCCTGGACACTTGAGATTAAAGGATTAGTCTCAACCCCCCAAATCATAGATATTGATCACTTACTAAAAACTATGCCGTTGGAAGAACGTCTCTATCGACATCGTTGTGTTGAAGCCTGGGCCATGGCCGTACCCTGGACTGGGTTTCCATTGAGAGTGTTACTCAATAAAGTAAAACCTCTCAGTACCGCTCGTTTTATTCGGTTGACTTCATTCCATTCTCCTAATATTGCGATGGGACAGCGGGGATATGGACCATGGCCTTATACCGAAAGTCTCACGCTGGCTGAGGCGATGAATGACTTGGCCTTATTAGTGACTGGAATTTATGGTCATCCGCTGCCCAAACAACATGGGGCTCCGATTCGGTTAGTTGTGCCGTGGAAGTATGGATTTAAGAGTATTAAGTCTATTGTTTCTATGGAATTCACCGCTGAGCAACCCAAAACCTTTTGGAATACACTGGTTCCTCATGAATATGATTTGGTGGCCAATGTGGATCCACGGGTTCCTCATCCTCGCTGGTCGCAATCTACAGAACGGATGATTGGAACCGATGAACGATTGCCCACTCAATATCTTAACGGGTACGAAAAATGGGTAAAGACGGTGTCTGGTTAAGTGGCTTTGGCTCTTTGGTGTCTAAGTTGACTCATTTTTTCTGAGAGG
>JAJDBO010000335.1 GCA_029261305.1 Nitrospirales bacterium
ATCGGCCCAACCACTAATCGCATAGACGGGGCAGGTGATGGCCGAAAAATCTTCACAAATGGACCCATGTTTCCAATACGCATCCCGTCGTTGGTGGCCCAACCATGTGTCGAGCCATAATCCACTGTTCTTTAGTCGATCAAGCCACATGTCGCGCCAGAGATCACCGACTAGGGCTGGGTCCGGAGGACAGGAATTATACGCGAACATGGTGGAGGCCCAGGAAAGATTGTCTCCCAATAAGCAGCCTCCCATGTGATGAATGTCGTCGGCGTAGCGATCATCCGTTGAGCACAGGGTGATGATGGCCTTCAGCTCAGGTGGGTTCTTGGCGGCAATCTGCAAACCATTAAACCCGCCCCACGAAATGCCTATGATCCCGATTTGACCGGTGCACCAAGGCTGTTTGCCGATCCATTGGAGAATCTCCACACCATCTTGTAGTTCCAGTTCTAAATATTCGTCGGTGAGAATGCCCTCGGATTCCCCGCTTCCGCGAAGATCTACCCGTACGCAGGCATAGCCGTGTCCAGCGAAATAGGGGTGAGTGAGAGAATCTCGGTATGCGGTTCCGTCTCGTTTTCGATAAGGAATGTATTCGAGTATCGCGGGTACTGGTTTGCTTTCGGCATCGTCCGGCAACCAAATCCGCGCGGCCAGGCGGGTGCCGTCTGACATGGGAATCCAGATATTTTCGATTTCACGCACGGCATGGGGAAATGTGGTAAGGCTTTTCATGAACGTCCAACTATCTTATTGACTGACATGGGCAATATTTTCTTCTGGGGAAATTTCGAACCGGAGGTAATCCAAGGCCTTACGATGGTTCTCAAGCAGTTCATGTTCATTGTTGCCTCCCATGCACACATACCCCAATTCATAACTATAGCTCTCTTGATAAAGAAGGTCAGAGGGACGCATACCGGTTTTGATATGAAAGTTTGTTAGGGTCCCCGGAAATAACGTTTTGACCTGTTCGATATCCTGCTCAGTTGGTGCATAGGTGACCACGCCATCTTCGTGCACACGGAAGAAAAATTTTGCCGCATGGCCAAAGGCGCCTTTCCGATGCGGGAAGTCCGGTTTCTTCCCTAGTGCCAGGTCGATCATGATTTCGTGATGAGAGGCGCCATCCACTTTTTCAAACAGGTCGCAATGCGATTGAGAAATTCTGGGGTTGATCTCTAACAGCCAGATCTGATCATGGGCTTCATCATAAAACATCTCAAGATTAAACGGGGCATTGTTGTACCGAAGATGTGTCATCACTTTTTTTGCAATGGCAATCATTCGCTCTTGAATGCGCATCGGCAGTTTGGAGGGATATTCATACCGTGCGAATGTTGACCGATTGGGTTCCCGAATCGAATCAACTACTCCATACACAACGACCTCTCCATCCCAAACATACCCTTCCAGCGTGCATAGTCTTCCAGTGATGATCTCTTCAGCCAGGCAATATCCGCCATGGATATGCGCTACTTCTTTCGGAAGGTCTACTTGCTTGAGAAAAAAGGTAAACGGATCGGCAAAGCGGGAAATGCCTTTTTGGATCTCGGCGACGCTCTCGTGAAATTCCCTGGCATTGTGGATCCGAAAACCCAATTGCGAAGCAAAGGCCTTAATAGGTTTGATCCAGAAAGGGTAGTTCAGATTGATCTTGGACAACGCATTTTCATCAAAGGGATTGAAGGCACAAAATCGGGGATGCTCTTCGATCACTTTGCTCTGTTCTAGTCGGCACCAATACTTATTTTCACATTTCAGCACGCTTTCAAAAGTAGGGGACGGTAAGCCCATGTGCTTGCATAAATATGGTGCCAAACATGTCACGGGAAAATCCCAATACCCTACGATTGCGTCAACCTTGCCTGGAAATGCTCGAAGGGCTTCTTTGGCTTTGGCCAGCAGGGGCTCCACGGGAATTTGGTCAGCCTGTTTCACCTCGCGGACATCAAGGAGGGAGTGAATGGCATACCCTTTTTTCTGAGCAATGGCGTTGAGTTTTCGGTTGTTGAAAGGATCTAAGCCGACAACAAAGATATTTTTGGTCATGTCGTTATGTCTGTATGTTTCCTGGTGATTTTGGAATCAATGAATATCCATTCTGTTTCCCTATAGAAGAGTTTCTCGTGGCTAAATAAACCTTAGGCATTCTTCTCACACATCACTAGATGTGTTGCTTTCCTTTTTAGACTATCCCTTATTGTTAGCTTACTTATTTCCTGGTGAAGCCGCTAGTTCTCAGTTCCTCCGAAGGAAACCTATTTCTTCGCTGTTGGTCCGGTTTTTCTTTTTCTGGACTTTTTCTTTTGGGCAAGCTGCAGTAACTCCTTGACCCGCGTTGCGGGTTCCACGAGCCCCAATCCAATGTAGCTTTGAGAAAATAATGTTTCATGCGGTTTCTTTTTTTGTAAATGGATTTCTATTTCTTTTCCACCTGCCAGTAAGTGTAGCTGATGAATTCTAGCTTGTGTGACCAGTCCTAAGAAGCAGACATCAGGTTTTCCCTGGTTACGTTTTGAACGATCAAGTTTTTCAGTCCACCGGAAAACCGGACCGCCACTATTTCCTGGAAACACATGGCTATCAATGCAAAACAAACTCGACTCTGGAGTTTTTGAAGAAACCCACGAGACAATACCCTGTCGCACCATGGGGCGCGCTCCAAAGTCTGGGGCTAACGTATCGGGGTAGCCTAATACCACGATAGGTTCTCCCTCATAGAGATCTGTCTTTGTACCAATTTCCTCAAATGAAACAAGAGGCCAGGTTTTGCGACCAGGCGGTGCCTTGCGAAAACGTAGGGGAATACAAGCTAAATCGACTGTTTTGTTTGGATGGGAATGCCATTGCCGCTTTCCTGCCACTTTAAGGGGAAGTGTGACCCCGGGATATTGCTCTACCGACATTTCATCCATCCAAGAAAAGCGTAGAACGAGACTGGAAGGGTCCCAATCTTCAGATGGTTCGCATAACACATGTTTGGCGGTGAGGAGCCAAAGAGTGCTCTTTGGGCTGTCCTTCACACCGAAAATGACCCCCGTACCAACCGAAAGGAAAAATTTTCGTTTGGAAACCTTTCCTCCCGGTGCTGTCACATGAGTTTCATAAATTCGTCCTAAAGCCACGGTCGCTTCGCGCCAATGATTTAACCATCCTCTCATAGGGTATTGTTCTCTTTTACCAGGGGGAAAAACAAGACTGTCATTTAAGTCCCTACCGTTCCATCCTTCATTTTTTTTCATTATTCTTGGAAGCTCATACTTTTTCTGCACATTCCTATGGTTTTCCCTAGTTCCCGAGAAAAGGAAATATCTTATATAAAAATAGATACGGTGCAAATTAGGGCGGCGGTCAATCTATGAGAGAAAGAAAAGAGGGAAGAACCTTTTCATCAGAAAAATGCTGGGAGGGAAAGCTGAAGCACTGTTTTTTGTCTTCTTGCTTTTCCGTCATCCCATCGAAAGCGAGATTGAATGTTTCCTAACCTCATCATCCAGGAATCTTTGGGCCTTCCCGTGTATGACCAAGAAGTGGAAATCGTCGAACGAAAAGGGAAGGGTCACCCAGATACGATTTGTGATGCCGTTGCGGAACACATATCCATAGCACTGTCAAAGGCCTATAAGGAAGCCTTTGGTTATATCCTTCACCACAATATCGATAAGGGATTCTTAGTTGCCGGCCAAGTCGAGTGTCGGATGGGAGGAGGAAGGGTCATTGAACCGATGCGCCTGGTGATCGGTGATCGTGCCACCGTCAAACTAGGAAGGACCGTGATTCCCGTAGCAGAGCTTGCAGTGGATACGGCAAAGGCATGGGTCAAAGATCATCTCCCCCATGTCGATCCGAACCGACATATTTCCTACCAAGTCGAATTAAAACCTGCTTCTGCTGAATTGGGAGATATTTTCAGAAGGCCACGAAGCTTACTCGTGGCCAATGACACGTCCGCAGCGGTCGGGCACGCACCGTTCACACCGACAGAGAATCTCGTGCTCCAAGTTGAACAATTTCTGAACGGCCCGTCTTTCAAGATGGAATTCCCTGAAACCGGCGAGGACGTCAAAGTCATGGGGGTTCGAGTTCATCGGGAATTGACGTTGACGATCGCCATGCCCTTGCTTGCCAAGGCGATCAAATCAGAAGTTGACTATTTTTCCCGAAAAACCAAAATCCAAAAAGCGATCAAGCGATATGTCACGAGTCACTCCCGTGATTTTGAAAAGATCACGATTCGTTTCAACGCCTTGGATCGTCCCAATAAAGGGACTGCCGGTATGTATCTGACTCTCCTCGGTACCTCGGCTGAACATGGAGATTCAGGACAAGTGGGGAGAGGTAATCGAGTCAATGGCCTCATTTCTTTGAACTGGCCCATGAGCGGAGAAGCCGCTGCGGGGAAAAACCCTGTGAGTCACATTGGGAAAATTTATAATGTCCTGGCTAATCAGTTGGCCGAACAGATTTACTCCCAAGTCCCTCCCATTCAGGAAGTCACGGTGTGGCTGACCAGCAAGATTGGGCAGCGGATTGATCGACCCGCCATCGCCTCAGTGCAAGTCAATCTCAGGAAGGGCGCTCGGCTTCAAGATGTGCGAAAGCGCATTCAGTCGATTGTGCAGGAGAAGTTCAATAATTTGCCCTTGTTCTGTGAGGACTTGTCGGAAGGGAGATTCCCTGTTTACTGAAAGCCGTGGTCGCATTGGTATGGAACTCATTGTGCAAGGGGAAAATTGTCATCTTGATTTCCCGGCAATCCTGACTCTTTAACTGAAACTGATGGTGTGCGTCATCGCGTGCAAAAGTCTCCTTTGAATCCACATCCCTTATCCGAAGCAAGTCCACCTGAAAGTTCTCGACTAGTCAGTGGCTTCACAGCCATGTGCGTCTTGATCAGCAATGTCATAGGCGGGGGAATTTTTACCACCACGGGCTTTATGGCTCGGGATCTTGGCGACCCAGGCATCATCCTCGTGTTATGGATCATCGGGGCGTTACTGGCGTTGATCGGAGCCATTTGTTACAGCGAACTTGGGACCGTTTTCCCTATAGCAGGCGGGGAGTATATTTATCTGAGTCGTGCCTACCACCCCCTGCTTGGATTCTTGAGCGGATGGGCATCGCTTACCGTTGGATTTGGTGCGGCCGTGGCTGCTGGAGCCGTGAGTTTTTCTTCCTATGCCCTTCAAGTGTTTCCGGCTGGTCACGATGCTGTGTTGGTGGGGAAAGGCCTGGCTTTAGGTTTGGTGTGGATACTGACCGTCATTCATGTTGCAGGAGTCGGCGTTGGTGGGTTTGTACAACAAATTCTGACGGTATTGAAGATTGGAGCCATTCTGGGCCTCATTTTAGGCGCAGTTGCCTTCGGGCAAGGCCATTGGGAAAACCTGGAAGTCAAAGCTCCTGACTTGGCGCCAGGATTAGGAACGATATTCGTGTCACTGATTTTTGTCACCTATTCCTATTCGGGGTGGAACGCCGTGGGATACATCGCGGGGGAAATCATGGAACCTAGGCGCAACATTCCTCTGATCATGATCGGCGGAACGTTGTTGGTCGGTCTCTTGTACTTCGTCTTGAACCTGGTCTATTTCTACGCCCTTCCTGTGACAACGCTAGGCCAGCCACCGCTTCTTCCTGTTGCGGAAAAGGCTTCCGTTGCCTTGTTTGGCCCCAGGGCGGAAGGCCTTGTCGCAGCACTCTTATGCGTGTCAATCGCAGGGGCCTTGAGCGCAATGATTTGGGCCGGGCCTCGTGTCTATTATGCCATGGCCAAAGACGGGCTCTTCCCAACATACTTTGCCAAAGTAGAAGGCGAGGGAGATGTTCCAGGGCGATCGATAATTCTTCAAAGTATCTGGGTGACCGTCTTGATCCTCTCTGGAACCTTTGAGCAACTCGTGATTTACAGTGGCATCGTCATCACGATTTTTACCGGTCTCGCCATTGGAGCCATTATTGTTCTTCGTCGCACACGACCGGAATTGCCGAGACCTTTTCGGGTGCCTTTTTATCC
>JAJDBO010000336.1 GCA_029261305.1 Nitrospirales bacterium
TGAGGGTGAGGGTTTTTACGAGCAAGGAAGCGTGATCCACGGAGGCCCAGGCCTAGGTCGTGTTGAAATTTTCTGGAAAAACGTGAAACGCCAACAGAATCCAAAAGTTGTCAGGATTCGAGGTAAAAAAAGTGCATGGAAAACGACGAATGGTTTGTCTCTAGGCCAAACGCTGCATGAAGTTGGAGCCCTCAATGGAAAAGCATTCACGATGCAGGGGTTTGCGTATGATTATGGAGGTACCCAGACTTCCTGGTCTGGTGGCGACCTTGAACCTCCACTATCATCGGCATGCGAAACACATGTTCTTTTCAGTCTAAATCAGTTTCCAAAAAACAAAAAAGAACTCGATGTCTTGGGAGATAAAGAATTCTCTTCAGCGAATCCCACAATTCAACAACTGAATCCCCGGGTTTCTGAAATCTGGCTCTCTTATGAAAAGTAATGGTGATGTTCATCCATCCTACATTCACAAGAAAAGGCTATGAGGGACAGAATTACGGAAAAGGTGAATCACCCAATATTGGCACGCAATCAACACAATTACCCTATGAAGGAGACATGAGATTATGAACGGCAAATTGCTTCATCGAACGGTGATCTTGGTTGCGGTATTCTTGATGAATCCCTTTGTGTGCTTTGCTGCCAAAGGGAAAGTCAACGTTGCTGAACTTCAGCAACTCGCCGAACAAGGGGATGCCAAGGCTCAAGTCAGTCTTGGCCTGGAGTATAGACGTGGGCGTGATGTTCCTCAGGACTATGGACTCGCGCGAACATGGTTTCTCAAAGCAGCCGAACAGGGCAGTGCTGAAGGTCAAAATAATCTTGGACTGATGTACGACCATGGCCGAGGAGTTGTCAAAGATTTCGTCCAGGCACGCAAGTGGTATATCCAAGCTGCTGAGCATGGGCATGTCAATGCCCAATACAATCTTGCGTTACTCTACACCAATGGACAGGGTGTCCCGCAGGATGATATCGAAGCCTATGCTTGGGCCAATATTTCCGCCGCCCAAGGACAGTCGACACTTGCCGTAGATCTGCGAGATAAACTCAGAAGAATTCTTGGTCCCACCTGTATCTCAAAAGCCCAAGAACAATCAAAAGAATATTTCAAAAAATATGTGGCTCCCTTTCAGTAATTTGCCATCGCGATAGCAACTGACATAAACCACTCTTTTTTTTCGATAAACCCTCGCGAACTCCCTCCCTTTGTTGGGGGGGAATTTCACGACCCTATCTGGCCGCCAGGCATTCCAACAAACCCGAGTCCTAGAATTTCCACATATCCCATTATTTTTTTGAATCTGTTACACATCTGTTACCACCTGTATGGTAATTTGCCACCTAAACATAGAAGGGACACATGTCAAAAAATTGTGACTTTTGAGGCATGAGGCGATACACTCCTCAAATTCAGGAAAACAGGAATTTGTCCCTAGCCTCTTCTGTGACAAAAGAGCAAGACCATTTCATAAAATAGATTGCTGTGGATATCTATCGCAGCTAATGGCTCCGTCAAATCCATATTTAACAACAAAAATTTTTTGAGACGGAAAAAACAAGGATCGCCAGTGGACGACAAAAACCAAAGGCAGGAATTGTCAATGAATGAGTTACCAGAGCTGTCTGCCACCGCAGACCCGTGGGGGATGGTCGCGCAAATGTGTGGTGTGGTGCGTATTGACCATCTCAACACACAAACCATGACCTGGAAATTGGGCAAAACGGCAGCGTTTGGTTATGCCAATCACGAGATGGGAGCCACGCGCCAATGGTGGCAAGATCGCCTCCATCCGGAAGATCGAGAAGCCGTCCTTGAGAAACTTGAGAAAGCAAAAAACACAGAAGATTCTCCCTGGTCAGTAGAATACCGGTTTCTTTGCGCGGATGAGAGCTACGCCTATATTTACGATCGTGGACAGGTCGTTCGTAGCAGTGGGCCAGCCTCCCAGCAACTGGTGGCCTCCATGATTGATGTCACTCATTCCAAATGGATTGAAGCGGGGTCCCGTGAGAGTGACGAAACCATGCGACTTATCGTCGATAATGCCCTGGATGCCGTGATCTCCATGGATGGAGAAGGGATTATTACTGGGTGGAACCATCAAGCTGAGATAATCTTTGGCTGGACACGAGAAGAATCCATTGACCAGAGGTTAGAGGCGATGATCGTCCCACCTCAATATCGCGCGGCCCATCGTGCCGGTCTAAAGCGACTGGTTGAAACGGGAGAAGCCAAGCTGCTCAAACAGCGAATCGAAATCACCGGACTCAACAAAGAAGGTCATGAATTTCCAGTTGAACTAAGCATTACCCCTATACCCTCACATGGGAAGATTATCTTTAGCGGGTTTCTTCGCGATATTTCGGCTCGAAAGGCCGCAGAGAAAGCCGCCAAAGGAAGTACGAAGTTTCCTGATAACAATCCCAACCCCGTTCTTCGGCTAGCCTTTGATGGAACCATCCTCTACGCCAACCCAGCGAGTCACCCCATTCTGACTACATGGGGAGCCGAGACCGGGAAAGTCGCGCCATCTTCTATCTGTCACATCATTGAAGAGGTTACTGGCACTCGTTCAAATCAATACCTTGATGTTGAATACGAACAAAAAAGTTATTCACTATTCTTTGTCCCCTTTCATGAAGAAGGGTTTGTGACAGTCTATGGAAAAGATAGCACCAAACGTCGAGAGGCTGAGCGCGAACTCTACAAAGCTAAGGAAACGGCTGAACTCGCCAATCGGGCTAAAAGCGAATTCTTATCGACGATGAGCCACGAACTTCGCACCCCTCTGACGGGAATCTTGGGGTATGCCCAACTCCTCAAAAATGACAAGACCGTGGCGTCCACGCATCAGATAGCCTTGTCGGTCATTGAGCAGTCTGGAGAACACCTACTCGGGCTCATCAATGAAATTCTCGATCTCACACGGATCGAAGCGGGAAGCCTCGACATCTATATTGAGCCGTTTTCGCTGGGGACCATGCTGGACTCCTTAGTCAACATCATGCGCGCACGAGCTGAAGACAAGGGAGTCATGTTCACATTCGAACTCCTCTCAGAATTTCCACGCATCGTCATGGGCGATATCAAACGACTCCGACAAGTGTTAATCAATCTGCTAGACAACGCCATCAAGTATACAAGAGAAGGAGGCGTAGCCCTCAAAGTGGGCTACCATGATGAGTCCATTCGGTTTTTGGTGGAAGATACAGGGGTTGGGATCACGCCTGAAGACCTCACTTCAATTTTCGAAGCGTTTCGGCAAATCCATCACTCAAACCTGATGCCAGAAGGCACCGGTCTCGGCCTCACCATCAGTCAAAAACTCGTATCGTTAATGGGCGGAACATTGGATGCCTCGAGCATCCATGGCCAAGGCAGCACCTTTTGGTTCGATCTACAACTTCCTGAAGGTGCCCTAAACGAACAGGACCTTGAGCTGGAGGATCGGGCCATTCTTAGCGTGGTTGGGCCAAAGCGGAAAATATTGGTCGTGGATGATAAATCGGATAACCGCCAATTCTTGGCCGATGCCCTTCGACCTCTAGGCTTTGTCGTCCAACAAGCCACCAACGGCCAGGAATGCCTGGAACGAGTCGCCGAAAACACACCAGATGCGGTGTTAATGGATTTGCGGATGCCGCTCCTCAACGGATTGGACGCCACCAGACAGCTTCGGACCCAACACGATGGGGAAACCTTGGTCATCTTGGGTGTATCCGCCAGTTCCTTCGATCACAACCGAACTGAATGTCTTGATGCAGGAGCCAACGGATTTTTGTCGAAACCCTTTCGAATCGGCAAACTCGTACGACTCCTCTGTGAACATCTCCAGCTCGACATCATCTATGATCAAGTCGACGGACTCGCGGCCTTGGTCCCTCCTGATGGAGGCCCCTCTTCACCAAGGCCCGCAATTCCCTCTCGTGAATTGATACAAGAACTCAAACAATTAGTGGCATCGGGGGACATCGCACAAGTCCTCGAACATGTGCAGTCGCTTGAGCAAGCCGAACCCACCTATCAACACTTTGTCGATACCGTGCGAACATTGGCCCAACAGTTTCAGATTAAAAAATTGCGCATATTTCTCGATAGTCTGAAAGACTCCGAATCATGACCTCCCTCCCCGATCACCATGGGACAATCTTGGTGGTGGACGACACACCAAGGAATCTCCAAGTCGTCTCTGCGTTTTTAGAGGACGCGGGCTTCAAAGTCCTCGTCGCAGAAAATGGCAATGATGCCAAGGATGTCCTCCGGCAGGTATCTCCCGACCTCATTCTGTTGGACATCTTGATGCCGATGCAGGATGGGTTTGAAACCTGTCGCCAATTAAAAGCAGACCCTGAGGCGAACGACATTCCCATTATTTTTATGACCGCACTCTCGGAAACAGGAGAAAAAGTCAAAGGGTTTGAAGCCGGCGGAGTGGATTATATCACCAAGCCATTTCGTCAAGAAGAAGTGTTGGCCAGGGTAAAAACTCATCTAGCTTTGCGAGAACTCCGCTGTGAATTGGAAATCCAAAAAGCGCAACTCGAAGAACGGAATCGCATCCTGCAAGCAGAAATCAACGCCCATACGCGCACCAAAGGCACCGTGCAATATCTCAAGGCCGAGCTGGAATCAGAACAGGAAACCAATGGAATGATCGGGGGCAGCCCCGCCATGAAAGACACGCTGGATCAGATGGGCCAGGCCGCCAAAACAGATTGTACGGTCTTGATCATTGGCGAAACTGGAACGGGGAAAGAAGTGTTGGCAAGAGCCATTCATACACAAAGCCCACGAGCCACTATGCCAATGATCAAAGTGAACTGCGCGGCCATTCCCAAAGATTTATTTGAAAGCGAGTTTTTTGGTCATGAAAAAGGTGCGTTTACCGGAGCCACGGCCAAACGACTAGGACGGTTCGAACTCGCCCATGAAGGCACCCTTTTTCTTGACGAAATCGGAGAACTCCCCCTAGATATTCAATCGAAACTCCTTCGTGTGCTTCAAGAACAAGAATTCGAGCGAGTCGGTGGCCAAACCACACAAAAAGTGGATGTCCGCATCATTGCCGCCACCAACCGAGATCTTCAAGACGCCGTGGCCCAGAAACGGTTTCGTGAAGATCTCTACTATCGGCTCCATGTCTTTCCCGTTCACATTCCGCCCCTGCGAGAGCGACAAGATGATCTCCCAAAACTTTTAGAGCATTTTCTCAATAAATTTTCCATCAAGTATGGGAAGGTCGTCGAAGAGATTCACCACGACAGCATGCACGAACTGCGGAACTATGAATGGCCGGGAAATATACGCGAATTGGAAAACGTCATTGAGCGAGCGGTGATTGTCACGAAGACTTCCACAATCCAGATCGGTGAATGGCCTGGGAAACAATCGGCATCAACGATCGTCGCCCCTATCGACTCTGCTTCTGCCCCCCATCCTCCAATTCACTCCTCACCCAAAACCGCGGAATTTTTATCTCTCGAAGAAATGGAACGACAACATATTCTGCAGGCTTTAGAGGCAACCAAATGGCGAGTGTCGGGAGAAAAAGGCGCAGCCCAACTGCTGGGGCTCAATCGTTCGACCTTGCGGGGTCGCATGGAAAAACTTGGCATTATTCAGGACGACCCACCTTCCTCTCAGTAATTCGAATCCAGATGAAAGAGAGTTTCAGCTAGCCACCGTCCGTCGGTAGATTCTGGCCATAAAAAACCATTGACGTCCTGTCCAGCTTCATTGCATGAGATGAACTCAAGCCACCAGAGGGCGGCCCAACTCGCTGGGCTCACACAAGGTTCGCTCATTCCCAAGAGCGTCTAGGTACGGCGACTCTCGGTAGGAGTCCATCAGGTAGAAGAGGA
>JAJDBO010000337.1 GCA_029261305.1 Nitrospirales bacterium
CATGACCCCAAAGGTTCCATGCCATCCAATCAGGTTTGCGATTCGTGGACCAAAGAAGGTCGCCAGCAACACCCCACTATTCCCAATCGCGGCCACCCCCATGGCGAGGCCTTGATGTTCAGGTGGATATGCCAGGCTGGCGAGGGGCAAGGCAATGGCGAAACTAGCCCCGGCAAATCCAAGGAGCAACCCCACACCCAACATCTGGAAATAGCTGTCTCCAAAAATCCAACCCAATGAAAGAGCCACCACTTCAAGCCCTAAGATCCCGAGTCCAACTCGCTTGGCCCCAAATTGATCAGCAAAAGGACCAACAACAATTCTCATGAGCGCCCCACCAAGAAGAGGGACGCCTACAAGAAAACCCTTCTCGGTGGCGCTTAGATCAAATTCTTGAGCAATGGCGACACCCAGGGCCCCAATTAACAGCCACACCATAAAACTTACTTCAAAGTGTAGCCAGGCCCCCAACAAGGATGGCCAATGTCCCATTTTTAACGCTTGTAGTCTCATTAACTAACCCAACAGATCTAGTTGACACATCATATATTTTAAATTCTCATCAGCACCGTATGCCCTAAATAGCTGTTTGCACTATAGAAGATCCGATTTTGCTGTCGCAATTCGCGTGCTCCTTGTAAGAAGAAAGCAATGAAACCATCTTTGTCATTCTGAGACTTCGTGTTTATAATTTTCTGGAACTCTTAGAGATTTACCAAAATTTCGCTTAAAGAAAAACGCTTAGATGAAAGATCCCAAGACCCCCAAAGACCAAGAGAAGTTGCAGACTGAAGAAGACGTCGTTGATGTAGAATTCTCATTGGAAGATGAGGGTCCTGAACTCCTCAGGGGCACCCTTCCCCCAGCAGAAAGTGAGAAAACGCCCTCGTCTGACACAAGTTCCCTCATACCTAGGACTGCGCTCAATCAATACTTAGCTGAAATACGTAGGTATCCCTTCCTTTCCAAAGAAGAGGAGATGCAGCTCTTTCACGAATATCAGACCCAGGGGAGCCGGGAGGCTGCCGTCAAACTCATCCTCGCAAACCTGCGAGTGTGTGTCGCCATTGCCAAAGAATATTCCCATACCGGTGCGGACCAGATGGATTTAATTCAAGAAGGCAATGTCGGCCTCATGCAAGCCATTAAAAAGTTTGATGTCACCCGGAATGTACGTTTCTATGCGTATGCCGCCTGGTGGGTGAGAGCGTTTATATTACGGTATCTCTTGAACTCACACCGTCTTGTGAAAATTGGGACCACCCAGGAGCAACGCAAACTCTTCTACAATTTGAAAAAAGAAAAAGCCAAACTTGAGCGTTTGGGCTTTGTCCCCGATGCAAAACTACTCGCAGATCGTCTTCAGGTTCGCGAGCGGGATGTAGTGGAGATGGATCAGCGGCTCGGTGGATGGGAATTATCACTGGATCAGCCCATCAACAGCGAAGAAGGAGAAGGGACATTTCTCGACCTGCTTCCATCACAATCCCCCAGAATTGACGACTCTCTAGCCGAAGATCAGCTTCGAGTCTTGTTTCGGCAAAAACTTGGAGAATTTGCCAAAACGCTTAATGAACGCGAAGAGGACATTCTCAGGAACCGACTACTATCCGAGACACCTCTCACCCTAGAGGAGTTAGGGCAGAAATATTCCATCACCAAGGAGCGGTCACGGCAACTAGAGGCAAAAATCATCAAAAAACTGAGAGATTTCATGAAATCAGAGGTGAAAGATTTTGATGAACTCAAATTTTAAGTCATCTTTAATTTCTGGATTTCCACAGATTCACACATTATTTAGGCAATGAAAATGCAAGGGAAAGCAGAATTTTTCTTAATCGAGGCCTTGACTTTCCCAAAGGCCGATTTATCTACAACTTGCAGCATAGAAAATTGAGGAAATTGTCCCGTCACGGATAAGACAGTACAAAATCAGCACATTAACGAATCAAATTTTTTTCAACAAAAGGAGGCAGTTTTAATATGGCTACCAAGGAAAAAGAAGAAAAAGAAAGCAAAGGGACCGCAGCTAAAGGGTTTCTTCCATTAGGTGACCGAGTATTTGTGACCTATACCGAAGAATTAGAGCGCACGGCTGGCGGCATTTACGTTCCTGATTCAGCACGGGAAAAACCACAACGCGGAACCATCGAAGGGGCTGGACAAGATGTCAAAACCCTGAAAGTTGGGGATCAAGTCTTGTTTGATAAGTATTCCGGGACAAAAATTAAAATTGAAAATGACGATTGTCTGATTCTTCGTGAAGAAGACATTTTAGGCGTCTTCGTTGACGCATAAGTGTGATACTTGGCATTCAGCCAATTTTTGCAAAATGAATACCTAGAAATTAAAGTTTCACTTAAAAATTCGATGGAGGAACATTATGGCGAAGCAGTTACTGTATAGCGATCAAGCCCGAGCGGCCATACTCTCTGGGGTCAATCAATTGGCCAATGCCGTGAAAGCCACGTTAGGACCCAAAGGCCGGAATGCCATTTTAGACAAAAAATTTGGTGCTCCCACCATTACCAAAGACGGTGTGACCGTTGCCAAGGAAATTGATTTGGCTGATCCCTACCAAAATATGGGTGCCCAGCTGGTGAAAGAAGTCGCCAGTAAAACCAGTGACATCGCTGGTGATGGAACCACGACTGCCACCGTGTTGGCTCAGGCTATTTACCGCGAAGGTGTCCGACATCTCAGCGCCGGTGCCAATCCCATGGAATTAAAGCGCGGGATCGACAAGGCCGTGGACGTGGCCGTTGAGGAATTGAAGAAAGTTAGCAAGCCGTGCCAAACAAAAAAAGAAATCGGCCAAATCGGTTCTATTTCTGCCAACAATGATTCCACCATTGGCGATCTCATCGCCGAAGCCATGGACAAAGTTGGTAAAGATGGTGTGATCACCGTGGAAGAAGCCAAATCCATGAGCACCTCATTAGATGTCGTGGAAGGAATGCAATTCGATCGTGGTTACATCTCTCCATACTTCGTGACCAACGCCGAGCGCATGGAAGCCGTCATGGAAGATGCTTTCATTCTCATCAACGAGAAAAAAATCAGTGCCATGAAAGATTTGCTCCCAATTCTGGAGCAAGTCGCAAAGATGGGTAAACCCCTCGTGATTTTGGCTGAAGATGTCGAAGGCGAAGCCTTAGCGACACTCGTGGTCAATAAACTTCGTGGGACCTTGAATATCTCTGCCGTGAAAGCTCCTGGATTTGGCGATCGACGCAAAGCCATGCTCGAAGACATTGCCATTCTCACCGGAGGTCAAGTGATTTCAGAAGAAGTCGGATTGAAATTAGAGAACGTGAAGCTCACCGACCTTGGCCGTGCCAAGCGCGTGACTATCGATAAAGACAACACCACGATCGTTGAAGGCGCTGGAGATACCAAGAAAATTGAAGGCCGCGTGAAACAGATCAAGGCGCAGCTTGCAGAAACCACGTCCGAATATGATGGCGAAAAGCTCCAGGAGCGGTTAGCAAAAATCGTTGGTGGTGTGGCCGTGATTAACGTAGGTGCCGCGACAGAAATCGAAATGAAGGAAAAGAAAGCCCGCGTTGAAGACGCCCTTCATGCCACCAAAGCCGCCGTGGAAGAAGGTATTGTTCCTGGTGGTGGTGTGGCTCTCCTTCGTTGCGTTCCTTCGCTCGAAAAATTGAAACTCGCTGGTGACCAACAATTCGGTGTGAATATTGTACGCCGCGCCTGTGAAGAGCCCATTCGTTTGATTTCCGAAAATGCCGGTGTCGAAGGTTCAATCGTTGTCGATAAGGTGCGCAACGCTGCAGCGACCCATGGGTACAATGCAGGGACTGACGAATATGTTGACATGGTCGAAGCTGGTGTCATTGACCCAACCAAAGTCACTCGTTGCGCATTGCAAAATGCCGCCAGTGTCTCTGGTTTGCTCCTCACCACTGAGGTGACCATCACTGATCTGCCAGAACCAAAAGCTGATGGTGGCGGCGGTGGCCATGACCACGGTGGCATGGGTGGCATGGGCGGAATGGGTGGAATGCCTGGGATGATGTAATTTCCCGGCATTTGGATTTGCCTCGCTCTTTGAAGGCCCCAGAAGGAACACTTCTGGGGCCTTCGTTTTTTTACAAACATGCCCCCCTCACAGAGATCCCACATTGGTGGCCTGACCAAAGTCTTCTGTGTTATATATCCTTAGTCATCGAAACACACTTGGGTTTTTGCCGAAAGGACAAAGCTTATGAAGCATTATTTGGTCGGATACTTGATGTTTGTAGTAATCAGTGGCGTGATATTAGGACAAACCCCGCCTTCTTTTGCCGAACCTCAAGCAGAATCCATGTGCACTATCGGCATGGAGAAGGGAGAACAGGGTCGGTCTTGTGAAGTGCCGATTCCCGATGGCTGCACCACCGCAAAGGTCCCTGGCTATGACCAACCCTGGGCCGACATTTCAAAGGGTGGAGGAACCCAATGCCAATTCGACAAGACAAAAACGGATTGGACCACCAAGATCACGGCCTCCTGTGGTCCTTGTACTACCGACAATTGTTCTGCCCAGTTCAGCGTCAAATTCAATTGCGCTGGCGGGAACCCCGGGTACAAAGCGCAACCTCGACCGAAACATTGACGCCATATCGAACGTCTGAAGTTTCCCACACATTTATCTGAATCCTCGGTGACCGTGCTATCTTTAGCTGAATCGATTAAAAAGGCTGCCATCACCCATGGCTTTGATGTCGTTGGCATTAGCCGCCTCACGGACCAAGACTGCGAGCCATTTCCCCAGCAACCCGAGACCACTCCTCTCCCGGCCAAGTCGCTCCTCAAACACTTAAGTGACTGGATGGCCTTTGGCTATCACGGAACCATGCAGTGGATGGAAAAAGAGCCAGATCGTCGAGCCGACCCTAGGAAAGTATTACCTGGCTGCCAGTCCATCATCAGCGTCGGAATCAATTATTGGACTGACAAGGATCCCGATGAGGGGTCAGGAAATGGGAGGATTGCTCGCTACGCCTGGGGAAAAGATTATCACCGTCTCTTCAAAA
>JAJDBO010000338.1 GCA_029261305.1 Nitrospirales bacterium
CGTTCCAAAAGAAAGTTCCATCTTTTTTGTAATTTCTCAACTCCGCCTTGGCTTCAGTGCCATGCCGAATGGCTTTGCGAATATCGTCCAAACCCGGTTGATCGTGGTCTTCCCCTTGAAGGAAACGGCAGTTTTTCCCAAGCACTTCATCTTTGGAATAGCCCGTAATTTTTTCAAAAGCGGTATTGCAATAGACAGTAGGCATATCTGGCTGGCGAGCATTGGCAATGAGAATGCCGTTGGTCGCGGAGTCAATAGATCGGTCTCGCAACGCCAATTCCTCTTCATGCAATCTTTGTTCGCGAATATGACGTCGCAATTCCATGAGCGCCATGGTTTGTCGGGCTAATCTGCTTAAGGCTTCCTGCTGTTCCAACGTTAGATCTCTAGGAACTTGATCAATGACACAGAGCGTGCCTAAGGGTAAACCGTCAGCTGTTCGTAAGGGAGCGCCAGCATAAAACCGGATGAAAGGCTTGGCGGTGACTAAAGGATTATCAGAAAATCGATCATCGGCCAATGCATCACGGACAACCATGAGGTCTGGCTCGAGGATAGCATGGGCACAGAAGGCGATGTTGCGAGGGGTTTCCGTTGTATCAAGTCCGCAAGCAGATTTGAACCATTGCCGTGTGGGGTCGATCAGACTGATGAGGGCAATGGGCGTTTGACAAATAGCCGAGGCCAGCTTTGTGAGGTCATCAAAGTTTTCCTCAGGCAGGGTGTCCAGTATGTTGTAAGTATTAAGTGCGGCCAGGCGTTCTGGTTCGTTTTCCGGAATAGGAGCTGCTTTCATACGGTGATGAGACCTCTCAATGTGTGTTGTCTGGATGGTGTCCCATTCTGAACCTCTTTGCCAATGCATTTCTCGTCATCATTTTAAGGACACGCTGTGGTCTGCATTGAATCCTTCCTGGCTGATTCCAACTCGGTCGGCATCGCGAAAAACTTCTTTAAAGATATCCACGACTTCGTAAAACTTTTCTAACGTGTTCCATTCATGAAAGCCTGTGTCAGTCAATAGTTGAGGAAGCGCGGTGCGTTGCGTGCGTTTGCCTTCAGGGCTTCCGTCACCAAGCAAATAATGATCCAGGATAACACGATCGCTGCTGGCTTCTAAGTCTATCGCAAACTGCCAAGGATCGCGTAGCGGTAGCAAGGGACTCACTGTGGCGACAGTGTGGAGCCCGGCGTTCCGTAAAGTTTGAAGGGCCTTGATACGAGACTCTGGAGTGTACGCATGACGAGGAAAGGGGTGAGGTAATGTGGGCTGATCTGTTTCAACGGTGATGTTGATCTGCAATTGGCACTGTCTGTGAATTTCTTCCAATATCGGAAGGTCATCAATAATCAGCGGCGTATGCGTCTGGATCACCAACGAATCTGGTGGCCGCGTGATCATGTCTTCCAAGAGCCGTCGTGTGCGATGCGTCGTCCGTTCCTGTGGTGGATAGGGTTCCGTGACGCTCGACATAAAAATGTGAAGGGGTTTGGCTTCGCCAGATTTAGGATTTTTCAAGCGATCGTATTGTGCGCGGTAGGCTTCGAGGGCTCCTTCCTTTACATCTAGAAAACTTCCCCACCGACGACCCTGTACATGAAACGAATTCCACTGCGCATAGCAGTACAATCCGCACAGCGTATTCCCAAGTGCGCACCCACGATAGAGATTAATCGAGTGAGTAAACCCTTCTCCCAGGAATCCTCCAGTAGGATTGAGAATCGTTCGGCATGGAATATCTTGGACCTTCATGTTTGGTCAGATGCTAGGGGAATAGTACCTTTTCGCGATTGTTATTGAAGAACCGCGGCGAGAAGATTGCTGACTGTTTCCCCGCCGTTTGTTTTCACGTAGTTCAGGATAACTGGCACGAATTGGTTGACCATTTCTGGCGAGAGTCCGAGTTGGGAAAACGAACTGGCGAGGCTGGCCAATCCTTCAAGACTACTCCCGCCACCGCCAAACATCGATGTCGCCCCACCAAGCATTCCACCCATGTTCGTCTCTTGCTTCGGGGCTGCATCCAAAAGCCCATTCATGTCGGGCACGGTATTGGAGACCTGGGAGAATTCTTGCGGGGTGAGTTTCTCTTTTGCGAGATTGAAAATGGACCCGGCTCCGCCTTGTGCTTGTGGTTCTGTGACCCCAAGTTGTTGGGTGAGAAGACTGATAAGGCTGGTATCTTTGGCGAATAGAGCCGTATTGCTGAAAAAGAGCATGAATGACGCCAATAACATTGTGGTGAAACTAAACCGAAGTCTCGACATCGTGTGCCTCCGTTTTTTTATAAGATTAAGTTGGCCAAAGCTATCCCAAGCTCTTACAAGAGAGTACCATATTTAAAGAGAAGAAATTGTGAATTCAAATGGAGAGAGATATGAAACTAGTAAATGGTTGCGCGTTGTTGGCCCTTTTTATTCTGGTCTCTGGGTTGGTCATTCCGGTGGCTGACGCCTCTCAACTTGGAGGCGAGCGTGGGCAGAGTGTATCGGTCTCAGGATGCTCTGAGAATCTTGTGCATCTTGAGGATGAAATGGAGGGTCTTCTGAAATCGGTGCACGTCAAAGAATTCCGAGAAACGATGCGGCGTTCCTTAAAAGCTTCGATCCCAGAGGCTGTTAGCCATATTGACGGGCTCAAACAAGAAATCGACTCTCTGCAACGTGAGATACAACATCAAGTTCGTGTGGAAAAAAGCGCAGAATTTATTCTTCGTGATATCACCAAGACCTCTGAGGGTCCGTTCAAGCCTTGTCGGAGAACGGAAGTGGGTGGATATTGTGAAACGCTTGAACGGTACTACATGGCCAAGGCCGCAAACCTGGCGAACTTTGGATTTCTCGAAGCGCTAGAATGTCATCAGGAAAACGGAAAATATTGAAAAGTGCCAAAAAATACCTAAATTAATTTACCTATTTCCCGCGTTGCTTTCTTACCTCATTTTTTCGACAATTCTATGGTGGTTGTCTGGCTTGACACCCTCAGGTTTGAATGCCAGTGTACTGTCCCTAAGAGAAGACGAGAGGCAATGGCTCTTGGACTTCAATGCAGTGTCCAAGTCTGTTGTGTGCTGAGCAATAATTGAGGAGGATTGGCAATGGCCAAAGCGTTTTCCGTGGCATCTTGGAATATTGAGCATTTTGGGGCGTTGGACGCCAAGAAAGAAAAGCCGAAGAAGGCATTTGAGCCAATCTTCGGATTTTTGAATGCCAACGAAGCCGACATCATGGCCATTTATGAAGTGCGTAGCCATGTCGTGTTTCGTCCCTTAATTGAAGCCTTTCCGAATCATCAATTTCATATTACCGAAGGCCCTCAATCCCAAGAAATTCTCGTTGGTGTGCGTCGGACGCTCAGCGCCTTCGTGACACAGAAGTTGACCTTCAAGTCAGGGCAACCGGCGTTGCGTCCTGGAGTGTTGGTGACGCCTCATATCGATGGCCAGTTTTATCCAACCCTGTTTCTTCATTTGAAGAGCATGCCTGATCCGAAAGGTTTTGGGTTGCGGGATGACATGATGCGACGCGCCTTGGACTTTCGGAAGATCTTAAATGAGCGATCTGCAGATGGGCTGGCCAACTATATTTTCGCTGGAGATTTGAATACCATGGGGTTTGATTACATTCGAAAAATCAAAGACATTTCCGGTGAGGAAGAAATTAAAGAGCTAGGGCGTCGTGGGAAATACCGGGACATGGTGGTCTTGGAAAAAAATCATTCTGCCACCTATGCGAATATTAGTCCATCCAATGTTGAGACGACCAGTAACTTGGATCAGGTGGTTGCCGCGAAACATTTGATCTTCAAGCAATTTGGCGGAAAACCTGTTGATGTCCGAGGGTGGCCCCAAGAGCAGACCCTGACCAAACGAAAAGCCTGGATCAACGCGCATTCCGATCACGCGTTGTTATATTTTGAAGTCCAAAAAGTGTCTTGAGGCATGGAGGCAGGGTCAAGTTCAAAGCGTCGTGCTTCTGGTAGAGGATCTTTCGGGCACCTTCTCTTGGTGGTAATTAGCCTCTTGTGGGTCCCTGCAATTTTGTTTGGAAAGACCGACACTTCCACTGCTCAACAGTCTTCGGATCCTCCGGCCACGCAGACCTTTGAAACCCTTCAACCTGCGCCGGCGAAAACCCTGTTGCCTGCCGAATTGTTCAAAAGCGATCATCACGACATAGGAGGGGAAAGTCTCCCGGATGGATGGTGGTATCGCTATACCCTAGATTCTCCATTCGGAAAATTCGACGTGTTAGGCGAGGACATGCTTCGCATTCGCGTTCATGAAGTGCAGGCATTAGCGAAGATTGACCATGACATGAGTCAACCGGTCGCCTTTGGATATGGTGTGCTGGATACCGTGATCAGTCCCTTTAAATTTCTTTGGTCGCTGATCACTGAACCCAAAGAGACGTTGACGGGAGTGCCCAAAGGTATGAAGCGGGTGGGAACAAGAATTGGAGAGATGGTGACCGGAGAACGTGGAAATTTGGACGGGGGGGAAGGTTCTGAACTGATCGGATATGCTGGAGTGAAACGAACAGTGGCCGCTGCTGCTGGGGTGAATGTGTATTCCTCCAATATCGCGCTCCAGGAACAGCTCGATCGCATTGCGGTTGCAGGATATTCCGGTGGGGTGGGATCGCGTATCGCCATGATTCCGGTGAGTGGCCCCGTGGGCCTTGCTTTGACCACCACCTCGTTTAGTCGAGCCATGAACGAAATGTTGTTGGAATATGCCCCCGAGGATTTGCGAGGAATCAATCGCGAGATTCTTGAAACTATTGGCGTGCGAAAGGAGATTCGCGAGGCGTTTCTTGAGCATCCATGGTACTCCCCACGACATGAAACCATTCTGGTTCAAGCGCTTAATGAGATGAAGGGCGTGGATGATCGAAGTTTAGCTCTGCAAGTGGCGATGAAGGTGGAATCAGAAGAAGAAGCCTTGTTTATGCAACGCCTCATAGAAATGTTCGCGAGTTATCATCAAACCGTGGTTCCACTAGGGGAATTTATTTTGATCGATGACCACCTGTTGGTAGGCTATACCACGGATCACACGTTGATTTCCGCGTTGCCTCTGGCGCATGTGGCGTGGACGCAAGAGGTGGCCAGCGCTGTGGATACGGTCGTCCGTTGGCACTCGCGCTCGCATCCCATTCGTCGTGTAGAATTATGGGCATCAGGAGAACTTACCCCTCGAGCCCAAAAGGAGTTGACGAACCGAGGCGTCATGCTATTTCAGAAGAAGAGGGAACGCCTGTTGCCATCGGTTCTTCCTGAACCATTGGCGATATCGAACAAAGTGAAGGCGGTTGCGGAATCAGAAATTGATACACCGGAAAAAACGGTGTCTGACAAAGACCTGGACAAGAAATAATCCAAGGATATGGACGGTGAATGACATCATGAATCTCAAAGTCTTAACACTAGAGCCCTTTTCCTGTCTCTGTCTTCTCTCCCCGAGGGGGACGAGGAGAATAATGAGCATGTGTGTCACCCTGCTGATTTTGGTAGGGATGTGGAGCCCCGTTCATGCTCGGGATTTGGTTCAGCCCGCGTTATCGATTGAAGGCATGACTCAAGAACAGCAACGCGTGTATCTCGATGGATTGGCAGATGGTTTTCAAATCATTAATGCCAAACTTCAGAGGAAGGGACAGCAACCGATATATTGCATACCGGAAAAAGTGGTCATTCTTGGCCGAGATCTGTTGGAATTTGCGGCAGAGGATTTACAAGGACCACAAGAGGATTTATCCATTGCTGTCTCAGGTCTCCTCGGGCTCATCGAACGCTATCCATGCACAAAGGAAAATGAAGAAGCCTCGCCTCCTACCAAAAAACCTGCTCCGAAATAAAACAGAGTTATGTCTTTGTCAAATCAAAGCCTGGAGTTTGGCGGGAGACATAGTGGCTCCTCGACAATCATTCTGTCCAAGGACAACTGAGTTAATCCCCATCTTGAATGGGTACTTGCGGCGAGAGTTGTTTCACCAAGGCAATGTTTTTCAAACAATCGGTTTTGCGGGAATAGCATTCTGAGGATGTGGCAAGAATAATGTGCTTCTCGGCGCAAAGCCGCCATCGATATTGATTTTTGGGATCTTGGTACACTTCAAATCTTGGTTTGGTTTTTGAAGCCGATACCGGAAAAGCTACCACATGCTTCATGCGACGCATGAAGGCCGCAATCAATGTACTCTTTTTTTTAGCACTGAGTATTACTAATCCTGGATACTTTTCGAGGCGTTCGAGCAAATAACTCACTTCCTGATTCGCATACCGATCGTGACTGTCTTTGATTGCCGTATGTTTGCCAAACAAAGCATCAGCCTCATCAAAAAATAATATCCAGCCTCGTTTGGCACCCGTGTCAAACACGCGGGCAAGGTTTTTCTCTGTTTCCCCGATGTAGCGACTTTTCAATTGTGTGATATTCGCGGTGATGAGTTTGGTGTGAAGTTCTTTGGCCAACATCTCAGCGGCCAGGGTTCTTCCTGTTCCATTTGAACCGGCAAAGAGCACTGCAAATCCATGGGTTTTTACGGCTCGACATCCCACACTTTGCTTGACATACATACTTTGAGCTTCACGAGCGACGGTTTGAAGTGCCGTTTTCTGGCTGGACGACAAGGTTACGGAATCCCAGGTGGTGGTAGGAGTCAAGGTGTGAAACAGGGCGGGTGTTCGTGAGATGGCCATAACAACGGGTTTCCTTCCTTGGAATTATTAAGAAGCCTTAATGGCTCCTACTTTTCTCACAAAGACACTGGAGTTTCAATGTTGGAAATGTTCGTGTTGAATGTTGAGATTCGGATATTATCGGGCGTGGGCATATTTAGATTAGGGAAGGTATTTCCCAGTGATTGTTTGGTTGGTGAGAAAGGAATGGGCGGGGGGGGCTGCCGAGAAGACTTGGGGTTCCGGAGGGGGAAAGGCTTTGTCCTTTCCCCTCCGCAGTTGTAAAAAATCTGGCTTTGTCAAATGGCGTATGTCTACGAACAGTCCGGCATGGCGAACAAAAATTCTTCTATGGTGACTATTCCATTCTCGACGGTCTAGAGGCCGACTTCTTCCATCGTCATTCGTTGGCCAGTGTGTTTTGGCGTAACATCATATTTGAGTAAGAGAGCAAAACGGTCACCATTGGGGAAAGGCCCACGGATTTCTCCTCCGTGGACTTCGTGATTTTCCGTCCACCATTTGTTTTTTTCCTTAATGGCCTCGATCCCCTTTTGAGTTTGGTCCATGCCGGGCATGCTGAAGGCTTCCACGCTGACAATATCCTGGCTATAGAACTTCTCAATGGCTTCGAGGTTTTTACCTTGTTGGCAGAGTGTGACAATTTCTTTTCCAATTTCCATGGGTGACATTGGGGCTCCTTTAAAGTTAAAAATCAATGAATTTGATCGAACGAGTTTATTGTACAAAGTTCGCGACGAGAATCCCAGTTTGAGAGAAATGAAAAATTTTTGAACAGGAGATTCTACGAAAAGAAAAGCTAGGGCGTGGTCCTTGTCGGGGGAGCAGTTGTTTGTCCGGGAATTGGGAAAGGTTCAGGTGTTCCAAAGGGTAAGGTTTCCACATAGAGCGAAGTCGAGGGAAAGGCAAAGGCGGTGCCATGGCCTTCGACAATTTCTTTGACTTGGTACCCTAGCCGCTCTTTGCAGGCGAGCCACTCACCCCAGACTGTGGTTTTGGTAAAACAGTACACCATGATGTCGATGCTGGATGCCCCGAAGGAATCTACAAAGACAAAGGTTTTGGTGAGTGCGGGATTGGTTTCAAAGTCGTCGCTTTCTTTGAGGTAGGCCAAGATGTCTTGAATGATACCTTGTAGCTGTTCTTTGGTTGTACGGTATTCGACGCCAATTTTCCAATATATACGTCGGTTGGTCATACGGGAAAAATTAATGAGGGCTTCCCCGGCTAGCCGCGCATTAGGAATGGTGACCAGTGCCTTGTCGAACCGACGAATTTTGGTGGCGCGAAAACCGATGTCTTCGACTAAACCGTCTACTTCGGTATTGCGAATCCAATTCCCTTTTTCAAACATGCGATCGAGGAAGATCGTCAGTCCCGCGAACAGATTGGCAATGAAGTCTTTGGCCCCAAGGGCCACCGCCATTCCAACTAACCCTAAACTTCCGAGCACGGCGGCCACATTAAATCCCCATTCTTGAAACACGGCGGCGATGCCAAGGGCGGCAACAATAAATTTTCCCAGCTTCACGAAGAAACCCTTCATCGTATCTCGCATACTCACGCTGCCCATCATTTCAATGCCACGATCCATGAGTGAGGACAAGGGGTCGATCGATCGGAATATGGCCCAGAACAACATCAGGGCAATGAGCGACCGAACCAATTTTTCAAAGATATCCCCCACATCCTCAGAAAGCGGTAATACCTGTCCGCCGACATAGAGCCCAACAATGACAAATCCTACCTCCAGGGGTTTCTCCATAGCCTCAAGAAGCTTGTCATCGATATCTGTTTTGGTTCGACGGGTAAGGGCTTGGAGCGAGGTGACTACGAAACGGAAAAACAATCTTCGAATGCCCAAGAACATCAGGACGATGAGGAGGGCTGTGACGACATCTCCCACACTGACCCCAAAGACGCCAGTGTCCCAGACTAAAGAAAATTCTTCTCCGAAGGCTGTAAGTGGATTCACGAAGTCGTGTGGTCCTTTGGGTGATGAATAATAAAAGAAGCTGGGACAATCATGCAGCGTTCTCCCCTGTTAGATTACCTCTAATTGTATGCTAATTTTTCTTAAGTGCAATTCATTCTTTGTAGAGTCGGGCATGAACCTGGGAGTGAGAAACGTGTGGTTTGACGGATGCAGGTGGTCTTCAGATTATTTTTTTGTCCATTGGCCTGAGGGGAGTTGAATGTAGTTGCCTGGGCTTGTTTTCTTGATGGCGGTTTTGCCAGCAAGAACTTCGACGGCGGCTAAGGTGGTGCTATTCTTTTTGGCAATGTCCTGATATCGTTGCTGGCGTTGTTGATTCACCGATTGAATCAGTGCGTTCACTTCTGGAGAGGATTGTCCCTCGACCGCTGCGAGATAGCCATTCGGTTGTTCGCCGACCAGGCCTATAGCTTTGGCCTCATCGAGTGATAATGCCCAGGCGCTGGTGTTAGCCAGGATGATTGTGCACAGGACGAAAAAAACTAGGCTGATCCCTCGTTGGGCTCTTGAACGCATCGCCTTTGCTCCATTAAAAAGATGATTAGAACAACTGATTCTCTTCAGAGAAGACATCCTCTAAGTCCTTTTCCACCTTCACTCGGATTTCGTGATCGATTTTCACGTTCAAGTTAATCGTAATGGGTTTTTCCGAAGGGGCAACTTCTACCCGTGGCGTACAGCTTAAGAGCAGGAGGCCAGTAAGGAGCAGTCCAATTCCCATGCGTAGTATTTTGATTTTCATGAGTAAGTGGTCTGCGGACTCTGAGTGGAGCTCAACGTAAGGTTACGGCCTCTGTTAAAATAATGGTCCTTGAAAGAGTCGTTCAATCTTGTCTTCGATGCCTTTAATCACGCGTAAGGTTTTGAGTAGCGTGGGAATATTTTCTTCAACATTTAAATTGAAGTGAATTGGACGGCCTTCTTTGATGTCCGGATTTTCCCCTTCAAGCTTCGTGGCCAGGGTCAATGTGCCATCAGCATCATAATTGACCTCAGCCTTGAGGACATCATAATGGAAATTCCTCAAAGACTGCAAAACAATGTCCATTTGCGGGTTGGCTTTCCTTAGGGTTTGGGCCGTACCTTCCTCGGGTTCAAAGTGAATGACACCACCAGGTGGGCGGGCTTCCATGCGTCCATCATGTATTTCAACGGACGTGGGATTGAGGGTGATGGGTACCACGCCATCAAGAGTACCTGAGCCTTGGAGACCTTTTTGCTGCTCAAGCTGCAAGAGTTGATCGAGTTTGAGCCCATCGAATTTGACCGTAAACAGCGATGGTAGCCGGTCCATATCAACATAGATGCTGGCGCTGGAAACTTGACCGCCCAGGAGGTTTGTTGAAAATTTCTCAATATCGACAATGGGTAGGGTATCACCTTTTCCGAGGCGAAGGTTCACGTCGAAGGTCGTATTGGTTACTTCAATCCCAGTATTCATCCTGCCTATCGTGACGGTTGCTGGAGAGAGCGTGGCAAAATTATCGATGTCGTTGGCCGTGATCGTCATGGTGGTGTTCACGTCATTGATTAAGATGTTTTCATAGTACCCGCCGATGTGTGTGAGGGCGACCGTCACGTCACCTCGTGCCAGGGTCATGGTTGGGGACTCACTTGATGGGGTCGCCTTCCACGCGCAGTCCACTGAAATCCCAAGGTGGCCTGACGTAATATCAAACGGATGGTCCCAGGGTTGAATCAACCGGCTGAGGGTAATCGTTGATGGAGAAAAAATTTCGTGGCTGAGTGTGGCCTGAAGCATACCTTGGCTGGTTTGGAATTGATGTTTAAGGCGTCCCTTCGCTCGGAGGGTTTTGTCCGTTGTTTCAGCCACAATTCCCGCTTGAAGTGTATTGTGATTCGCATCAAAGCCAATGGCGAGATTCAAGGAAGGCGGGTTGAAGTCTTTCAGTGTCGTACTCACACCAAGAAGTTTGACTGTACCCTTACTGTTCCACGAGTGTTCTTCACCAGTAGTTTCTTTCAGGTCTAAGGCAATCTTTGAAATCGAGATGATTCGATCGCGCCAGTGCACAGTGGGCAGCTGGATTTGTGCGGTGGTGGATTCCACCTTCCACTGTTTCAAAGGCAAATCATAAGTCAGAGGTACAGGTTGATCGAACAGTAACGCAAATTGATCGGCGTTGCCTTGATCTGTCCGGATGACACCGGTTTTTACTGAGGACTCTTTGGCTAAGGTGATTTCGGCGATCTGATTTTCTAAACCTACCTGTCCCTTGAGATCCCAGTTGATATCGTGTGCCTCTGACGTCCCATGTTTGAGCTGGGGCAGCGAACCCCAGAGGGAAAATGTGGCATTGGCTTGGGTAGCTAGGGGGTTCAATAATTGACCAGCGGCATTCGAGAGAACCACATCCATGCCAACAGGCGACCCTTCTTCTCCATAGCGAACATGCACAGAGCCGTCGATATTCCACTGCGAGTCTTCTTCAAAGGAGATTTGGCTGCGCACGGTCTCGTCCAATTGAATATGGACGAGTTCTCTTTCAGGAAGGTTGGGAAATGGAAGCTGGCCTTTAAACGGAAATTCGAGAGGGTGAAGGTTGGCCTTGATTGACGTGGTTGGCGCGAGGGTCAGTTGTATTTCGGAGGCATTGGCGTCCAGGGTTCCAGAGAGATTGATGGCAATATTATCGCTGACCTTTCCCCAAGCTGGTAATTCGACCTGAGCCTGGATCGCAGCATGAAGCTTCGAGGATGGGTCCTGCCTCATCCCTTGTAATGAATTCATATGTTTCGAAGACCCGTTCCATTGAAATTCCACCATTCCATTGACGCGCCCAAGGTCCGGTCCAAGCGGCATTAATAAAGCCAAAAAAGGTGTGGCGCGTTTTAAATTCGCCGTCATCATCCCTTCCCATTGAATGCCGGAATTTTTGGAAACGGTCATGGTGGACTCCAGATCTATCAGTGGATTGGCTCGGTGTTGTTGTGAACCCAATACGACCTTCATCTTGCCCCGTGGATTGATGTTGACTTTCAAGGTGTACGCCTGGCCTTGGATTCCTTGAAATGTGACGGTACCCTTGAGCGTGCCCTCTGTGTTTTTCAGTTGGCTAGATATCGTCACGCGTTTAAGAGGGCCAGTGGCATGTTCGCGGAAGATCGTTGCGTTGGTGAGGGAGAACAGCCCGAACGGAAGAGCTGGGAGTGGTTTCGAAAATAATGCCAAAGGTGCGGCTACGGTATTTTCTGAAGACTTTGTGACACTAGGTTGGGCTTCCTGAATGGGCACTCCGGTCATATCAAGGTGTAATTCTTCTATTCGGATTTCTTTCATGAACCCCGTCAGCAATTGAGGCAGGTCATAGTTCAGGGTGAGATCACGAATCGTCAGGGATGCTGTTTCCGATCCCATTTCTTTTTGAAATGAAATCGAAGGAATGAGGGTTTGTTGTAGACCTGGGTATTCTAACTCGACATTGACATTCTTGAGCCCAAAGGCTTCAAATTGTCGTTCGACAAAAAAGGAGGTGATTTTGGGTAAGGTAAGAAAGATCGCCAAATTAAAGGATACGGCGATTGTTAGCCACCACATCACCTTGCGCCACAATGATTTTGAGGATTTGCTCACAAGATTGAGAAAAAAGATACAGTGCGAGGTTGGGTATTGAACATTGAGATGGGATACCAATTATCTCGGACGTTTGGGCCGACTCGTTGAACTGGCAGTAACCTTGCTGCGACTCCAAAGGAGAGTTCCATGCCAGCCATTAGAAATGCCTGCTCTGACCTGGACTCCTTGGACTGGACATCCCTCCAGCACTCGCTCCTCACCAGGGGGTATGCGCATGTGCCTGGTCTTGTCATGCTTTCAGCCTGTCGGTCCCTTATCAAACTATACCATCAGGACGTTATTTTCGATCGCGGATTGATATGGCACGTTATCATTTTGGCCAGGGCGCATATTCCAATTTTGCAGATCCGTTACCGTCGGTGGTGGCTCACCTTCGGACATATTTATATACTCACCTCGCTCCGATTGCGAATCACATGATGGAAAGGATGAATCGGCCACAACGTTATCCTGCCACACATGTTGCGTTTAGAAAAGAATGTCAACAACAGGGGCAGACTCAGCCGACACCTTTGCTGCTTTGTTACGAAGAGGGAGGATTTAATTGTTTGCATCGCGACATCTATGGGCCGACGTTGTTTCCCTTGCAAGCGATGGTGATGTTGAGTCAACCAGGCAAGGATTTCGAAGGGGGGCGAATTTCTTCTTGTCGAAAATCGGCCGAGGCAACATGCGCGTGGAATGGTGCTCAATCCAGGACGCGGCGATCTCATGATATTTCCAGTCTCCGACCGTCCTGTTCAAGGCAAACGCGGTATACTTCGTGCGTCCATGCGCCATGGGGTGAGCCCTAGTACCTCAGGCCAACGTTGGGCCTTGGGAATTATCTTTCACGATGCCAAATAAGTCTGTATTCTTTGGGCGGCCTTAATTTTAAGCTCAATTGGAGGTTAGTACGGTGACTCATAAACATACAATGGTTTTCTTGATCGTCATGATGCTGATGATGGGTGGTTGTTTCACAAGCCAACCGGTGAGAGATGTCACTCCTTCTGGGTTTTTGGAGGATTATTCACAATTTCAACCAGGCGAACGTGGTGAGGCTGCGCTGATCTATCGCAATCCTAACGCCAACCTTGGGAGCTATGATAAATTCATGATCGACAACGTGGCCATTTGGTATAGCGAAGAAGAGTCTTTGCGAGATCTTCCTGAGGAAGAGCTGAAACAATTGTCCCTTCTCCTAAAGGTGCGGGTAATCGAAGCCTTAAAAAACGAAGGCCTTACTCGTGTGAAAGAGCCAGGTCCTGGAGTCATGCGCATTCGAGCTGCCATCACTGACGCGAAAAAATCAAAGCCAATCTTGGATGCCGCCACGACAGTCATTCCTCAAGCACGGATTGTTTCTTCAGCAAGACGTTTGGCTTTCGGAACTCATTCGTTTGTGGGGAGAGCTGGTATTGAAGGCGAAGTCCTGGACAGTCAGACGGGAGAACGGCTTGGTGCGATAGTCGATCGTCGTGCTGGAGGAAAAACCCTTGAAGGGTCTTTCAACTCTTGGGATGACGTGGAGCAGTCATTCAAGTTTTGGGCGGATCGTTTTGGTTATCGATTGTGTATGGCCAAGGGGAAGAAGTATTGTGTGCCGCCGGAATAAAGAAAGGATGCAGATTTAGGCAACGAATTGAGGTGGGAGCCACACAACTTCTTCTATTTCTTCCCACCTTGGTTCTTTTGGTAAGGCAAACTCGTATGGAGGGGCAGTAGTTTCATCGGTGACTGCTACTCGAAGTTGTTCAGCACTTATCCCGGTTGCCTTCTCGAGATTGACTCCCCTAAGATCGGTATCCACCACGATGGCATGCTCAAAGTTTGTTTTGGCAACATCCGCCGAGATTAACGTGGCTTGAAAAAAACTCGCATAGGCAAGATTGGCTCGAGCAAGGTTTGTTCCTCGTAACACGGATCTTGAGAGATTGGCTTTTTGAAGATTCGTGCAACGGAAATTGGCTCCCTCTAGATGTGCTCGTTCTAAACTCGCCTTCCAAAGGTCTGCACAGGCAAAATTCGCTTCAGTCAGAATCGCTTCCCCCAACAGAGCAAAGCTGAGGTCCGCGGCATTGAGGCTCGCGTTTGTTAAATTGGCTTTGGCTAATGTCGAGTTGGCCATTTTGGCGCCGACGAAGGTCGCATCTTGTAAATTTGCATTGGCTAATTGTCCTAGCCAGAGTTGTGCTTCATTGAAATTGGCGTTTCTGAGGTTGGCTCTCACTAATAGCGCTTGATCCAAATTGATGGCTCGACACTGTGCTTCTGAAAGGTTCACGCCGTTGAGATTGGCTTGTGCTAAGTTTGCATGACTTAAATCTGCCCCCTGAAGGTCAGCGTCAATCAGTGATGCTTCATGAAGGTCGACGCCAACGAGTCTTATCCCGCGCAAGGAAGCCTGACTCAGATCGACTTGGATGTTGGGATGGTCGCCGCGCCAAGCGTTCCATGTCGAAGCACCCAGTTTAAGAATGGTGAGATGTTCGATATTCACAATGATTAATTGTCCGTGGATAATGTGGTTGTCCTGCCCGATGATTTCTACTTTCGGAAGGTTCGCACGGATCTTGCTCAGAATCTCTATGCAGAATGGTAGCCTTTTGGGAATAAGGCAGATCCCTGAGAAATCGAATTCATCCAACTATTGGGTTGAGTTGAAAATAGTGACCAAAAGAGAAGAAGCCTTACAGGGTAAGGCAAAATAGAATCAAGGTGATATGAGTAGGGGGATGGGGATGCCGGGTTTACTGCGGTATGGTGAAGTGGATCACCGTTCCTTCATTTTCTTGGGACTCAGCCCAGATGCGCCCTCCATGAAGATCCACTGCACGTTTGCAAATGGCCATTCCAAGTCCCGATGCCGCTCGATGTTTGTCAGATTCTTGCTCAGAAAATGAGGTGAATAGGATATTTAATTGTTCCATTGTGATGCCTTGACCATTATCCCGGATGGAACATTGCCAATTGACTCCGGATGGTTTTGCAGAAATGTGTACCTGGAGGGGCTCAACATTTTGGAATTGTAAGGCATTGTGAATAAGATGTCTGAAAGTTTGGCGAAGGGGGTCTGGGTACCCTTGAATGTTTGGGAGAGAAGCAATATCCACGGTGGCACCATTTTGCAGAATTTGATCTCCCAAACCCTGAACTATGTGAGTAACCAGGGAGTTGAGTTCAACGGATTCCTTTGTAAACGATGTTACTTTGCTCATATTCATATAGTCGATAAGATTTTGTACTAAAGATATCGTAGTTTGTGCAGCGTGCTGGGTTTTCATTAAAGGGTGGCTTGAGGTTGTTCCCACCTCTTGGCTCTCCGTCGATAGATACGTGCAGATCGAGCTGTGTATTGATTCACATGTTTGGATTACATCTATAGCCAGCACCGAGGTAAGCTGTTGAAGCTCCTTGTGGGATCGTTCCAAGATCTCATGATGTGTTTCGACTTCCCGCAAATTTTCGGCTCGGGTGATGGCCCTCTGAATAGAATGTTGGAGAAGCAGGGGTTCTAAGTTTTCTTTGGGAAAATAATCTTGCGCTCCACATTTCATGGCTTGAACGGCGAGTGCCTCATTTCCCTGGCCCGTGAGCAATACGACGGGAGGAGCCCACACCCCCTTAGCCTTCAAGAGACTTTTCAGAAATTGGATGCCTTCAAAATCCGGAAGATTAAAATCTAATAGGATGCAATCGGGAGTGGAGGATTCCAAAGTCTCCCATCCATCAACGCCTGTCTCAGCTTCCACGATCTGAAAGGCATGAGGATTATCCTTGAGAAGATGGCGGCGAATAGTGGCACGGTCTTCTCGAGAATCATCCACGACTAGAATCTTTGATGGTGACATCAATCACTCCTTACTAAATCTTTAACTCAACACTTATCAGTTGATAGGTATTGGAAACATGGGTACAAGGCCTAGGCTATGGAGAGCAAGTGATGGAGGGCGCTTGATATTTCCGGCCAACGAGGACTATTCGGTTACATTTGAGGAAACTTGAGGTGTCCGTGAGCGTGGATCTGCTCTCACAATTAATACCTGGTGAGACGTTACTGTCCGTTCAGGGGTTCGGGGAATATCACCGTTTCAAACCAGTAGGAGCTTAATCGTTGGATCGCTTGCATAAAGCCATCCAAATCCACAGGCTTGATCATGTAGCTATTAGCACCGCTTCGATAGCATGCGTCGATATCGCGTTCATCTGAGGATGTGGTGAGGATGATGGTAGGGATTGTTTTGAGGTGACTATCTGATTTCACCGTTTTAAGAACTTCTCGTCCATCAGTTCCTGGGAGATTGAGATCGAGGATGATCATGCCTGGGCGTGGAGATGAGTCTGGATCAGAGTACATTCCTCGGCGAAATAGATAGTCTAAGGCTTCGTCGCCATTCGTACAGCGATGAATAGGATTGGAGATACCTGTTCGGGCAAAAATCCGCTTGGTCACTTCAAAATCTTCAAAACTGTCTTCAACAAGTAAGATGGTTTGTTTGGGAGAAATGATGGGCATGAGGTTTCCGTTGAAGCGTCTATATTTCTTTTTGGGTTTCCTGGATCTTTCAGTTTGTCTGCAATCAGAAGAACTCGATTGTGCGTAAAACGTTGAGTATTTCCCTCTTGAATCGTCCAAAGGAAATTTCTTTGGAGCAGTGATTCGGTATTGTTTGAAGGTCTATTTAATTGAGGTGCGTCGGCCCGTATTGATGTTGGAAATATTGATGGTCAAGCGGCTGAAGAAATTTGCGCTACTTCCAACCAAAAGTCGGAAAGCCGTCGTATGGCATCGACAAGCCCATCATAATTGACAGGCTTCACCATGTAGCAATTTGCCCCTTGAAGATAACAAGATTCAATATCTTCCGGGGCTGAAGATGTGGTCAGAATAACAATGGGAATGGTTTTTAAGTGAATGTCTCCCTTCAGGTGCATGAGCACATCCCGTCCGTCGGTCCCTGGGAGGTTGAGGTCCAGGAGAATAAGTCCTGGGTGAGGAGGAAGAGCGACTTGGGACATCGAGCCTCGTCCCTGGAGTAAATCCAGGGCCTCATCGCCATCAGCGCAATACATAAGCGGATTTTTCAGGCCGAGTTGTTGGAATGTTCGTTTTATCGCTTCATAATCATGAGGATTATCATCGATCAGCAAGATAGGTTGGCTCGACAATATTTTTGGCATTATTTGGATCCTTTCTGATATTCCCGATCCCATGGTTCTGTACAAATGAGGAGCATATGAAAAATATAAATAAGGCCTGTCTTTAAAAAAAATAACATCTTCGATTGTGTCTTTTGAGACCAAATAAGTCAATTTTTTTTGCAAGTGAATTGATCATTCTGAGAAAACAATGGTTTTTGATGGTTGCGGGATGTGTTCTGGAGTTAGGGTTGAGCAAATCGCAAATCCTCAGTCCCTTGCAGGGTAAACCAAAAGGTCGTGCCTTCCCCCACCGTGGAGTCTAGCCAGATTTTCCCGTGGTGCCGGTCGATGATTTTTTTCGAAATGGTAAGCCCAGCGCCAGTGCCTCTCCCAAATTTGTCTCGCCCGTGCAGGCGCTTGAAGATCCGAAAAATTCCCTCCTGATGTTGTGGGGGAATTCCGATGCCATTGTCGCGCACATAAAATACAGCAGGAGCGGGAGAAGTTGGATGAGTAGGTTCGTCTTCTTGGAGACAAAAGCCAATTTCAATCCATTTGTCCTTCTTGTCGTTATACTTCATGGCATTGGTGATCAGATTTCGAAAGATTTCGCCCACTCGCGCTTCATCGCATCGCAGGTTGGGAAGTGGGACTGGGTAGTGAATCGACACGTGTTCTTCTTCAAGTCGTGGGCTTAGCGTGTCCAATACTTCCAAAACTATTTTATCCAAATTCACTTCGCGAATCGCCATCTCGGTCCGGCCGGTGCGGGAGTAGTACAACAGGGTATTAATCAATTCTTCCATTCGTTGGGAAAGGCGAATAATCGTTTGACATTTTTCGGTCCCTTCATCTCCGAGTAATGCGCCAAAATCTTCAGTGAGGAAACGAGCATAGTTATGAATGCCGCGGAGGGGCTCCTTGAGATCATGTGATGCAATATAGGCAAAATCGTCTAACTCCATATTACTTCGCTCCAAGGCCTTCGTCCACTGAAGAAGGGCATCTTCGGCATGTTTTCGCTCAGAAATATCACGAAACGTGACGACGGCTCCAACAAGATGGTTGTCTTCCCAGATTGGGGTTCTGGTGTATTCAACCGGGAAAGACATGTCGTCTTTGCGCCACATGACTTCATTATTCGAGGCATCTTTGAGTTCCGTGACAGTCGGACATTTTTCAATTGAGTGGGTTGTGCCATCGGCCTTAGTATGATGGAGGGTTTCATTCATGGCTTCCCCAATGAGTTCATCTGGTTCGTATCCAAGCATGTGTGCGGCTGCAGGATTGATAAAGGTAGCTCGGCCTTCCGTGTCGATCCCGAAAATTCCCTCAGCGGCGGATTCCAGGATGAGTTGGTTGCGTTTGGCGAGGTGCTCGGCAGCCGCTTGGGATTGTTTGAGTTTCGTCATGTCGACAACCATGGCGAGGATCATTAACCCTTCCGGGGTGTGAATGGCATTGAGGCCCACTTCTATGGGAAATTCAACACCATTTTTATGCAATGCGACGAGTTCTCTCCCTCTGGACATTCTCTTAGCCTCTGGGTTGACGGCAAATCCCTCACGGTGCATGACGTGGAGCTGGCGAAACCGCTTGGGCATCAGTATCTCAATGGGTTGACCAATCAGCTCTTCCCGAGAATACCCAAACATCAATTCCATTTGGGAATTGACAACCGTCATTTGGCCCTCTTGGTTGGCCATGATAAATCCGTTGGGAGCCGCTTCGACTATCAGGCTAAGGCGTTGTTCTCGATCGCGAATTTCCACTTCGGTTCGTTTCCGTTTGGTGATATCTACGATACTGGCTAAGACAAAAGTGCTCGTCTCGGTGCGCACGGGGTTAAGCCCGATTTCAATGGGAAATTCCGACCCATCTTGGCGTAGCCCAAACAAATCGCGACCACCGCCCATGGCACGGGGGAGCGGCTCGGTAAAAAATCCTCTGCGTTTCTCGGGGTGAAAAGCCCGATAGCGTTCTGGAATCAACATTTCAATAGGCTGTTGGAGTAGCTGGTCACGTTCATAGCCAAACATTGAGCAAGTGAGTGCATTGGCCAAGACAATCAGACCTTGGTCGTTCACCATAATCATGCCGCTGGGAGCCGCTTCGACCACTAACTCGAGCAGCGCGTGATTTTTTTTGTTGGTGATTTCTAACTGCAAGCGGGTGTCTTGCTGGGTGATAAGATTGTCTTGTTTAAGGATATGCCGCCGCAATTCTAGTTGGGCCACGACTTGGCGAGCTAAGGTTTTCAGAGCCGACAATTGCTGAACAGTCAATTCCCGAGGCACCTTATCAATGACGCAGAGTGTTCCTAACGCATAACCATCGTTCAGGCGAAGGGGGACTCCGGCGTAATACCGAATATGGGGATCATCGGTCACTAAAGGATTGGTGGCGAATCGTTCATCTTTGGAAGCATCTGGGACGATGAGAATATCCTGTTCATGGAGCGCATGGGCACAGAACGCCCAATCTCGTGGTGTTTCACATGCCGTGACGCCGACTTTGGATTTAAACCATTGGCGATGGTTGTCAATCAAACTGATTAGAGCAATCGGCGTCCCGCAAATTTCTGCGGCCAAAGTGGTGAGGTCATCAAATTGAGTTTCGGGAGGTGTATCCAGAATGTGAAAAGTCGCCAGTGCCTGTATCCGTTCTGGCTCATTGTCCGGAGGAAGAGCAACAATCATATTGAATCCCTGGTCACGATGAATTTCTCCAATTGTGGATTTATGTCCTTAAAATTTCCACTTGTATGGCAGTCCCAATCCTATCCCATTGTTCCGGGATGCCAATAAATTATTCCGTCGGTATTCCTCGACGGCCAAGAAGGCATTGATCAATCGAACTCCAAGTTTTGAAAGTTGGGATAGCCAATAAGCGTTTACGTTAGAGGGTCGTTCATCGTAAGGGTGGCTCATGCACCGACTCCGGTCGAGACTTCCGAAGCGGTAGTTGGTGACGGCTGAGCCTGTAACGTAAACCAAAAGGTGGAGCCTTCATCAACTGTGGATTCTACCCACATCGTCCCGCCATGGCGTTCGACAATTTTTTGGGAAATGGTGAGCCCAGCACCAGTGCCACCTCCAAATTTATTTTGTCCATGAAGCCGCTTGAAAATCCGAAATATACTCTCTTGGTGTTTTTCAGGTATTCCGATTCCATTGTCACGCACATAAAAAGCGAGTGATGCCTGGCTCGAGCCTTGCTCGGAGTGCGAAAATGAGACGTGTTTGCCTGATCCCTCTATCGCTCCATCGTGGCGATAGCCAATCTCAATCCACTTTTCTTGTCTATTGTTATATTTCATGGCATTGGTGATGAGATTGAGAAAAATTTCGCCTACCTGTGTCTTATTACAGTGTAGAGAAGGGAGGGGCGAGGTATAGCGAATCGCAATGTGTCCTTCTTCGAGCCTGAGCTTTAACGTGTCCAACACATCCTTGATGACGTGATCTAAATTCACCTTGCTCACGCCTAGCTCGATCCGGCCTGTACGAGAGTAGTGCAATAGGGCATTGATCAATTCTTCCATGCGCTGGGCGAGCCTCATGATGGTGTTGCACTGTTCCCGACCATCTTCCGTCAGCAGTGGAGCGAAATCTTCTGTGAGAAATCTGGTGTAGTTATGAATCCCACGAAGTGGCTCTTTTAAATCGTGGGAGGCAATATAGGAAAAGTCGTCCAAATCTTTATTCGCTTTGGTGAGGTGTACTGTTTGTTGTTGAAGGTCCTGATTAGCCCGATCAGCATATTCCAAGGCTCTCCGACTCGCCCGGGAGTTCAGGATAAATAGAGTCAGCAGCAGGCCATCAATTACCAGGCCGCCTATAAGAATCGTGAAGGGTTGAGTATTTGAGGCCGCCGCACGAAAGGAAAGCGTACTTCGCACGTCAAAATTCCAGTCCCGGCCATATAAGGGAATCATGACTTTTTTTGAAAAGAGTGGGTTCCGATCGAAATCGGTTTCATCTTGTACGTGTTCGTCGTAGAGGACTTCATGCAGATCAGTCATGCGAATCCCCACGTGACGTTTCTGCTTGGACAGCACTCCTTCCATTAGTTTCGTGACCACAAAGGGCGCATAGACCATGCCCGCAAAGTTTTGTTGGCGGTCTGCTACCGTTTCATAACGTCCTCCACGATAAAAAGGAGCAAAAAATAAAAAGCCTGGAGTTTTTTCTGCATCTTGCACGAGGGTAATCGGCCCAGTAATTTGAGCCAGCCCTGTGTCTTGAGCTTTTTTTGAGGCGATGAAGCGATTGGTTTCATGCGCCATATCGAGGCCGACGGCCTTCTTGTTTGGTTCCACGGGGATGATATAGGAAATTGGCCAATATTCTTTTTTGTCGTGCTGAGGGTGAAGCCTGTATTGAGGTCGGAATTGTCGTTGGTCCGCTAAGTATGCCTCAAGTTGTTCCGGTAAAATGCGATGAATCACCCCAATTCCATTAATCCCAGGATATTTCGTCTCCAACCTGAGGCTCTCTGCAAAGGTGGTCCAAGTGGGATAATCTACGTCGCCACCTATTGTTTGGATCAGTCCAACCCCGCTCCACAGCCCGTCTTCGTATTTTTTCATTCGTTCGACAATGAGATCGACCACCTGATCTGCTTCACGCTCAAATTGAAATTTGATCTTTTCTTCAAGTTGCGTTTGAGCAAAATACCATGCCCCAAACGTGAGCAGGAGGGATAAGGCGATGATGAGCCAATGAAACCAATGAAGGGTTCCGGCCTTTTCCAGGTGTTGGCGTTCTAAGGAAATGTCAGTCGACTTATCATTTTGTGGTCTCATTGCACGCCCCCTTCCTCGCAACAGGTTCGATGGGGGGAAGAATACCTACCGTGCATGACATTTTGATTCTTATGCGGTCCATGACCTCCATGCCTTGAGAAGGGGAGGAGCCGATTAAAATTCGAGGTCTCGATTTTCGACCATGAAATTGAGGATTGTAATTCGTGTGAAATGTCACTTGGATTTAGAGCTAGAACAAATTGGACGGCGTGACAAGATGATTCAGTAAGCGAATCCTATCAATAATATTCCATCCGTCAATCAAAAACTCTTTACTATCCAGGTTCCTTGGGTCCTGAATATGGTCATGGCCCTAGCCATGGCCTGGTGGGGAAAAGGCGTGGGAATGAGGGGGATGAAGCGGAGGGAATAATAGGGGAACGCTTGGGGTTTTTATGTTGGGGAGATAGTAGGAATTGTATGCGTTTTTATAATCTTGGATTTTTCTTTGAAGACCAAACCGGTAATGGAGTGCTTTCCTAACTTTTTCGCAGGCATAGGTGCCACCAAAAAAAGTTGGATTCTACTCTCACAAGCTTGCCCTAAACACACACATTCAGAACCAATCGCTAGGAATGGAATATGCCGTGGAAGTTGGCAATTTTATTAAGATTTTGGCTCATTAAGTCTGAAGATTTGGTTGCCGAAAGTACCCTAATTCTGCACGTTCCCCTTGGGCAGGCCGGTAGGCACATTTGAGGAATTCATACGCCATGTCTGATACAAAAATAACCAAAATCCTTCTCGTCGAAGACAATGCTGCTGATGCGTTGTGGGCTCACCGGGCGTTGGCGAGTTTTGAGGATTTTGCGTTTCAATGTGTGCATCAAAAGACATTGGCGGAAGCGTTGCTCCACCTGGAATCACACAATATGGATGTGATTCTGACTGATCTCTCGCTTCCAGATTCCACTGGGTTGGACACCTTTCAACAGCTGTGGGCCAAGGTCCCTGATACGCCGATCCTCGTACTTAGCGGTGTCAATGACGAAGACGTGGCTGTGGCGGCGGTGCAACTTGGAGCTCAGGATTATCTCGTCAAGGATCGTGTCACGAAAGATTCGCTGCATCGTTCTATCCGGTACAGTATTGAACGAAATCGATCACAGCAGCATCTCGCCTATCTCGCGCACTATGATCAACTGACAGGCCTTCCCAATCGTGGACTGTTTTTTGATCGGTTTGGCCAGGCGGTGAAGCGAGCACGACGGTCGGAACAATTAGTGGCTTTGCTCTTTGTTGACCTTGATCATTTTAAAAATATTAATGACTCTATTGGGCATCAAGCCGGCGATATTATGCTGAAGCGAGTCGCCGATCGCTTGCGGGCGTGTTTGCGCGACTGTGATACGGTGTCACGCATGGGTGGCGATGAATTTGCGCTCGTGCTGGAAGACATTGCGAGTATTCAACAGCTCAGTGTCGTGGCCAAGCGAATCCTCCAACATCTTGCGGAACCGTTTCTTATAGAGGATCGAGAAATATACACTAGTGCGTCCGTGGGCATTACCATTTTCCCGTTCGATGACAACGAGGAAGGAATCTTGCTCCAACATGCGGATATTGCGATGTACCAAGCCAAGCATCAGGGTGGGAATACCTATCAATATTACTTGGGTGGAATGGGGGCGCAGGTGGCGAGCCGATCCTCGTTGGCTAACGACCTTCGTCAAGGTTTGGCCAAGGATGAATTTTTTCTGCACTACCAACCGCTTGTTGACCTGAATACGAACCGGATCATTGGAGTGGAATCCTTGGCGCGATGGCAACATCCGACCCGGGGATTAATCCCGCCAGGTCAATTCATTCCCATTGCTGAGCAAATTGGGTTTATTGGTCGATTGGGACAATGGGTTCTCCGAAAAGCCTGTGAGGATATGGGGAATATCTCCTATGAGGGTAGGGCCGAGATTCCGGTGGCGGTCAATGTTTCTGGTCGGCAATTCCGGAACAAAAATCTTGTCGAGAAAATTCAGATGGTTCTGGATCAATCGGAGCTGGCGCCTGGGATGTTAGAATTGGAACTCACAGAGAATGTCTTGATGGATGATTCCTCGAATCACGCTGCCACGTTAGACAAAATTAAAAAGATGGGGGTGAAAATTTCCATCGATGATTTTGGAACGGGCTATTCCTCGTTCCGATATCTCCAAACCTTTCCCATCGATACCCTGAAAATCGATCGATCATTTATCCTGGATCTTCCTCACAATGGTCACAATGCCAGCTTAGTGGCGTCTATGATTGATATGGGACACAGCTTGGGATTGTCGGTCTTGGCGGAAGGCGTGGAGACCGAAGAACAAGTCCAATTTCTCAAAGCGCACGATTGTGATC
>JAJDBO010000339.1 GCA_029261305.1 Nitrospirales bacterium
ATCAGGAATTTTGGGACGAAACGTTTCTAGCACGTTGAGTTGAGTATCGAGTGTCTGCGCCTCATTGAGTTGATACGAATACTCCCCCTTCCATCGGAACGTCTTTCCACTTCGACGTTCGAGACCAGACACGTCAATGCCTCGACCTTTTAAAAATTCAATATGTTGCTCGGGGAAATCCTCACCGACTACCGCGATCAGATCTACCCCGGTAAAAAAACTCGCCGCGGTAGAAAAGTACGTGGCAGATCCCCCTAACACATCTTCGACTTCACCAAACGGAGTCTTGACCGTATCAAAGGCCACGGACCCCACCACTAACAATTTTCCCATGTCATCAACTCCTTTTGGATTTCTTCTTCGGTTGAGGTGGTAAAAATAATTGATATCGACGTTTGTCCGCTGCCGAGATGGCTGCCGGCGAGGTCACCACGGCCTGTTGTAAGGCCGTGCTACAGCCACAGGTTCGAAGCTCGGACGTATACTGCAGCGCTTGCAGAATAACTTTTTTGGCCTGCACCACATTGTCATGCATGATTTTCAAAATGGCCTCCACTGTGACCGACTCCTCCGTTTCATGCCAACAATCATAATCCGTTGCCAACGCAAGTGTGGCGTAGCAGATCTCCGCTTCCCTCGCGAGCTTGGCTTCAGGAATATTGGTCATGCCAATGACATCTACGCCCCATTGGCGATAGAGTTTCGACTCGGCCTTAGTGGAAAATTGAGGCCCTTCAATGCATACATAGGTTCCTCCAACATGTGTGGTCGCCCCAACCTGTTTGGCGGCGCGGTGAACAATCCCTGAGAGGTCACCACAGATCGGATCGGCAAAGGCCACATGCGCCACCACTCCCTGATCAAAGAAGGTTCCCGCTCGTTGCGTGGTTCTATCAATGAACTGATCCGGCAACACCAGATGCCCTGGCTCAATAGACTCCTTCATGCTCCCCACGGCACTGACGGAAAAGATTCTGGTTACACCCAAGGATTTGAGCGCATAGATATTGGCCCGATAATTGATCATCGAAGGGCTAATCCGATGTCCCCGTCCATGCCTTGATAAAAATGCGACAGGTTGACCTTCAAGTGTTCCGAGCACAACGGCATCAGACGGTTTCCCAAATGGCGTATTCACTCGCACCTTACGAACACGCGTGAGGCCTTCCATTTCATACAAACCACTTCCGCCAATCACGGCAATATCAGCTCGAGGTTTTACGGCCATTCCCTCTCATCTCCTAGGTTGTGTTCATCCTTGAACATGGGGCTTTTTGATTAGATTCTTTTCCCATCTGCCCAAAAAATTTCTGCACCTGTTGCAATACCCGAGTCGTGATGCTGTCAGGAGATTCATCGGGTAACACCTCCACCCATTCCATCTCCGGCTCTTTCCGAAACCACGTCATTTGGCGTTTGGCAAAATGACGAGTGTCCCGTTTAAGTAGACGCACTGCCTCCTCAAAGTCGTACTCACCTTCGAGATATCCGGCCATCTGCCGATAGCCCAAACTTTTCATGGACGTGAGATTCCGCGCATACCCTTGTGAAAGCAAACGTCGTGTTTCTTCGACCAAGCCTTTTTCGATTTCAATATGGACCCGTGCGTCTATTCTTCGATACAGTGCCTCGCGTTCCATCGTCAGACCAAGCACTAACGCCGTAAACGGTCGATCCTGAAATCCATGCTGTTGATGGGCTTGACTCGCGGGAACACCAGTTTGTCGAAAGATTTCCACGGCACGAAGCACTTTGACTGAATCGTTGGGATGCACGAGACGAGCGCGCTCAGGATCAACCTCACCAAGCTCTTGATACAATGCCGCTAACCCACGGTCTTGAGCCTCTTGTTCTAATGCATGGCGCAAATCCCAATCCACCGGTGGCCCTGGCCAAAGTCCTCGCAATAAAGCTCGAACATACAGTCCTGTTCCACCGACGACCAGGGGAACCCGACGTTCGCGATGAAGACGACCGATTTCCGCAACCGCATGACGACGATACTCACCAGCATTGAACGGCTCATCAGGATCAACGAGGTCGATCAGTTGATGCGGGACTTCCCTGCGTTCCTCGGATGTGGGTTTGTCGGTGCCAATATCCATTCCGCGATAGACTTGTGTGGAATCAGCAGTCAGCACTTCCGTGCCCAAAGCCTTGGCCACGTCCATAGCCACTCGGCTTTTTCCCATCGCCGTAGGCCCAACCAGCACAATGACCGGAGGTCGAGATGTCTCCCAGGCCTCAACAGTGTGTGTGTTACCGTCCATCATCCCGCTAAATTCTCCGAAAAATTCGGTGCAATTCGTCCATAGAGAATCGCATCGTGACCCGACGCCCATGAGGACAGGTCATGGGAAACCCTTCTTTCACCCAGTCTTCTACCACCAGTTTCATTTCCGGTTCAGTCATGGCCCGCCCAGCTTGCACCGCACCTTGGCATGCCATGGACGCTAACACGGGACGAATGCGTTTTTCGATTGAATCCAAGGATTTCCATTCAGTCAGATCATCGATCATATCTTGTACGAGCGCGGCATAATCCATTTGCCCCAGCAAGGCCGGCACGGATCGCAACACAAAAGCGGAGGCACCAAAGGGTTCCAATTCCAATCCCAAACTCTCCAATTCGGGTAAAGCCGATTGTAAAAGCGCGGCAGTGTGGGGTTGCAGGTCAATCGGCTCGGGAATCAACAAGGCTTGCGCTTGCACGGTCTTCTCCACCCAACTTCGCCACAACCGTTCAAACAACACTCGTTCATGAACCGTGTGCTGATCCACGACATGGAATTCCTCACCCACTTGCGCCACGATATACGTGTGACTTACCTGACCTAACACGCGAACGGTGAAATCTGGCTCGAGTAAATACGACGCCCTCGCTTCATGAGCGAATTCCTGTTCACGAGGTTCCTTGGAAAACAGCTGAGCGACGTTCTTAGACTCCCCACCGGGGAGAGTGCTCCCGTCTTTCGTGGAATCCGGATTCATGGGGCGCAATGTCATCACATCCTGGATGGAAGGACTACTGGAATCAACAGAAGAGGATGTTTCTTGAGTCCCACCGGTCCCATGAACTAAGGAATCATCTGTTGATCGTATCGTAGACTTTCGATGGAGGGGCCGAATGACGGCCTCTTTCACCACTCGATGCACAATATCTGGATTCGAAAATTTTACTTCGCGTTTGGAGGGATGCACATTGACATCCACGTCCCGAGGATCGATTTCAAGAAATAGGGCAAAGATAGGATGACGCCCTTTAGGCAAGAACGATCCGTACGCTTCATAAATCGCATGGGAGATGGTCGTATTCTTAATAGATCGACCATTCACAAATATTTCCTGTGGCGTTCGGCCAGTACGAGCATGATAGGGATTGATCGCAATACCTCGTACCGTCACCGCTCCTCGCTCATAATCGATAGGCAACATCTGATCTATTAATTTAATCCCATAGAGTTGCAGAAGGCGATCCTGCAACGAATGCACCGCGGGAAAATCGAAGACGACATGGTCGTTATGCCGCAACCGGAATTGGGTTGAATGTCGCGTAAGGGCAGCTTGTTGCACCACATGGCAAATATGAGAAAACTCGGTGGGTGTGGATTTCAGAAACTTCTGGCGGCCCGGGGTATTAAAAAATAATTCCCCGACATCAATTCTTGTCCCGGGAGATGAAGCATGTTCTTCAACCAAAGTTACGGGGCCGCCCTCAGCATCTAGCTGCGTTCCTACCGACGCCTCCTTTGTCGCCGTGAGCAACTGAAACTTTGACACCGACGCAATACTGGGTAACGCCTCCCCTCGAAAACCATAGGTCGAAATACTCAGTAAATCTTGTGCACTAGAGAGTTTACTCGTCGCGAACCGTTGACAGGCTAATTGAGCGTCAGCCGACGTCATGCCTTCGCCATTATCGGTCACACGAATTAAGCGTTTCCCACCATCAAGAATATCCACTGCAATCATGGAACTACCAGCATCCAAACTATTGTCCAGCAACTCTTTCACTACCGAAGCTGGTCGATCCACAATCTCTCCTGCGGCGATCTGACAAGAGACGGAATCAGGTAATACTCGAATTTTAGGTTCTTGGGGCATCGTCATAGAAGTCCTGTGTCCTACCAACAGAAACGGCCTATGGTAATAAAAGAGTGGGGTGCTTGGAAAGGGGGTTATGGAATTCGATCGAAACTGCGTTTGGCCAATTTTGCTTCAGGAGACCCACGATGGTCTTTCATCAACTTGCTCCAATAGGCTTTTGCCTTTTCAGAATGACCAGCTTTTTCCATGACCTTGCCTAATTTAAATAAGGCCGCAGGCACTTGTCGGCTTGTCTCGTGCTGCTCCAGAAGGGTCGTCAAAGCACGAGCCGCCTCTTTCAAATTACCCCGCTCCTCATAACATTCGCCCATATAATAATAGGCGTTTGGCGCCATGGAACTTTTTGGATAGTCCGAAATAAATTTCTCAAACTCAGTGAGAGCCAAATCATAATGTCCCTTGAGGTAATCCTGATAGGCAAAATGAAAGGCTTGACTCGGTTTCAATGTTCCCGATGAAACTACGGCAGCATCTTGAATCAACACCACTTTGCTTTGGTTGGCCATCACGAGGGAACCCATTCCTGGTTGCCACCCACACACCACGACTAACCAAACAACCTGCCTAAAGACCATTTTCATATGAAAGCTTTGCTACCTTTCTCAGCCTTGACGTGACCTATTTGGCTTTGGAACCTCGAGAAGATTGAAGTTGTTGGACCTGCTGAGCCAACCCGGCCAATTTGCCCTCATGCTCATCCACCTTTTTCCCAAGCGTGGTTCCAATATTATTGACCACGGTTTTTAATTGACTCATAGCTGTGGTTAACTGGTTCAGGTGTTGAACATTACCCTGTAATTCTTCATTCAGCTTTTTCGTGGACACAGAACTTCCTGTGGTTTGAGTGAGACGTTGCTCTTGTTCTGCCAAACGAGCAGCCTGCTGATCAAGTCGCGCCGATAAGGAAGTCTTTACCTGGTCCAGAGTAGACACCACCGATTGTACGCTCGTGGTGACTTCATTCAAATGGGCGGAAAGGGTTTGCACGTTGGAATCTTTCTGGGTAACCACTGAAGACTGCTCCTGCTTCAGTTGATCCAATTGCGCAGCCAATTTACCGATTTGTTGCATTTGATCATCACTCCGCTTGCCTAACATCCCGGCCATTGAATCCAAGACTTCCCGCATGGTCACCACTGATTGATTTAATCCTTTCACATGTTGGTCTTGCCCCACCAACTGGGTATGCAGTTTCGTCACTTCAGCCTTGGAGGTTTTCTCTAACTGTAGAATTAAACCTTCAAGCTTTTTCGACGATGCAACACCGCGGGTTTTTTCTGCCTCTACCACATTGGCCATTGATTCCAAACTCGTTCGAATGTCCTTATCTAAATATCCGCGCAGAGCCTGGGTATCTGCCTCCAGTTTTTTCGAAAGACCTGCATACTGGCTTTCCAAGTGCTTCAATTGTTTACTGGACTTTTCAAGAGTTTGCGCATGTTCATCGACCTTGCCCCCAAGCTGCGTGCCTGCTTTATCCAATCCACTTCGAAGTTGCGTCATTGATTTCGTCAGGTTTTCTAAGTTTTGTTGCGTCACTTTATCTTGTTTTTTGAGGGCCGCGAGGTCCGTCCCTACTTTGGTATTTAATTTTGAGAGCACTCCAGATTGGGCTTTGAGATCTGAACCCTGGCTATCGAGCTGCGCGCCCAGAGTCGCATTCACCCCTTGTAACGTCTTGGCCACCGAATTGATGCTCGTTTTGACGTCATGCTCCAAATACTGTTTGAGTGTCTTAGAATCGGAATCAAGTTTAACTTGCAACGCGGTTTGCTGCGCCCCAATATCATTTTTCATATTGGTTTCGGCAGTCGTCGCACGTTTGGTCTCGGCCACTAACCGTGTATCAACTGCAGCCAAGGCATCTTTAAATTCCACTAACGATGCGCGAAATCCTGCCATATGCTCACTCATGGTCTTACTTTGCTGGTCAAATTCTTTTTGAACATTATCGCGAAGCGTCACGGTTTCTTTGGCACGAGCTTGATCACGGGACACTAAATCGCCTTCGAGGGTTTTAACTTCCTGCATCAGATCATCGACGACACGTTCAAGGCGTTGTAATCTATGGGATTCAGACTCCAAGTCCCCACTTAATTGTGTAAGATTTTCATCCTTGATGCTCCGCAATTCACTATTAAACTTTGCACGGTCCCGAACTAACCCCGAGACTTCCGATTTTTGTTTCGCCAACTCATTCTTGGATTCCTGGATGACACGATTGGCTTCAGCCAGAGTCGATTGCAAGTTTTGCTTCTCTTGATCCAAC
>JAJDBO010000340.1 GCA_029261305.1 Nitrospirales bacterium
TTCTTCTATTAACCGATCGATAAGCTCTTCAGCAGGTACCTTTTTGACGAGCTTTCCTTTTTTAAACAGAATGCCCATTCCCTGCCCCCCCGCAATTCCAATATCAGCTTCCTTGCCTTCTCCAATCCCATTGACGACACATCCTAACACAGAAACGTTGAGAGGCTTTGTGATATGCCCCAAGCGTTGCTCTAATTCATTCGCCATACGAACCACATCAATTTCCACTCGCCCGCAAGTAGGACAGGCAATCACATTCACACCACGATGTCGTAATTCCAGAGACTTGAGAATTTCAAAGCCAACCCTCACCTCTTCCACAGGATCTGCAGCTAGTGACACCCTCATCGTATCTCCAATCCCATGAGAGAGTAACCACCCGAGACCAATGGAAGACTTTACGGCGCCCGTCATAGCTGTACCGGCTTCGGTAATTCCAATGTGCAACGGATAATCGGATTGATGAGAAAATAACCAATAGGCATCAACGGCCATATGGACATCAGAGGCCTTTAACGAAACCTTCATATTTGTGAACCCAGCATCTTCAATGGCATGGACGGCATTCAGTGCAGACTCGGCTAATGCTTCCGCCGTTGGGTAGCCATATTTTTCAAGTAGGGGGCGCTCAAGTGATCCGCCGTTCACACCCACACGCAGAGGAATTCCGTTATCAGTCAAGGCCTTTAGTACTTCAGCCATCTTCCACCAGGGTCCAATATTCCCAGGATTGATTCTTACACAATCCACCACCTTAGCGACTTTTAAGGCCAGCCGATGGTCAAAGTGAATATCTGCAATAAGTGGAATTGAGGTTTGCGCTTTTATTGATGGGAGAGCATTCGCCGCGTCATCATCTGGAACGGCCAATCGAATCAACTCACAACCAGCTTGTTCGAGTTGATGGATTTGCTCAACGGTCCCCTTCACATCACGGGGATGTGGAATCGTCATGGATTGAACCGAAACCGGAGCACCGCCACCAATTTTGACGGAACCCACTTGAACAGACTTGGTTGGACGTCGTGCGATATGCATTTGGATCAACTACAGTTTTTTAGGTGAGAACAGCTTGGATCGAAACTTTGGCGAGCAATTGCTTCGCCTGCTCATAAATGCCATCGGCAGTCAATCCATATTTTTCACGCAGTAAATCCTGTGGCCCTTGCTCAATATACCAATCTGGCAGCCCCAGACATTTTGTCGGCAGGTTTGTCATGCCCTCATCGGATAAAAATTCCAGGACCGCAGAACCGAAGCCTCCCATTCTCGAGGACTCTTCAGTCGTCAACAGACATTTCACCTGTTGCGACACCTCTCGAATTAACTCGCCATCCAATGGTTTCACAAATCGAGCATTAATGACTGCCGCAGAAATACCCTCTTGCTCTAAACGCTCAGCCGCCTCTAGAGCTTTATGAACTGTGACACCAACAGCCACCAACGCAATATCCTGGCCAGACTTCAATAACTCTCCCTTGCCCATAGGTAAGGCTTGAGGCTCAGCATCCATTGGCACTCCCAGAACAGAACCTCTTGGATATCGCACTGCGGTTGGGCCCTGGGCAGTTAGGCAAGTTTTCATCATATGCTGTAATTCATTTTCATCTTTTGGGGCCATAATTGTCATGTTGGGAATATGCCGAAGAAAGGCAAAATCAAAAGCACCATGGTGCGTCGTACCATCTTCCGCCACCAATCCACCCCGATCAATGCAAAACGTCACGGGAAGATTTTGCGTGGCTACGTCATGAACGACTTGGTCGTAGGCCCGCTGCAGAAAGGTCGAGTAAATCGGGATAACCGGACGCATGCCCTGTGCCGCCAGTCCAGCAGCAAAAGTCACGGCATGCTGTTCGGCAATACCCACATCGTATAATCGATCCGGAAATGCCTTTTCAAATACACTCAATCCTGTACCCTCACACATCGCTGCAGTAATAGCCACAATGCGTTTATCGGCCGATGCGAGCTTCACTAAGGCTTCCATCGCAATGGCGCTATAGGAAGGCCTTGCAGCTTTTTTCGCTGGCTTCCCGGTTTGAATGTCGAATGGCGAGCAGGCATGGAACCACACAGGATTCTTCATGGCTGGCTCATAGCCTAATCCCTTTTTGGTCACAACATGCAAGAGAGTGGGGCCCTTCAATTTGAGGACATTTTCGAGGGTCGGTAAAATGTGCTCAAAATTGTGGCCTTCCATTGGACCAACATAGCGAAAGCCCAACTCCTCAAAAAGCAGTCCTGGCAATACCAGACCCTTGGCAAGTTCTTCGGCGCGACTGGCCATTTTTTTGACCGGCTCGCCAATTTGTGGAATGGATCCCAAGATTTGCGAAGTCTCTTCTTTGAGTTTTGAATAAAATTCTCCCGTGATCGTCCTATTGAGATAGGCAGAAATCGCACCGACATTTTTTGAGATCGACATCTGGTTATCATTTAAAATTACCACCAGATCATTTTGTAAATCACCAGCCTGCTGCAACCCTTCAAGAGTCAAACCAGAGGTCAAGGCGCCATCCCCGACGACACATACAACCTTATGCGATTGCCTTTTTTGCTCTCTCGCCTCAACAAAACCCACGGCAGCGGACACGCCAGTTCCAGCATGTCCGGCATTGAAGGTGTCATAAGGGCTTTCTTCCCGCTTACAGAATCCACTCATTCCTCCAAACTGCCGAATGGTATGAAACTGTTCGCGGCGCCCAGTGAGGAGCTTATGAGTGTAAGCCTGATTACTCGTATCCCAAACAATGAGATCTTCAGGTGTATTGAGCAAATAGTGCATGGCCACGGTAAGCTCAACCACACCAAGATTCGAAGCCAAATGCCCCCCGACATTAGCAATGACGGGTATTATTTGTTGCCGAATTTCTTCGCAGAGCTGCGGAAGCTCCTCCGGAGAAAGTTTTTTTAGATCATCAGGGCTTTCGATCCTATTTAGGAAGGACATACCAGTTACCTCTTTAAGTGGTTTTTTTAGGTAGGAATTATCACACTTTATGGAGTGAACCACACTAAACTTTCAAATAGTCACATACTTAATTTAAGGTGTCAAGAAAGTAGTCTTGACGAGCGAAGGGTCTCAAGCCCATCAACAACTTTCTGGATGGATCATTTTTTTTGGTAAAATACCCACTCTCAACTCTATATCGCAACCATTTTCAACAACGCCAGCGTTCGGAAATTTAACCCTTTTCTACCTTTAAAATTCCGCCATCTTTTTAACCGGGCTCCCTAATGGACTGAGGAAAGTTAACGCCTCCGGATTATGACGATGAACCCAAGCATGCACCGCACGAGGCGATGGCGTTTGTGTGACCAATAAAAATTGCTCCCGAGCATCATCCACACGCCCTTGCTTCAAATAGACTTTCCCTAGATTCAGGCGGGCATGAGAATAATTGGAATCTGCCGAGACTGCTCGTTCCAAAAAATTCACAGCTTCTTTTTCGTCGCCACCCAAGAACCAAGGCAGTCCATCCAAGATCATACCCATCATGTGTAATGCCGGAGCATGATTGGGTGCTAATTGGATGGCTTGTTCCACATGCCCCTTAATATCTTGAATAAGCAAGGCGGAAACCAGCACGCCTTTCAACTGGGCAATATGTCCAAGGTTAGCGGCATAAAGAAAATGTGCTTGGGCTTGCGAGGCATCAAGCGCTAAGGCTTTTTCTGCAAACTCTGATCCAGCCTGGTAGGCCTCTATTCGCGAGGCTGAATCAGCATACACCTCATCGCCTACATCAAGATAAGCACTGGCAATTTGGATGAAGAGTTCAGAGCTTTCAGGTGATGAAGTTTTGGCCTTGAGTACTTCATGTAGATGAGACTTAAGAGACGATACGTAGCCGGTCTCATTTGAATCAAGAGGGTTGGAATGCCCAGGCCCAGCCAAGAATAGACCAACTGCTCCAACGCACAGACTCAACCAAATCCCTTGAAACCTCATAGCCCTGCCGATGTAACAGAAAAGAAATTATTCAATAGACTTTTTTTCAATTTTTGAACGAAGCTTATCCAAAAGTCCCGAGAATCCCTTGGCTTTTATAATCCGCCCAAACTGACCTCGAAAATTCTTCACCAAGCTGACCCCGTCAATCACCACATCATAGACTCGCCAGGTGTTAGAATTCTTCAGGAGCCGATAATTCAGAGGTACCTCGAGTTTTTTTGAAATTACCTTAGTTTGAACCTCAGCAAAGTCACCCTTTCGACGTTCCTTAAGATATTCTACCTGTTCACCTGAATACCCATCGACATTCCCGGCATAGGTCCCAGACAAAAACTTCTGAAATAAACCCACAAACTCCCCTTGTTGGCTTGCATTTAGCTTCTTCCACTCAAGGCCAAGTGTCCGCTTTCCCATTTCCCCATAATCAAACCGTTTCCCAATAGCTTTCTCTATCGCCTCGACCCGATCATCGGCTCGTTCGGGTTTTTTCAATTGGTCATCTCCCAACACCAACAGCACTTGATCAACCGTTTCCTTCACCGCTTCAGTCGCAGACCCAGGTTCAACAGCCGCCAAAGAGCCTTGATGCATGAACAAAACCAAAAGACCCGCAAAGATAGCCAGCACAGAAAAATGCCTCCCTCGATAAAGAGAAGTGACCTTCGTACCCTGCATGTGGCTCATTGCACGTTTCCTTCCATTGAAAAGTCAATATTCGGCCGAGGCCTCCTGAGAAAGAACCTCGTCCTTACTCCACATTTCCATGAATGAATTGACTAATGACTTGTTCAAGGTCAATGCCAGATTCTGTATCTTGAATAGTTTCGCCAGGCCGCAAGACCTCTCCGGCTCCCCCTGGCGATAACTCCATAAATTTCTCGCCAATAATTCCACGTGTTTTGATGGACGCAATGGCATCGCTATACACCTGCACTCCATGCTGAATCCCCACCGTCACTGAGGCTTGATAGTCATGCAAACGAATTCCCTTGATTCGCCCCACTTGCACCCCCGCAATTTCTACTGGAGCACCTGACTTGAGTCCAGAAGTCGAAGAAAATTCAGCTTGCACCTCGTAGAAATCACCCCCAACTAATTCAAGCTTTCCCAGTTTGATAGCCAGATAACCGAGGCACGCGATACCGATAATCACAAACAGTCCTACGGCTAATTCAAGACGTCGATCCATTGCTAATTTTTACCTGCTTTCCTTTCGCCTCCAGAAGACGAAATTCAACATGAGTGTGGTAAAACTCGCCGGCGAACGATTTATGCCTGCACAATACCTTCCTCATCCACTGAAATGAATTCTCGTACTGCGGGATCTTCGAGATTTTGAAATTCTTTCGACGGTGCCATCGCAATAATTTTCCCATGCTTCAGCATGGCTACCCAATCAGAGATCCCAAAAATTTTCGGGATTTCATGGCTGACCATCACAGCCGTAAACCCAAAGACTCGATGCATGGACCGGATTAAATCATGAATAGTCTTGGCCATCAAGGGATCCAACCCTGTGGTGGGCTCGTCAAATAAAATGATCTCCGGTCCCATTACCAACGCACGAGCCAATCCTACCCGCTTCTTCATTCCCCCACTCAACTCGGATGGATTTTTATGTCCAACCCCCACTAACCCCACGCGCTCCAACATGCCATCGACAATTCGGGGAATATCCGATTCCAGAGCTAACCCTTTTTCACGAAGAGGAAATGCGACATTGTCAAATACATTCATCGAATCAAATAAAGCGGCCGATTGGAACAGCATCGCAAAACGCTTTCGAACATCATTCAACGCTCGATCTTGCAAGTGGGAGATTTCGATATCATCGACCCATACTTCCCCACGGTCCGGCTTAAGCAAACCAATCAAGTGTTTCAATAAAACGCTTTTACCTTCACCGCTTGGACCAATAATTGTCGTGAGTTTCCCCGTGGGAATTTTGAGATCTACCCCTTGAAGGACCGGTTGTTTGCCAAAACTCTTTTCGACACCTTTCAGCGTAATCATGAAGGAGATCCAACCTTTTCAAATAAATAAGGAAAACGATCGCCATTTGGTTTTATTGCGAGAGGATGATAGCAAACGATAGCCATTACAATAACACCGACGTGAGAAAATAATCCCAGACAAGGATTAAGACCGATGCCAATACCACCGCCTCCGTGGTCGCTTTTCCCAACCCCTCCGAACTCATCTTCGTATAATAGCCTTTATAGCAACAGACCCAGCTAATGATAAGGCCAAAGCTCACAGATTTTAAGATACCACCATACACATCATTCCATTCCACCGCGGACTCAATTGAGCTCCAATAGGATCCTCCACTCACGCCCAACAGCTTCACGCCTACAAGGTATCCGCCGTAAATCCCCACAACATCAAAAATTGCCACTAACAGGGGAACAGCTATCAATGCTCCAATTATTTTTGGAGAAATCAGATATTGCAAGGAATTAATGGCCATAGTCTCCAGCGCATCAATCTGTTCCGTGATTCGCATAATCCCAATTTCTGCTGTCATGGCAGAGCCTGCTCGGGCGGTCACCATGAGTGCTGCCAGCACAGGCCCCAACTCGCGAATCATGCTCAATGCCACCGCTGAACCGAGTAGCCCTTCTGATCCGAATTTTCGCAAAGAATAATACCCCTGCAGAGCTAACACCATACCGGTAAATACGGCTGTCAGCACGACAACAAATGTGGATTTAAACCCAATAAAGTGGAGTTGCTTGAGAATCTGGTCGAACCGAAATGGAGGACGAAAAACCCAGGCAATGGCACGCAGAAAAAATAAAAACATGTGGCCCACACCTTGGATAAGGACCAACGTTCGTTCCCCAACACCAATAATCCATTCCATTCGCTTCACCACACCGACTACATTTGAGCGCAGATAACTTCTACTGCTGTCTCAGATAAGTAAAAAACATATCATAAAAATTTGTTAATTCTTGGGAAGCCACAATTGTCTGTCTTCGAAGTCGATACACCTGAGCCCAACTTGTTGGCTCACTCACCATTCGCCATATCCCTTGTATCCACGTTGACGGAGACAGAAAAAGATTAAATGCCTTAGGTAAATTCTCATGTGCAAGATCTGAAACCGTTCTCACGACAAGAAAAGGAATTTTGTATTCCTTGGCGACCTCTGCAATTCCTGCACTTTCCATATCAACGGCACTCGCCTGAGACTGCTGGGCTAACACATTCTTTTCTGCTGCCGAGCATACAATCCAAGTTACTGTCACCAACAATCCAGACATCCTTCGGGGATTACGATCTTTGGTAATTCCCCGAATAGTTTGAAGGTATTCTACACTACAGGGAAAAGAGGACAACTCCATATGTTCACTGAGAGTGTGAGCTCCTGATACTACGACCTCTGGAATAACAAGATTGCCAATTGATGCCGGGATAAGTGCGCCAGCAAATCCAGAAGAAATGACTAAATGGCAAGAACTTTTCGCAAGGATCTTTTCGCAAGCTATCCTTGCCTTTTGAACTCCCATCCCAGTTTGAACAACAGTAATTGAGACCTTGGACCGTTCTGCCACGTATTGGCGCAAGCCATTAGCTATAAAGGCTCGACCTCCAGGCAAGGCGAGTTGCATCGCACGACATTCCCACCGAGTGGCAGCAAAAATTATTATTTTTTGCAGGAAGAGCTCCAGAGCTGATTCAGGAATTAGGAGAAAAGCGATTGTGAATATCGCAAGACGCTACGACTGACGTCTGGATAGCTGAGCTTCCCGACGCAACTCTTCTGCCCTGGAACAACCATGGCTTCTGACATTTCGGTACATGGCAAGAGCCCACATCGGAAAATATTTGCTGTACCCATGATAACGAAGGTAGAACACTCGCGGGAATCCCGTGCCCGTATGAAACGGTTCATCCCATGTTCCGTTACTGTGTTGATGGCGTAAAAGATAATTGACTCCACGTACAACACTAAGAGAATCAGACACACCCGCGGCTAATAAAGCTAGGAGGGCCCAGGCCGTCTGAGAAGCCGTGCTTTCACCTTCACCAGACCAATCTTGCTCAGCATACGACAAACAAGACTCACCCCAACCACCATCGACATTTTGCTTGGATTCTAACCACGCCACCGCTTGTTGAATCCAAGGGGAAGACATATCTTCTCCAATAGCCTCAAGCCCAGCTAAAACGCACCAAGTGCCATATAAATAGTTCACACCCCAGCGACCATACCAACTCCCATCAACTTCCTGTTCCTTTCTCAGGAATTCCAAGGCCGGAGCTACCGCAGGGTGAGATTGGTCGTACCCTAGGGTCCCAAGCATCTCTAGGCAGCGCCCGGTTAAATCAGCAGTTGGTGGATCCAATAAGGCCTGATGATCGGCAAAGGGAATTTTATTGAAAATCAACCGATCGTTATCCTTGTCGTACGCACCCCATCCTCCATTGGAACTTTGCATGGCCAAGGCCCATTGA
>JAJDBO010000035.1 GCA_029261305.1 Nitrospirales bacterium
CACCTATGTGGATAATGATGAATACGCTACCACGGGAGAATTGGATTCGCTTCTAAAAGCGCTTCGTTCGAAAAAAGACACCTTTCAGGACACGATCATTTCCTATGGCGATGTCTTATTCAATCAATACATTCCGCAAACGCTTTTTCAGGAACACGAAGACCTGGTGATGTTCGTGGATAGCTCCTGGGAAGGGAAGACTAACTATACTCGCCTCGGAGGGTTCGCGGAATGCACGGAACCAAACTCGCGAAAAGTCTTTCACTCAAAAGTCTACCTCAAACAATTGGGGAAAGATGTGCCCGCGACATCCATCCATGGTGTATGGATGGGCTTTCTCAAAGTCTCAGCCAAGGGCGCAGAGCAATTGCAAGAAACATTAGAAACCATGCTTGCTGATCCAGCTCAACGCAAGGCAGGCATGTCACAGTTGTTTCAAGAATTACTTCGACGAAATCATTCTATCCGAGTACTCTATACCGTAGGACATTGGTTGGATATAAATAGTCTGGACGATCTTCTCCAAGCCGGTGAATTTTAAATTCTTGAAAACGCGAAGAGTCCCAAGGCCCAAAGATAGTCTCGTAACCACCAAAATTTCCAAAACCCAAGGCTGCTATGCTTGATCCCGAACAGTTTTTTGCATGCCTGCAACAGCATGATGTGTCATTTTTCACGGGTGTTCCGGACTCCCTGCTCAAAGACTTTTGTGCCTGTGTGACACAGAAAGCTCGGAAAAAACAACATATTATCGCGGCCAACGAAGGTGGAGCCGTGGCGCTGGCCGTGGGATACCATCTCGCCACAGGGAAAATTCCTCTCGTCTATTTACAAAACTCTGGAGTAGGGAACATCGTAAACCCCCTCCTCTCTCTGGCCGATCCGGACGTGTATGCCATTCCCATATTATTGGTTATCGGATGGCGAGGTGAACCCGGCGTGCATGATGAGCCACAACATAAAAAACAAGGACGGGTTATGTTAGGCATGCTAGAGTCAATGGAAATTCCCTATGCCATTGTCAGCCCAGAAATGGATCAAGCTGAAGCATCTATCCAACAAGGGCTCAATACCGCTCGAGAAACCAATGGCCCCTATGCTTTGATCATTCGAAAGGAAACCTTTGGCCCGTTTCAACTTCAGTCGTCCAATTCCCCATCACTGGCATTAACCCGGGAAGAAGCCATCCAGCATATTCTTGATGGACTCGAGGATGACGATGTGGTTGTCTCCACGACTGGCATGCCTTCACGAGAAGTCTTTGAGTCTCGAGCTCAGAAAAACCAGGGCCATCAACGAGATTTTCTCACCGTGGGCGGAATGGGACATGCCTCACAAATAGCCCTAGGCATTGCATTGCAAAAGCCTGACCGGAAAATATTTTGTATCGATGGTGACGGTGCAGCCCTCATGCATTTAGGCGCACTGGCCATTAATGGGTCTCTCAAGCCTTCTAACCTGAAGCATATTATCCTCAATAATGGAGCCCATGATTCAGTTGGAGGACAACCGACCGTTGGATTTCAGGTAGATTTTTTAACCATTGCGAACGCGGCAGGCTATCAATCCGCTGTCCAGGTCAAGAACGCGGAAGGAATTAAAACTGAACTTGTTAACATTCGACAGTCAACAGGACCAAGCCTTCTTGAAATTCTGGTCAAAAAAGGCGCGAGAAAAGATTTAGGAAGACCTACGTTAACTCCAGCTCAAAACAAAGAGGGATTGATGAAGTTTCTTTCTGAAGAGAATACGTAATAAGGAACATCATTCTCGAACCCTTCCATTATGAAAACCATCACAGCATATAACGGCATTCCTATCCCAGACTTCATGTATGGCACGGCCTGGAAGAAAGAAACGACGGCGGATCTTGTTCAATTGGCCATCGACTCGGGTTTTACAGCCATCGATACGGCCAATCAACTGATCCACTATAGCGAAGCCCTGGTTGGTGAGGCGCTACTCAGCCTTGCCCAGCAAGGCACTACGCGGGAATCCTTATTCCTTCAAACAAAATTCACGCCGGTATCTGGACAAGACCACCGCACACCCTATGATCCCATTTCGCCCATCACCCAACAGGTCCAACAATCATTTGATAGCTCCCTCCAACATTTACATACCGACTACCTTGACTCGTATGTGTTGCACGGACCCTATTCGCGACATGGGTTAGGCAAAGACGACTGGGAAGTGTGGACAGCACTCGAAGGAATTTATGAATCAGGCAAGACCAAAATGATTGGTATCAGCAATATCACCGCAGACCAACTTCGCCTGCTTTGCGAAAAAGCCAATGTAAAACCTATGGTTGTCCAAAACCGGTGTTATGCCGTATTGGGATGGGATCGAGAGGTGCGGGAAATCTGCAAAGCGCACAATATTATTTATCAAGGTTTTTCATTGTTAACGGCCAATCGAGATGTGATGAGAAACCCTGCTATCCATGCCATTGCCCAAGGACGAGAAGTGGGGCCAGCTCAAGTCATCTTTCGCTTCGCACAACAGATAGGGATGGTCCCCTTAACCGGGACCACCAATGGACAACACATGAAGGAAGACTTGCAAATTAAAGAAATTGAACTCACCAAGGAAGAAGTTCTGCAAATTGAAAAAATAGAACTATGATTGTTCTGATAGGGTCGCGCCTTCCTGTTCATCTAGGGCACTGTCATCAGACGTCACTGAATCAGACGATTCCTCAGTTGTCGTCAATGGCTCCTTACTCTCGATGACAGGGGCCATGTTCTTCTTGCCCTTCCCCTGTACTTTATTAGGACCCATGTTAATCTTTCCATTAAAAATCACACCATTGTCCATAGAAAGTTTCGGAGTCGAAATGGAAGCATCAATAATCGCCGGCGATTTCAACTCAACCCGCTGCTGAGCCGTGATATCTCCCGTGATTCGCCCACTTGCAATCACCGACCCTGCGCGAATTTGAGCCTTCACGTTAGCTTGCTCTCCGATGAACAGAGTATCATCTGTTTCAATTTCGCCCTCAAACGTTCCATCAATCCGAACATTGCCTTTGTAGGTCAGCGTTCCAGAGAACTCGACCTCGTGGCCAACAAATGCCACAATGTCTCCTAACTCGGCTAAGGTTCTCGCGGAGTCTCGATTGAAACTGTCGTTTTTGTCTTGGTCCATAGTAGTACCCCTTCATCACGAAAAACTGACTCATCACGCCCCCATTCCGAGACACAGTACAAGAAATGCCTCCTCGCTTCAATGTGTAGACACATTTTTCCAAAACTCCATCTTGGCAAAACGGTCCGAGTACAATCTCATGATGCTTTACCCCCAATATTGTATATTTCGTCTTTATGAGTTTTCTCTTCATCATTTTTGAAAAATGATAACGATTGGCCAGAAAAGAATCCAATATCCATGAAGATCATTTTTCCCAATTCCATCATGAAGATCTCGCACCTCCCTCTTATCATCAGCCTGACATTCCTCCTCTCCTGTGGCTCAGCCCTTGGCCATGACAAGCCACGGATCATGTTGGCAGAAATCTATAAACAGGGTCTCGATCTCACTCAGTATTGGACCAGTGAAAAGCTCGATGGCGTTCGGGGTCGATGGAATGGCACACACCTTATTTCTCGAGGCGGAAACATCTTTGCGGCCCCAGATTGGTTTACCCAAGGCTTCCCCACTACCCCGATGGACGGAGAGTTGTGGACCGGAAGGGCCCGCTACGAAGACGTGTCCTCAGTAGTGAGAAAACACCAGCCCCATGAAGGATGGCGGTCTGTCCGTTTTATGATTTTTGACCTTCCTGTGCATGGTGGGACTTTTGACGAACGCGTCCAAGCGATGCAACGCCTTGTTGCGCAAACTCAATCGCCGTACTTGGATCTCATTGAACAATTCCTCGTGGCAAGCGAGGAGGATTTAACGCAACGACTCCAACAAGTCATGGATCAAGGGGGCGAGGGATTGATGCTCCATCGAAAAACCGCACGCTATGCAAGCGGTCGCAGTCACGATTTACTCAAACTCAAACCCTTCTCCGATGCCGAGGCCACGGTCATTGGCTATCGACCAGGAAAAGGGAAATATCTTGGGCAAGTGGGATCACTTCAAGTACAGACCGACGAGGGGAAAATATTCTTCATCGGAACCGGACTCAAGGATAAAGAACGACAGCATCCCCCACCGCTCAAAAGCCGCATCACCTTTCGCCATCAAGGCCTCACGAAAAATGGTATCCCTCGTTTTCCGGTCTATTTGCATATCCGCGATGAAGAACCCAAATAGATCCAGGGACTTGGGCACCGCCGTAATATACACCGCCCCATATACCTGACTTTCTTCTTTTTCCTTGAAAACTTTCCTAATCTCGGCGACTTTATCTCTCTGGAGAGATTAAGCCACCTCAACGAACTGCCGAAATGAGGACATTACGCTTTCTTCATCGACCATCCCTGTAATGATCATTTCTGCGAGGCAAGACTTATGCGGTGGGTATTTCGTGCAGTTTTTCTGATCCTGATTCTTATCCCAGTTTCTGTCGTGGGTGCGGCATATATGGCTATTGAAAAACAGCCACTCATCCAGCGGGACGTGAAGCTCACTCCCGAAGAAGTGCAACGGGCAAAAAAACTGTTTCAGGAGCACGACCCTAGGAAACTACAAGACGGGCAAATCAAGACCATGACCGTGAGCCAAAAGGATCTCAGCCTCGCTTCGAATTATTTAGTGCATCTCTTTGGTCATGGAGGCTCAATGGTCACGGTGACTGATGGGTATCTCTTGAGCAAAGCAACCGTGAGACTGCCAAAAAACCCTGTTGGGGAATATATCAACGTTGACCTCGGTGTGGCACAAACCCAGGACCTGCCACACTTATCCCATCTTCGTATCGGCCAACTCGTCATCCCCAAATGGTTTGCGGAAAAAGGAATTCAGTTCGCCCTCAACCAAGCGTATGACCAAACCGACGCTCCCACAGCAGGCGAGGTCATTCACAATGTGGCTATTCACCGAGATCAAGTACAGGTCACCTATCAATGGAATACAAAAATCACCGACGTGGTTCGAAGCGCATTGGTGTCCTCTGATGATCAAGAACGCCTCAAGGCCCATCATCAACACCTGACTCAGGTCACCACCCAAATCGGGAAAAGGGCCAAGGTATCCCTGGTCACACTCATGAAACCATTATTTGCCTTGGCACGAGAACGCTCCAAGACTGGGGATGCGATCAAAGAAAATCGCGCCGTCATTCTAGTACTTGCCGATTACATTAATGGTCGTGGGCTGAGGCGGATTGCACCGGATTCTGAGAATTGGCCTCAACCGGTTCGACATAAAGTGACACTTGCTGACCGAAAGGATTTTTCCCAGCATTTCATTATTTCTGCTGCACTCGCAATGGAAGGGGGCAACCTGATTTCCAACGCCATCGGATTAATGAAAGAAGTGGATGATTCCCGTGGTGGCAGCGGTTTCAGTTTTACTGACCTCGGGGCCGACAAAGCCGGCACACGATTCGGTCAACAGCTCACCGATTCAACCTCGGCGAGCCATTTGCAACAACGACTCGCGGAATCAATTCGCGAGCAAGACTTCATGCCAAAGACCAGTGATCTGCCTGAAGGATTGTCAGAACAAGAATTTATTCAACGTTTTGGAAAGGTGGATAGCCCCCGCTATGCCCGGGTGGTCGCCAAAATCGATGAGCGAGTGGCAGGACTCATTCTTTACCAATAACAAATCTTGGAGAGCTCCAATTCATCTTGACTCCTTCCAGCAAGAGGCCTATGATTTTTCTAGTCAACTAAATTACGGGGGTAGTGAATGGGGTAACGTCCTCAACTTCTGACCCTACATTCATAGCGGTGGCACAAAGCCCTTTCGGTCTTAATGACCGAAAGGGCTTTTTCGTTTTCCGACTGTCACCGCGAATACTCCAAACACCTTTAACACCATTAAGACATGCTCGAACGATAATCAAGAAAGGGAGCGTTTCGTCTAGCAAGGTTGTCAATAATGGGAATGACTCCAGCGTTCCAATTGAATAATTGGAGGAAGGCTGTAGGAATGAAAGACTTTTCGAGACATCACCATCGGTTTATCACCTAGGAGGTATTCTATGTCGAGCCCTAAGTCAGGATCATTTTTTGGATCAAACGAAACCACGAATGGTTGCGTGATGGTAGTGGAAGATGATCCCACTATCCGCAATGGAGTCTGTCAACTGCTTGAGAAAGCGGGATACGACGTCATTGAAGTCGAAGATGGAGAGAAAGCCATCGAAACAATCGGTGCGGGAGAAAACCCCCTAATGGTCGATGTAGTCATTACAGACATCGATAAACCAAGTGGGATGCAGGCCATCAATTTCCTGAAAAAAGAATACCCTCGCGTGTCGGTGGTTGCGCTCACAGGATTAGAAGAGAATTTGAAAACAGCTTTTGAAAAAACAAAAGTCGTCATTCTCGGTGCTGGAAAAGGAGGCTCAGCGTTCCTTGACCTCTTAAGTCATCTTCCAGAAATTGAAATTGTTGGTATCGCAGACAACGTCTCGACTGCCCCAGGATTATTGCGCGCCCGCCAACTCGGAGTCCCTGTCTGGGATAAAATCACCGACCTCATTGCTCAAGATGGCGTGAACCTGATTGTGGACGTAACCGGCAATCCAGAAATGGCCCAGGTTATTGAGAAACAGAAGAGTGCAAATGCAGAGATTCTCAGTGGGGAAGCTTCTAAACTTCTTTGGAATGTGGCGCGGTACGAATCTCAGATGCAGAGTCACGTCTTACAAACTGAGAAAATGTCGACTCTCATGAAAGCCGGAATGATCTTTGATTATCTTGTGAAACCGGTAAAAGAAGATAGTATGAATGCCACAATCATGCAGGCCATGGATCATCGAGAAATCGCGAAGCTTTGAAGGGAAAACCAACCATTGCACAAAAATTTGGAGGAAGATATGACCCATTGACAAACGGAGGCCTGCAAAGGAAAATTACTACGACAGCACCACACAGGAAAACTTGACTTTCCCTGTGGTGCTGCCCCTCCGTTTACTGAGTTGTCCAAAAGATCCTGAACTCGACAGACCACCACATATATTTTTTGCCCTCAATAAGCTATTTCTTCCCCTCTATTTTCCTCTCCTAATACTCCCAGTCTTGCCCATGTGCTCCTCGAGCACAGCATTCACGAGAGGAACCGTATCAAGAAGACAACCAAATGCAATCCTGACTAGGATGTATCTATTCGCATAGGGAGTGTAAAATAGGAACAATGCAATTTAAATTGTTAGGACAGATGAAGCCCAACTCCAAATTAGAATCAACGCGTTTCCATCTTGCTGTAGCGATATGCGGCCTGACCATTATGACGCCTTCTTGGGCAGGAGGTGCCGAAAAAGATCATACCCCCTCAACAAATGATATCAGGGTACTCAGTGGCTATTCGGTCCCTGGTGCAGGGTTTCAAGTATTCTTGGATCTCGGCAATAAAGAAAATGAGTCTATGGGCGAAACCTTAGGGAGAGATGCCATAGAGACAATCATCCAAGCTTTCGCGCACTTGGTTCAACAACGATCTCAATACCATCGATTTGCTCAAGCTTTGACTCAGGACATGCTAACAAAAGTTGTCATTGAGCCAAAAGTTTTCAACCGAGATGACAAAGAATTTCTCTTTCTCGTCGCCAGGACAAAACATAAAGGAAAGGTCAAGCTCCTCATCAATGCTTCGAGACTTCAGCAAGAGGGATACCTCAATCATCCAGAGATCCTCGCGCCAAGGCTGGCTAAAGAATTTCGATGGGTGGTCAGCAAAGCCTCCCCCATGCCAAAACGCGAACCCAGTTCACCCAGGCGTGATCTCAAGCAGACTCCCATACACGTCAATGCTGCAATCAAGGGCATGTCGCCAAAAGTACGAGAACAATCATTACTCGCGCTATTCGATACCTACATTCTGACAGTCGATGCCTACGGAAGCCTCACCAACCAACCGCATTACCAACCAGGAGCAGCAACCCTTGTAGAGCCTAAGCAATGGGATTCCACCACAACTCTCTACAATCTAAAAATACGTGATGCTCTTGTCCTTATCGTCAAGAACCCCTATTTCTGGAAGCACACTCCAAAAGCTGTGCGAAGTCTTCTAAATGGAAAAGTGTGGCAGGTGATGATGGCGAAAATTGATGATAGAGATTGGACCACTCGCACCCGGGTGGTGCCCAAAGATAAAGCGGTACGGGTGGGAGTTGAAGGAATGCTGATTCAACCAGCGAAGGTATTGGTGAACTATCACCGAACGATGGAACCGGAAGAAAAGTTATACACCGACACTCAGGGACTTCCCATGGGAGCTCTAACCACAGATCAATTGGCTCGTGTCATTGCCTGGGAGATTCAAACCCAAATCACGGAAAAGTCTTTGCGGGGCCACGTGGCGGAAGACGAAAAATCGTCACCTGACG
>JAJDBO010000341.1 GCA_029261305.1 Nitrospirales bacterium
TCTTTGATGCCAATGACTTCCCCATGAGGATCCATATGTAACATGAGACTTAGGGCATAGGGGATTTCCAAAATATAGTCGAAGGCTTCTCTTTCAGAATCCCAAATTCCACCTAATCGGAACGGCGCACCATTTTGCGTGTGCACTTGTCCTTCAAAGGCGGCGAGTTTTAATGGTTGATATTCCGCGACTTGTTTAGCGAGGAAATCCCCATTCAATGGTTGAAACAATGCGCTGATGCAGCCGACAGCCAATGCGATCTTTAAGGCTCCTTGATGAAACGTATTGTCAGGCTGGCGAAGAAGCAGAAAGGCATGAATCCCGGCAACGGCAAAACCTGTCGCTGCAAATGCTGCGGTAATCATATGTAGGGCTTGGAGGACGCCGGAGGGATTTAACAATGCGGCAATGGGATCGATGTTGGCCGGAAGGCCATCGATCATCGTAAATCCACGTGGGGTGTTCATCCAGCCATTAGCCAAGACAACGACGACACCCGAGGTGATGCCACTCAGCGCGACGACTCCGCCAGCAGCCAAGTGTGCATGTGGACTGACCTTTCGCCAACCGTAGAGATAGATGCCGAGGAAGATGGCCTCCGTAAAAAAGGCAAAGCCTTCAATGGAAAAGGCGAGTCCAATAATCGGACCGGCGAATTCCATAAACTTGGGCCACAACAACCCAAGCTGAAATGACAACACAGTTCCCGTCACCGCGCCGATCGCAAAGAAAATGGCGGTGCCTTTGGCCCAACGTTTGGCAATCGTCAGGTAGACTTCGTTCCCGGTTTTGAGCCAACGCCATTCTGCGATCACCATCATGAGCGGCATCGCCACTCCGATGATGGCAAAAATAATATGGAACCCCAGCGACATGGCCATGAGGGATCTGGCCGCGAGTAAGTTGCTCATGTCCCGAACCTTACTCGCAAACAGATAGAGTTGATAGCCAAAATTGCATTCTTGTTCCGAGCGCCCAGAGATGTGTGAGAAAAGAGGGAAAATGAAAAGGTCTGAGTTGAGAAATGTGGTGTTACTCGTTGTCGAGGTTTGGTTTCAAGAGGAATGGGCCATACACCACCGCAAACAGCAGATAGGCTCCGCTCCATCCTAGGGTTGCCATGCCAAGAATCAAAGTGGTCGATCCTTCAATCGTTGGTGCGAGTAACCGAAGTATCGCGCCAAGGTTTACCAAGAGGTAGATCAGCACCGTGAAAGTGCCCGCGTGTTTTAGGCGTCCAGTATGACCTAATGTTGCACGAGTCATCACGGCCAACGTCATAGTTCCGACCGCGCCGGTGGTGAGTGCATGAATGGCATCGGAGGCAGGAAGTCCCCATTCGAGAATCGACCCTCCAAGAATGATCAGTGAAAGTGCCAGCCAGCCGTACCCCATATGAAGAATCAACACGAGTGGTTCACGCCACGTCCTCCAACCATGCCAACGACTGAGTCGAATCACGTTGGCCGACCCTGCGGCAATGAGAAGCCAACCAGTTATCATGTAGTGCGGTTGGGCCATCCAGGCAATGGCCGCCACGATCACAAAAAGAATGGCGATCCCATCGAGGGGAGAAAAAGACGCAGGCTGCTTTTTGATTCCGGCCTCGTCTAAAAAGTCCTCAGTAAAACTTGGTGTGATGCGTCCACCGATGAGCGTTAGCAAGACCATTAACAGGCCAAGGGCCACTCGCGGAGCAAGATCGGTGTCATGATTTCCCAACACAAATATGTGAAATAGGATATTAGCCAGCGCATAGACACTGATCAGTATTCCGATCGGCGCACGCTCCCATACTTGGCCTGCAATAATTTCTCGCCAGATCACCCCGGCCAACGCCAATAGAAAAGAACTATCGATGATGGTCGCTAGAAGGCTAGGCATCCACGGACAGGCCATACTCATGCGACCGGCGACCCATACGGTGAATAAGAGCGCCAAGGGCAAGCCGCAAAGTGGAGGACGGTCGGTCCAATTGGGAATCGCTGTGAGGATGAACCCGGCGATCACGCAAGGTAGAAAGCCGAATACCATTTCGTGCACATGCCATTCGCGTGGAGGATACAGAAAATTGATATCAACGGATCCGGCAAGAACCAAGATCCAGGTCGGGACCGCTAAGCCAGCAAACAGCGCGGCACCCAGAAAGAAGGGGCGAAAGCCATATGAAAAGAAGGGGGGCCATTGATAGGCTGGTCTCTTGGGAATCGTGTTGGACATGGGACTTTAATTCACAGGGGCGGTCGAAGAAGAGGAGATGAAAAATCAGACATATCTCGACAATATCATAAAGGGAAGCATGTGAGGTATGTGAAGGTTGAGGAGGATGGAAAAGGAGGTAGACTTGATGAGAATTTTACCTCTGTCCAAAAGGGCCGCCGGTGAACTATCCAGCTTTCCCGGTGAGCCACAATCGGTTTTTGGCAAACCACGTGTAGGCCTTGACCAATAGTGCGTTGATCGGTGGCCGCCGGCTCAGGTGTGCAAACAACCGTAATCCGATAGCCTCCCACATTTCGCCGAACACCTCCACGCCTGTGATGATGGTGCCATCAGACCATCGGGCATGAATCACCTTTCCCAAATCACAGGGGTTGAGACCATGATCGGCGGCGCGATAGGACGACGTGGAAAAATCGATGAAGTGAAGCCGTTCCTTTCGATTGAAGATTTTCATCAGATCGATCTCTCGCCGACGAATCGGGCACTCACCGTCAAAATACACCGTCAAAGGAAAGGGTTTTGCCTGAATCTCTATGGATTGGCTCGTCATTGGTGTATTCCCAATTGAAAGGTTAAAGCGAAGGAATGTTCTGTTGGGTTCTTATGTGTTCCCAAAGCCATGCATGTTCCTCATCCCAGAGTTGAACTGGACAAGGCAGTGTAGCGGAAGAATCTGAGTTGCACCCATAGAATTTGAATTCAGGATCGATGGTAATCCGTTGAACCATGTCAGTTTGAGCATAGGAAATCGAATGATCGAGCCTGATGATACGAACATCCGTGAACTCTAGTGATGTGAGAGGATCATTGTCCTGGAATTGTGGCGCAGAGATGAAGTTCAACAACAAGGGAATAATCAAAAGCGTCAGGGCGATTCCGAGACGAGTAGCCCGAGGGCTGAGTTGAATGGTTCCCATGGCTGGGTCCTCCTCCAAGGGCTGCTCGGCCTCCGTAAAAGCCAAACAGCCTCAAATAGATGAGACAACTGGTACGTGAATCTTTCTTCCTATTCATATAGCTGCATAGACAATGCCAGGATTAGGGAACCGAATGGTCCATGAATAAAGTAATTATTAAGTTGTTGATTTGTTTGAAAAATGAATAAATTTCAGGTGAGGAACGTTCAAAGAAGTGGAGTTGAAAAAAATGGATTGTTGAAGGATTTGTCCTACAAGAACTGTCCCTGTGACACACTTTTTTGTCTCATGAGACAGGTAAGGCAAGATCGAATTGGGTGGGAGGTATCTTATCGAATCACACCGCCAATTTTTTAGATGAGAGTGTAGGAACAGAGCAGCGAATGCACAGTCTGCGGGCAGGAACCGGAAAGGAGTGGCGCTATCAAGGGATCATGATACTGCGCCACACAAGAAACCTGTTTTTGGACTTGGTGGGAATGTCTCGAACACTGATAGTGCGATCTTCATAAACCATTGGAGCAACGCAATCATAGCCAACAAGAGCGCCTGACACTTTTTCCCCTCCCGGTTGATTGAAGGGTTAAGAGCGAAATCGTTGGACATCACCTGCCTTGCGCAACATCTTGTTCACCTCGTCAAGGTGCAGCTCTTCGCCAACGATCATCTCTCGTGCATATTCTTCCAATAGGATGGATTTCCCTTCGGAGATCTTCAGGAGTTCATAATAGGAGGCGACGGCAGCCTTCTCGTGCTCCAAG
>JAJDBO010000342.1 GCA_029261305.1 Nitrospirales bacterium
ATCGCTCCAGCATGGGATTCTCCAAGGGCTTCTAATTCTTCCTGTGTCACACAACATGCCCCGGCGGCATTCATGATACAGGTCGGAAATGTCACACCAGCGATCGTGGTCGAGAGATTCATGCCAGCTCCTTATCAGATAGTGTCGTGGCCGCTATTTTTGGCAAAACATGTGACTCGAGTTGACCATCTTGTAAGGCATAGATGGTATCAGCGACACGAGCGGCGGCTTCGGAATGCGTCACGAGAATGACTGTTTGCCCAGCTTGTTTGGAAATCTCATGCAATAATTCAATGATATCAGCGCCTTGATGCGAATCAAGGTTGCCAGTCGGTTCATCGGCCAACAGCACACGTGGTTGATGCACAACAGCCCGTGCAATGGCCACTCGCTGCTGTTCCCCACCGGAAAGCTCGCTAGGTCGATGGGTGTGTCGAGACCCAAGCCCAACTATCTCCAACACCTCAGCCACTCGTTGTCGAATGACCTTGGAAGACTGCCCATTGAATTGCAAGGGCAACCCGACGTTCTCCGCAGCCGTCAGGCCTGGCACCAAATGAAACGATTGAAACACCATCCCTATCCATTCCCGACGTCGGCGAGTCCACTCGGCATCCGAAAATCCAGTCGTGGGTTGATCATCTAAAAAAATCTCACCGGAGGAAATCGTATCCAATCCAGCGATCACATTCAGGAGGGTGCTCTTTCCACTTCCACTAGGCCCCATCACCGAACAAAACTCCCCATCGGCAATACTCACCGTGGCATGATTGAGGGCTTGAATGACCACAGAGCCACGGCAATACTCCTTGCTAACATGCTCTAACCTCACCACAATGCTTCTGACTCCCTACTTTGGGTCTTGATAGGCACACACTCCCTCGTTCCTATATCACACCCCCAGGACTCGCGCAAAATAGCTCTCACATGATGGGGTTGACCCTAAATGGGTCTTATTTCTACAGTGATTTCACATTCCCTCAAAGGATCGAATTCACATGAAATTGACTCCTTCACGACTTCTTCATCACGTGCTTCATACCCTGTTCCCGATGAATTGTATTAGTTGTGAACAGGAGTTAATCGATAACACCGTTCCATATATTTGCCCGTCGTGTTGGAAGACCATTTCTTTGCTGCCAAAGCCAAAATGTCCTCGCTGCCATCTTCCTTTCTCCTCAACGTCAACTCTCACGCATAGTCCACATCATATCTGTGGAAGATGTCGCAAACGTCCACCAGCGTATACACAAGCTTGCACACCCTATGCCTATGAGGATGTTCTGAAGGATGCTATCGGCCAGTTTAAATATCACGGGAAGGTGCGCTTAGCAGAGCCACTCGCTCAACTGATGGCTTCGGCTTTCGACTTGCCGGGGGACATTGACGGAATCATCGCCGTCCCTCTGCACCCTACGCGACTGAGGGAACGAGAATATAATCAATCACTATTGTTGGCCGAACGCTTAAGCCATCACCTGAAGATCCCTATCATGTGGAACCTGTTGACCCGTACGAAACACACCATTCCTCAAACAACATTAAAACGAGCGGCCAGGCTCAAAAACCTGCGCCGATCTTTCACGGTCACTCACCCTGAGAAAATTTTAGGAAAAACGATTTTGCTTGTGGATGATGTTTTTACGACGGGAACTACAATAAATGAATGTGCCAAGACTCTTCGTAAAGCCGGAGCTAAAAATGTCTATGTCGAAACACTCGCTCGAATGATTTAAAACATAGAGGAAGTTGTAAAACCAAAACTGAAAGTATTACTTGACATTACTAGGTAATTTTCCTAACCTTCACCTAGGTATTTTATTCCAATCCCCATCACCAAGGCAGGAAACGCTTAGGAATGTTCGCTGGACAATACCACTGTAAATTAGACGAGAAGGGTCGCTTTATTCTTCCCAGCCCGCTTCGGGAACAACTGGAAGAAGATGGGGAGCGAGTCATTTTTGTCAAAGGACAAGACCAGCCCCTCTCTGCCTACTCAGTGAAGGAGTGGGAAACTGTCTTGGCAAAAGCCAAGGATACCTTTGATGAGACTCAGAGCCGATTGTTCATGCATTTTGTCGTTTCAGAGGCTGCTTCCTCTGATATTGACAAAACCGGGAGGATTCTCATTCCTGGCAGACTCCGAAAAACCATCCCTCTAGAAGAAGATTTGGAGATTGTCTTAGTTGGAATGTACCATAAATTAGAAATTTGGAACCCTTCCGAGTGGCGACGCTATCTCATTCAGCATGATGAGCAATTCGAGAATAATCTCGGAAAAATGCTGAACCTTCTCTAGATCTTTGCATGCCCGTGGCGGCACCTCTTCCTCACAAACACTTGGTCTCAAAATCTCGTCAGAATCAGAAAAGACCTGTTGAGGTTCCCTCACCAACGAATGCTGGGAATGTCACACCCACACAATTTACTTTCGAACTTCCCCTTCCTCCTAGCATTAACAGCCAATATGCCACAGTGAATGGTCGGCGAGTGTTATCTTCAACCAGCCGCCGGTACAAGGCCTCCATTGGCCAGATTTTAATGGGTGCATTAGCCCAATCGCCAAACCGCATCACATTTTTGAATGCAGCCCAAACACATTACCTCGCTCTTTCGATCCATTTTTATTTTCCAACCTTGTTAAGGCGAGACCTTGATGGCGGGTTGAAAATTGCGCAGGACGCCTTATGCGAAGCCATGGGCATCAATGACAATCGCATCGTGGAAATTCACTTATTCAAAGCACTTGATCGTGAGACTCCACGACTTGATTGCACCCTTTCGACGACGACTCCAGCCCCAAAGCGATCGACACCAAAACCCCGGACACCCCGCCTTACAAATCGACGAAGTCGATCCTAAAGTTTTTTCTCATCGTTATCATCAAAGTCGGAACAAGAATTATTAGGACAAGTTCGCTTCTGGGTTCACGAAACTTAAAAGGAAAAATTATTGGCGAGATTGAAGGGAGGCAAGATTCAACTAAACAGAATTAGGGACCCCGAAAGACCGTCATGAATGCCTGCAAGCCTACAACGACTGGAGCACGGCCTGCGGAGCACGGTGATGCCTAACAAGGGGTCTAGCCTTCCGAGAAGAAAGATTGGCCTTGCTTGATAGCGAGGCTACTCCCGAAGGGAAAAACACCCCAAGCCGTGAGGCAGAACAATGACGGACAATTCCTGCTAACCAGACGATGTCCCTGGGAAGACGCAGTTTTACTGAAACTCGATCGTCAATACGAAGAAGAGGGGATTGACGTCGATCCAACTCTAGAAGGGCTCCATGACTACTGATATTGAGAAGTGTTCCTGATAACGACTGATTCTGACTGCCTCGAATCTCTGCGGGGAGAGACCTTCCAGAAAAACTAGAAACCCGGGTGGCTTTGCGACGATCTTGCTTTATCATTTTGTAGATTTCACCTCCTCGAACGATACCTTCTCTGAGGCAGCAATCGCTTCTTCTTGAGTTGAAAATACTGGTAACCATTCGCCAGTCTCAGTTAAATTGAGTATGTCCCGGACAAATCCATCTTTGACAACTAAACTCATGGTT
>JAJDBO010000343.1 GCA_029261305.1 Nitrospirales bacterium
TCGTGCCATCAACCATTCAAGAATCGGGGTTAGTTCGTCCGCATAACCTCACCCTCAATATTTCAAAAGCACAAGGCCTGCTCAACACATCATTGCTTTCTGTGGAAGACGTTACTCAGCATTTTTGTCAGTAAGAGTTATTCCTTTATGTACGAGCACGGATTGAATCGCTTGAGACGTGATTGGCCCTTCTCGCAAAATACGGGGAGCCCCTACCAGGCTCAGGATGGTTGAGGGCAATCCTCCTGGGGAAGGTCCGCCGTCCAAGATCAAGTCTATTTCTTGCCCAAACTCTTCGAGAACCTCTTGCGCCGTGGAAAGAGGGGGAAAGTTCGTTCGATTGGCACTGGTGCCCGTCATGGGTCCTGTTTCAGATAAAATGGAAAGTAATCGTTGATCGCCGGGACAACGTATCCCAATCGTCCCACTTCCGCCGGTGAGGGGCACCGGAAGGTCTGATCTGGCAGGAAAAATACACGTCACCGGGCCAGGCCAAAAATGATCCAAGAGAGAAACGGCCCACGAAGGAATGGATGTCACGAAAAAATCGAGTTGGCTTCGCTCGCCGATCAACACCAACAAGGGCTTATCCGCCAAACGACCTTTTAAGGCAGCCACCCGTTCAACTGCGTCAATGGACAAGGCCGGAGCCGCAAGCGCGTAAGAACTTTCCGTGGCCACGGCCAGGATTCCACCTTGAATGGTGCACCCACGCACCTCATCGAAAAACTTGGGGGAGGGGTTAACCGAAACTGAAAGGATTTTGGCCACAAGGTCCTTGGCCGGAATGAAAATTATTAACGCAGAACTCGATTTGCAATATCGTTTCGAAAATACTGGCCATCAAAACGAATACCCTCTAGCGACTCATAGGCTCGGCTCTTGGCTTTTGCCAAATTAGGGCTCACGGCGGTCACTCCCAACACGCGTCCACCAGAGGTCACAATCTGCTCACCATTCAACGCCGTACCCGCATGAAAGACCATCGACGATTCCGAACTGGCGATATCCGGAATTCCAGAAATTGGTATACCCGTGGAATATTTCTCTGGATACCCGCCGGAACTCATGACCACGCAGACCGCTGCTTCCAAAGACCATTCAATGTCTAATTGATCCAGGCGATGCTCCACGACCGCTTCTAACACATCGACCAAATCGGTTTTTAATAACGGCAAGACCACTTGGGTTTCAGGATCGCCAAAGCGCGCATTGAATTCAAGAACGTAAGGCTTCCCTTCTCTCACCATCACACCCGCATAAATCACACCGAAGAATGGGCTACCCACCCGTGATAACCCTTCAATGACTGGGTGCAACACTTCCCGAATTATCGTATAGCGAAGCGCTGGGGTGGCTAATGGTGCAGGCGCATAGGCTCCCATGCCTCCGGTATTGAGCCCGGTATCGCCTTCCCCAATTCGCTTATGATCCTGCGCCGCCAGCATTGGCATGACGGTTTTCCCATCGGCAAAGGCCATCAGGGTCAATTCTTCGCCTTCAATAAATTCCTCAATGATGACACGCTGACCAGCCTCCCCAAACGCATGCTGCTCAAGCATATTGAGGACCGCAGTCGTTGCTTCCTCATGGGTTTGAGCCACCACCACGCCCTTACCCTGAGCAAGCCCATCAGCCTTGACGACAATAGGCACTGGTCGAGAATTAAGGTACTGGATTGCGGCACTGGAATTTTCAAACGTTCGTGATTCAGCGGTGGGAATCTGTTGGCGAATCATTAAGTCCTTAGCAAAGGCTTTACTCGACTCAATGCGTGACGCATTTTTGGTGGGACCAAAGACTTTGAGTTTGTTTTTCCGAAAGAGATCAGCGATCCCAAGAGCCAGTGGGGCTTCCGGACCAACGACTGTAAGATCGATTCGCTCGCTCTCTGCAAACTTTTGCAATCCTGAAAGATCGTTTGCGGAAATCGGCACACATGTTGCTTGTTGACTGATGCCCGCATTGCCCGGCGCACAAAATATTTTGGTCACCCGAGGGCTTTGCGCCAACTTCCACACCAGCGCATGCTCTCGCCCACCACTACCTATTACGAGGATTTTCATGAAATTTTAGTGACGGAAATGTCGCATTCCGGTTAACACCATGGCCAAATTGTGTTCATCGGCAGCCTTCACCACTTCTTCATCACGAATGCTACCACCTGGTTGAATCACAGTCGTAATCCCGGTCTGCGCTGCGGCATCAAGGCCATCACGAAATGGAAAAAACGCATCTGAGGCCATCACGCAACCTTTGATCGGCAGGTTTGCCTTCATTTCTGCCAATTTCACAGAATCGATACGGCTCATCTGCCCTGCCCCAATTCCTACTGTTTGAGTCGCATTGGCAAAAATGATGGCATTAGACTTCACATGCTTACAGACCTTCCAAGCAAAGGCGCAGGCGGCATACTCACTTTCACTGGGTTGACGTTTGGTAGGAACTTTCAAAGCTTTTAAGTCAGTCAACGTGCCAAGATCTCGATCTTGTAAAATTAAGCCGCCAATGATTTTTTTCAAGTCATAGCCATCTTGGGTTTGACATTGGAGTGACCCAACTTCCAACAACCGCAAGTCCTTTTTTCGTTTCAATTCGGCCAAGGCATCCTCGGTAAATTCAGGAGCAATGAGGACCTCAACAAAGGTCGACGTCACTTCTTTCGCCATCGTTAAATCCACAGGTCGATTGCAGGCAATCACACCCCCGAAAGCTGAGATTGGATCCGTTTCCCGAGCCCGCACATAGGCATTCACTGGGCTCATTCCCAAAGCCACGCCACACGGATTATTGTGTTTGATAATCACGACCGCCGTTTCATCAAACTCCTTGACGAGTTCCAGCGCAGAATTAGAGTCCAAGTAATTGTTGTACGACATGGCTTTGCCGTGCAGTTGCTTGGCACCGGAAATCGAGGGCTCGGTCGCGCCGACCTCACGATAAAACGCCCCTTCCTGATGAGGGTTTTCGCCATAGCGCAGAATCTCTGCTCGTTCATAGGTAAGCGAAAACCGTGCGGGAAATTTCTCTGCGCCACCTTCGGCATTCTGTTCACTCAAATAATTAGCAATCAAGCCGTCGTAGCGAGAGGTATGCTGAAAAACCTTTTGTGCCAATTCTCGTCGAAGCGAGGAGGGAACAGTGCCCGACTTCAAGGCCTCCAACACACGACAATAATCCCCAGGGTCAACCACCACCAACACATCTTCGTGATTCTTCGCAGCGGAGCGCAGCATGGAAGGACCACCAATATCAATATTTTCAATGGCATTCTCAAAGGTACAATCCGGCTTGGCGATTGCCGATTCGAAGGGATAAAGATTTACGACCACTACATCAATGGGAGCAATGCCCTGTTCTTGCATTTGCTGGACATGATCCGGCTTGCCCCGACGCCCAAGTAGGCCACCATGAATCTTCGGATGGAGGGTCTTCACACGTCCCTCAAGAATTTCCGGAGAGCCGGTATGCGAGGACACATCCGTCACCTCAAGACCTGCCTCACGCAACGCCTTGGCCGTTCCACCGGTAGAAAGAATCGACGCGCCTAACTCCGCCAATCCTTTGGCAATTTCTACAATCCCTGTCTTGTCCGACACGCTGATTAATGCATGGTTCAGTCTGCCCATCATGGTTCCCTTTATGATTGAGATAGCTTGAATATTAGTAAAGTTGGAGAACGGGAGCTTAGCAAATGAAATGGGAAGAGTTCAACGAAGACCAGCGCCAATCGGTAGGAGCCCCAAGGAACCTGAGCTAGCCTAAAGAAAAGGGGAAATTGAAAAATTTTCCATTCTGAGTAAGATGCGATACAGTGCATTTTCGGCTGCATATGACCCTTCAAAAACCTCCATGCCAACATTTCAAACACCAGACAAAGAAGATGAATATCGCGGCCTCATTAGCCAAATGGCCCAGGGCAAGGAAGCCGCGTTGATGTCGTTTTATCGAATTTTTGAACCGAAAATTTTCGCTTTTTCGAAAATTCGTTTAAACGATTCTCAGGAAGCCGCCGACTTACTCCATGAAGTTATGTGGGAAATCTGGCGAAGTGCAGGGCGTTTTGAAGGACGCTCTTCTGTCACCAGCTGGGTCTTTGGCATCGCTCACCACAAAGTCATTGATCGCATTCGTAGTAAGAGCAGACACCAAGCCGAGCCGCTGGAGACTGCACCTGAAATAGAATCCGACCAGGACTTGGAGGTTCTCATTACAAAAAAACAAATGGGCGAGCACCTCCAACGATGCCTAGAAAGACTCTCAGACGACCATCGACAAGTCGTCCATTTAGCCTTTTTTGAAGATCTCTCGTACAGAGAAATTAGTGAAATCGTTGGTAGTCCGGAGGGTACGTTGAAGGCAAGAATGTTTCATGCCAAACAAGCGTTAAAACGTTGCCTTTCGAGGCGAATTAAATAAAGGTCCCCGAAGTTATGAGCCCTGATCATCAAAATTCCTCACATCCCGACGAGTTATTGCCTTGGTATGTAAACCAAACGCTCTCGGCTCAAGAGCAACGTGAGGTTGAGGACCATCTTCACAACTGCGCCCGCTGCCAACAAGAAATTTCGTTACTTCAACACATGCGGGAAGAAGTCCAAGCCACACCCCTGGATTTGCCTGGAGAATTGGGACTAAAACGGTTGCTCTCGGAAATCAACACACAACAATTCCCTCCTCAACGCCAACATCCGGTTCAATCTCCCACGTGGTGGAAGACCCTTGCGATCGCGGCCTCATTCATTATTGTGGCGCAGGCTGGCTTATTGATGAACGCGTACTTTTTCTCAAAACCCATGGTCCTTTTGTCAGGTCCACAGAATGATGGTATCGTCCTTCAAATCACTTTCCTCCCCACTGTTACAGAAGGAAAAATGCGAGAAACCTTACTCGCCATTGAAGGCACCGTGATCGATGGTCCAGGACAATTGGGAATCTATCGCATTCGCCTGAACCTTTCACCAAGCAATCAAAAAGAGATTAAAGGGGCTATCGCGTACCTTAAGCAACACACCACAGTCATCGGACATGTTGCCCAGGAGTAGACGAATATATTAATAGAAAAACCTATGAGCCGTTACCTAAGAACATTTCCTCTTCTGTTACTCGGAGGCACTCTTCTCCTTGTTGGCATCTCTTGCGCCCAAGCTGTACCGAAATCTTCCCCTGACACCCTATCGCAGACAATCATCCAACAGGCCGGAATCGACCTCGATATGCTTGAGCCAGATGAAGTCTGCGTGATCAATGCCACGGCAGAAGAAACGAAACAACTCGACCAATTCGCCACGACCCGAGGGTACACCAAGAAAAAGCGTCGCATCCTAGATGGCCTTGGCGTAGTCATGAGTATTTTTAAAATTCCACCGGGGCAAACCGTCTACGAAGGTATTGCCGAATTCCGTGAAGCGTTTCCTTCACTTGCCATAGACGCCAATCATCGCTACCACATCCAAGGGATCCACCGTCAAATTGCCCCGCACCATTATGGACGGCAACTCGTAGGCTGGGATGAACAAGCCCTTCGTTGCGGCACGGCCCCTCTCAACATTGGAATGATCGATACAGGAATCGAGACCAACCATCCATTGTTACAACACCACCTCATTCAGACACAATCCTTCCTTTCAAAGGACACCCGATTTGCGCCACAGATTCATGGCACGACAGTGGCTATTCAATTAGTAGGGAGTTCTCCTTCTATGACCCATGGCATGCTGCCAAACGCCAGGCTCTTTGTAGCTGAAACGTTTCGAGAAAGATCTTCTCAACAGGTCGAAGCCACGACATGGAGTATTGTGCGAGCCTTAGATTGGTTAATTTCTGAAAAGATCCACGTAATTAATATGAGTCTCGGTGGGCCGAATAATGCGTTATTGTCCTTTGCCATTACTCATACGTTACAGCAAAACATTTCAATCATCGCCGCTGCGGGAAACTTAGGGCCGGAGGGACATGCCGTATTCCCGGCAGCCCAAGAAGGAGTCATTGCCGTCACCGCATTAGATGCGAAACTCAATCCCTATCTTCACGCCAACCGTGGAAATTATATCTCGTTGTCTGCTCCAGGCGTTGATATTTGGGTGCCAGATGGAAATGGGCCAGGTCTCTTTCACTCAGGCACTTCTTATGCTACCCCCTTTGTCACCACAGCCGCCGCAATTCTCAAACAGTCTCACACCCAATGGACACCCAACCAAGTCGCACAACAGCTCGCGAAGGATGCATTAGATCTCGGGAAAGCTGGGAAAGACCGTGTGTACGGTTGGGGTCTCGTGCAAATTCCCAAACACTGCTAATCGTTTCTCAGCCTTCCGCTCCTATCCCTTCTCATTCCATCAATACAAGACATATACTCCCGTCGTTTCAAAGAAACTCGTTCGATTAATTTTTTGCATTTCTGTGAGCCATAGGACTGATGTTTTTTCATTTCCCCCACTCGTTTTCCTAACCATCTAGCACAAATTAAGAAGAATACAAAAAACTGACAACCATTTCCTGGGAACCTTCGACCTACTCTAGACACTGCACACAGCACCAAATTTGCAGACGTCAATGATGCACAACTTACAGTACAAATCTTGGTCATTTTCAAAAGGAGGGTCGTTATGAAACGTGTCACATGTACAGCTGTCATCGCTATGGTCGCAGTATTTTCTATGGGATTAGGAATGGTGCCTGGGGCTGAAGCGAATTGGTGGAAAAAACGCTCACGCATTGGCATCGACAAGGTCATCACAGGTTCAGACCTCAACAACAAATCAAACCCTACCGTCCAGCCACAAGATCCCGCTCAATCTGGTGGAGGTCGTGATCAAACCCAACAATTTGGAGACATCCTGGCAGGCAGTTGGAAAGATGATCTCCTCATCGGCCGGTTGGGTACGGATATCATGTTTGGCAAAAATGGTAATGACATCTTGATTGGCGGCACCGAGGACTTTAATCCGTTCAACCGGGATCGAGCCTTTGGTGGGCGGGGCAAGGACATCTTCATGTGGGCGCCAGGAGATGGTTCGGACTTCTTTAATGGAGGTCGCGGCTATGATGTATTGATGTTGGGATTAATTGGGGAAATCGTAGATGGGAACGTCCAATTCAAAGTCAGCCCTCCCGGAACAGATGGTTCTCAAGACTCAGATAAAATCTTCCTCAGCCCTTATACTAAGCTCCCAGTGATGGACCTCACCAATTCCCCAGGCTTTTGCGAAGTCATCGACAAGTCGAATGCTGAAGGAGGAAAAGCGGCACTTGATGCTCTTGGGTTAGACCACTTGGTCAAATTTTTCATTCGAGCTGTGGCCAACAACGGGTCAGGGGACGACAATGGGTTGCGAGTCACCATTCATTTAAAAGATGTGGAATTTTTAGTCTGCACCAATCGTGATGGCGGCTCAGTGGAAATACAAGATTTACGCTATACACCTCCTCGACAAATTGATATCGAGGACATTCC
>JAJDBO010000344.1 GCA_029261305.1 Nitrospirales bacterium
GTAATGTTCAAGTTCGTCATTTCCGCTAGACCCGCACCTTTTCCGCCAAGGAGCTCTCTCATCGAGCCCTTCCCTTCGGCTTTCCCATCCCCGAAGTAGTAGACGTACTTCTTTTTCCGCATGCGTTGACTCCCCCTTCTAAGCTTGGATCAATCCAGCCGAAATGTTGACTTCACCACCTTGTGTCGACGAGACGAAAATGTAGCATACATTTATCATTTCTCAAAAAGATTTCTGACAGACGAATGACCGATTTCGAAATTCCGTACAGAGCTAAATCTGGCCAATATTGATCGTTCAAAATTCGAATCTGTCTCGGAAATGGATTGGAACATTAGTGGCCACCTGGATGAAGACGCAGTTGATACCAGTGGAGCAGTGATTGCTTCAATCGCATGCCAGCCAAAATCACCACTACCGTAAATCCCAGCAAACCAAGCATTTGATAGTCAGCATTTCTCGCATTCTGATAGTACAAATTCCCATCTGCCCCCATGGCCAAGGGCTCATTGACCCTCAGCTTATGCACTTGTCCTGTCGGATCGTGAGTATCCAGCCACTCAGAACAGACTTGGAGCGGGCTATCAACCCCAGCAACATGAGCCAACTGCAATCCGACACAATGTCCACTTGCTGGGTCATACAGATCATCATTGGTTAAGACAAAATCCAAGTCCAACCCACTTGCCCAGAGACCTCCCAACAGCAGCCCATTACACACGATAATTAAGACCAGCGTGACCCAAAAACTAAACCATCGAAACCGCGATTCAGAAAAGATCATGGGAGATAGGCATCCCTATTGATGAATGGCCGTCTATCTTAACTCACCAACGACTACTGGCCTTGGACCTGAATCTGGGACAGGTCACCAATTCCCAAAAATAATTCATCCACTTTCCGCAGCAACGATAGACGGTTGGCGCGCACATCAGGCTCAGGCGCATTGACCAACACCCCATCAAAAAACCCATCGATGGGAGTTTTCAGCTCAATCAAAGTCCGCAAGGCCCTTGAGTAATCCATTTCAGCGATTGAGGCAGCCACGGTTTCTTGGGCTAAATCAATAACCTGGATCAAGGCCTGTTCAGATTGATGGACCAAAAGGTCAGGATTGACGTCATGTGAGGTCCATTGTTCCTTTTCGACTAATCGGTGCGCTCGCTTAAATCCCACCATCAACGGATCAAACTCTTCCAAGTGGGTCATGGCCTGGAGTGCTTCCATGCGCGAGAACAAATCGGTCATGGAAAACTGATCGACGGGTCGCCCCTTGAGCACGGCATCCATCACATCTTCTCGAAACCCAAGAACAGTTCGTCCATAGAAGCGCAATCGATCAGCAAGAAATTCGAGTAGTAGGGGAAGCGGCACCCGGCTACTCCTATCCTGTTCATCATCCAAAGGTTGGATCGAGGGCACCCCCTGTTTTTCTAATAAGAGTTCGGCCTGGCGAAGAAGATCTACGAGATTGAGATGAATGCTACCTTCCACGATAATTCGAACAAGACCAAATGCCTGGCGTCGAAGTGCGAACGGATCTTCGGATCCCGACGGCACCATGCCCACATGAAAAAACGCGGCCAGGGAATCCAACCGATCAGCTAAGGAAAGCAAACGCCCGACAGGTGTCTCTGGAATCGTATCCTCTGGCGTGCGAGGCTGATAATACTCCCCTAACGCCTGGCACACCTCCGTGGGCTCCCCATTGTGGGCGGCATATTGTCTCCCCATCACACCTTGCAGCGTGGGGAATTCGCCAACCATTCCGGTTGAAAGGTCCGCCTTGCTTAACAAGGCAGCCCGTTGACACACATCTCGAAGCCCGGTAAATCCAGCAGTATCAGCCATCCCCCCAATCAAAGACATCATCCGTTCAGTCTTCTGGAATAACGTTCCAAGTTTTTTATGAAACACGACCCCACTGAGTCGATTAACGCGATCAGCAAGTTGACCTTTACAGTCATCTTCAAAAAAGTACCGCGCATCCGACAGGCGAGCGGACAATACACGTTCGTTCCCCACAGTAATTAAATCCATGTTCGGAATCCGCATATTTGTCGGCGCTAGGAATCGTGGCAATAAACTGTTTTGCGAATTGACCATCGAGAAAAATCCTTGGTGCTCCTTCATTGAAGTAATGAGGACTTCCGGCGGCAAGGCGAGGAACTTTTTATCAAATGACCCACACACCAAATTAGGACATTCCAGGGAGAACACTGCCTGCTCTAACAACTCGTCATGATTGGCCTGATACGCCTGCCCCTTTACGGACTTCCCAAGCGCCTTGATGAGACCCTGTAGGGCCACCCGACGCCGAAAAGGATCCACCACCACGCCAGCTTTTTCGAGAGTCGCCTCGTAGGCTTCAGGCCGTTTCACTTCGATCCCCTTCGCGGCCATCGCCAGGGACACCTTTCCAATCATGAATCGATGTCCCCATGTCCGATTCCCCGACTTCACCCCAGCCAGCTCAATCGATATCGTACGACTTCCTAGGAGGGAAACGATCCACCGGATCGGTCGAGGATATCGAACGCCGGAGGCATTCCATCGCATGGTCTTGGGAAAAGAAAGTCCTAGAATGAGGGAGGAAAGCAATTCGCTTAACACCACTTCCGTGCGACAACCTTCTTGGTGTTTTACGGCACAGACATATTCTCCTTTCGGAGTGTTTCGCACCTCAAGGGTCTTGGCATCGAGACCTTGTGATTTGGCAAACCCTTCCGCAGCTTTAGTGGGATTCCCCTGCGCGTCGAAGGCTACGGCCCTTGATGGCCCGAGGACTTCTTGAGAGACCGACGTTTGTTTGAGGGCCACATGCTCTACGATCACGGATAAACGGCGGGGTGTCCCAAATGCGCGAATGGCACCATGAGCAATGCGCTGTTCAGTGAAGGTCGTTTCAAGCGATTGCGCAAGTTGCGTCATCGCTGGCTGAATCATTTGCCAGGGCAACTCTTCTGAGCCAATTTCGAGAAGAAACGAGGATGTAGCAGATACTGAGGATTTAGACTTTGACTTTGAAGGTTGAGACTTTTTGTTTGGTGATGTTTTCATGCCGAAGCGTTATTTCTTTTTCAAAGATGACGCGACTGCCCGAGATCTAGATTTGGCCTTCGTCATGGCAGGAGTCCGCGTTGATCCCTTTGACGGGATCTCCACACTGACGTTCTTCAATAAAGGAAACCCCATGCTCTCACGACGCTCAACATAGGCAACGGCACAGCCTCGAGCTAAACCCCGCACCCGTCCAATATACCCTGTGCGTTCCGCCACACTGATCGCTCCACGAGCATCTAACACATTAAACAGATGTGAGGACTTCATACAGTAATCATAGGCCGGGAGGACCAGGCCCTGCTCCAAGAGTTTGCGGCATTCCGCTTCACATGACGAAAACATCTCACTCACCATGCTGACATCAGCCACTTCAAAATTATAGGTCGAGAACTGCACTTCGGCATCATGAAAGAGATCACCATAGGTCGTACCAGGGGTCCAAATCAGGTCGTAGACGTTATCAACTTCCTGAATATACATCGCAATACGTTCGGTCCCATAGGTGAGCTCAACCGTGATGGGATCCAGAGTTTGTCCACCCGCTTCTTGAAAATAGGTAAACTGCGTGATTTCCATTCCATCTAATCGCACTTCCCATCCCAAACCCCATGCTCCCAGCGTGGGAGACTCCCAGTCATCTTGGATGAATTGAATATCATGCTTGCGAGGATCAATCCCCAGAGCCGCTAAACTTTCGAGATAGAGAGATTGAATATTATCCGGGCAAGGTTTCATGACCACTTGATATTGGTAGTAATGTTGGAGGCGGTTTGGATTTTCGCCATACCGGCCATCCGTCGGTCTTCGACAAGGCTCAGCATAGGCAGCACGCCAAGGTTCGGGACCTAATGCGCGGAGAAGTGTTGCGGGATTAAAAGTACCAGCACCCTTTTCTACATCATAGGGCTGGCAAATAATGCACTGTTGATTTGCCCAAAAGTGATGGAGAGCGAGAATGAGATCCTGAACGGTCACAGGGGGTGTTTGAAGCCTATTCTGAAGAGTCAGATTAGCGATCGGAATGAGTGAAAAACATTAAGGTCTACGTTTCAATTTAGGAGTTTTGAACGTAGCAATAAAGGGTAGTAGTGTCAAGATAACAGGTTGATAAATCAGGAAAACCCTTGCCTTTTTATCAAGGCTTGATTATATTGCCAACTCGTTCAGCACAAGGAGGAGATTTTTTATGAAGACCACGCTTTTTCTGTTTCGTAGTTTCTTAGGTATTTCTGCGGCGACGCTACTCATGTTTGGTTGTGCAGAAATGCAAATGGAAGGCGGAGGCTCTGGATCCAGCGGGTCTGGGTACAGTACAGCAACCCCTGCTCCAGTCTCTAGCTCAGATGTCGCCTCGGGTCACTATGGAGATACCCTGGATGCCTGTCTCAGTCGAATTCCAGGCAGTGCCACCGATGGACAACGCATGGTCGCCGAAGGCACTTGCCAACGTGACGAAGCTGCCCGTCAGTCCATTGATGCTGTCCCTGGGAATTAATTGGACATTTCAGTGTTGGAATTAAATTTCTAGATTCCAAGTATCCAGCGCGTTTACAAACATACGCATACAGGCAGGTAGCGAAGACACCTTGCACAAAGGACTATTCACTACCTGCCTCTTCCACCACGAACATCCCCTTCATTCCTCGATGGCCCTTAATCGGGCACCGAAAGTCGTAGACCCCGGAAGACAAAGTAAGAATCAATTCAACGCTTTTCCCTGGGGCAATAGCCAAACCTTGCTTGGCATCAAAGATTTCCCCTTCAGGCTTCCCCACCACCTTCACATCTGAATCAGCAAACATTCGGCTTTTGAATCGGTGAAGTTCTCTGCCGTGATTTCTTACAACAAGACGAATGGGTTGATCAGAAAGGAGACGAAGTTGAGTAGGATTGAAGCGAAAGTCTTCAATGGTCAGGCTCGCCTCCTGGTATTCACCAGAACATCCGATTCCCAAAAGGGAAGCAACAAGAATTAAGAAAATGGCCTGCATTTGACCGCCTATAACATGGATGGTAGATTCATCAACTCCTATTAAATTCCCCGCGACCAATGAGTTTCAAGTTCTTTTCACACCCCGTAAGTATTTCCTCATGAAACAAGTATTAACTATTGCAGGATCAGATTCAGGCGGCGGCGCTGGCATTCAGGCTGATCTGAAAGCCATGTCAGCTAATGGCACCTATGCGATGTCGGTGATTACGTCCATCACTGCACAAAACACCAAAGGCGTGACCGCCATCCATGATCTTCCCGACACGATTATTGAAGCGCAAATCGATGCTATCTTCGACGACTTTGAAGTCGCGGCCGTAAAAACCGGAATGCTTTCGACCGCCACGATCACAGCACTGGTCGGTCGAAAAATGAAACAGTACGGTGTTACCAAGCTCATCGTCGATCCCGTGATGGTCTCGAAAAGTGGCCAGGACCTGTTGCAGCCAAATGCGATTGATTGGATGAAACAAGACCTTATTCCTTTAGCCTATCTTCTCACCCCCAATATTCCCGAAGCTGAACGTTTGACTGGAACCACCATTCGAACGCTTAAAGAAGCTCGGGAGGCGGCAAAAGTGTTACACCAATTAGGCTGTCAACACGTTCTCATTAAAGGAGGCCATTTACTCGAACGTCCCGCCACGGACCTGCTCTATGATGGCCGCTTCTTTCGAATGTTTCCCGGTGAATTTATCGACACGAACACGACCCATGGAACCGGATGCACCTTTGCCTCAGCCATTACGGCGCAACTCGCCTTAGGAAAACCCATTGCCGATGCCATTGAAGCCGCCAAAACCTATACGACATCCGCTATTCGTCATGGACTCTCTATTGGCCACGGGCACGGCCCCACCAACCATTTCTTTTTTCTGTCCTAACTCACACTTCCTGTTTATTAACTAACGCGGTAAAATCTTACCTTCAATGGTTTGACAACCACCTCCATGATTGTCAGGATTTCCTAATGGAAGCCAACCAGACGACACTTTCACTTGAATACCCGTATGGCCAAACCTCGGCCCTACTCACGGAACCTGCTGCAGGCTCAGCAACAGTCGTCATCCTCTGTCATGGTTTTTTGTCCAATAAAAGTAGTCGCACGAATCTTCGGCTCACGGAGTTACTCGTCCCAAAAGGAATCAGCACCCTTTCCTTTGATTGGTTTGGCATGGGGGATTCCGGTGGAACATTTGCAGACCTCACGGTTAGCCGCTGCCAGGCTCAACTCGAATCTGTCATCACGGACATTCAGAAAAGAGGATACCAGCACATTGGGCTGATTGGGTCCAGCTTTGGAGGGCTACTAGCGATCCTGGCTGGAGCCTACCACCCGGAGTTGTTTGCTATCGGACTGAAATGTCCTGTGCCTGACTTCCCGGAAATGCTCGAGTTGGAATTTGGGCAAGACGGTCTCAACAAATGGAAACAGACACACACCATTCCAAATGTGATCGGAGGGCCGGATCCTATGGCTTTGCATTTCGAGTTTTATCAGGAATGCCGCCAATTCAATGCTTACAAACAAGCCGACAACATCACGGTGCCCTGCCTTATTGTCCACGGAGACCAGGATGAATTGGTTCCCCTCCACCAAATTCACCAGTTACATAAGAACCTGGCAGGAGAGAAAAAGCTCCTTGTACTCCCCCAAGCCAATCACCACTTTGGGCGACCTGAAGATTTTCGTACGATGAGTGTCGCATTGAAAGATTGGATGGTGGCACACTCCACCTCCTCTCTCACAGCTTCGCGGAGTCCCTCATGAAAGACACCGCCCCCCCTCTACGAGAAGAGCAATTGGAAGTCGTGCGGGTCTTGTACCCCTGGTACAAAGAAGAAGTGTATCGACGGCGAGAACAGATGGTACGACTCACGGCTTTTGGAAGTGCCTTCCTCGTTCTTCTACTCATCACGATCTTGGCACTCGCTCCACCATATCCCGTCGACCCCATTGTAAAAATTTTCTCAATGTCAGGCGTCGCTTTATTTTCAGCCTTATTCATCTACCTCATCTTGCAACAACGAGACCGTCATCGCCTGGCAAAGAAAACGTTGATCGAAATTGAAAAAGTCCTTGGGCTTTATGAAGAAGGCGTCTATCTGGAAGGCAAAACACTCTATCCTGAAGATTGGCAAACCGCCTGGCTGAGTGACCGAAGTGTCACCGTCTACATCGCGGTGATCGCCGCACTCGCAGTTCTTGTCATTGCTTCAGTACTCGCAAAAGGGTAACACATTGGAATCCGGTTATTATAAATTTTTATAAACTCGAAGTCCGAATATCGAAATTCGAAACAAATCCCAAATCAGAATTTCGAATTTTCTAAAATAGTCACTCTTCCTTGTTTCGGATTTCGATATTCGAGTTTAGGATTTACTCGACATTTTCGCCATCAGCCAAGAGAACGGAAGTTATATGATTAAACCCTATCGTGGAGTCCTCCCCACCATTGCCTCAAGTGCCTTTATTGAAGAGACGGCTGTGGTCGTGGGCGATGTCGTCATTGATTCAGAATCGAGCGTCTGGTTTAACACCGTCATTCGTGGAGACGTACATTACATCCGCATCGGACATCGGAGCAACATCCAAGACCTGAGTCTCCTTCACGTGACACATGACACGCACCCGCTCATCATTGGCGATGATGTGACCGTAGGCCATCACGTCACCTTGCACGGATGCACTATTCGCAACCGAGTACTTATTGGGATGGGAAGTATTGTGATGGACGGAGCCACCATTGCAGACGACTGCATCATTGGTGCTGGATCATTGGTAACAGAAGGAACAATCATTCCCTCCCATAGCTTAGCAATAGGCTCACCGGCTCGCGTCAAACGCCCACTCACTCCCAAAGAGGTGGCCTGGCTCAAGGAATCCGCAAGCAACTATGTGCAATACGCTCGCCAATACCTAACAGATTAACACCCTCACTCTAAGAGAAATTATTCTGAATGAACCCTCACCCACTCGTCATCCTCGGCGCAGGCTATACCGGAAGGTTTCTCTATCACCAAGCCTTACAACAAGGATGGATAGTTTACGCCAGTAGCCGGAGTCCTGATGCTCACTTATCTTTTGTTGATCCGCTAGCTCAAATTCTATTTGACCTAGAGCAACCAAGCACCTGGGCGAATCTTCCCTACCCCGCAAATATCGCGTGGTGTTTTCCTGCCATTCCACAAAACACAGCATCAATGCTCGCAAAAGAAATAACTAACAAAGGTTCTCGAATTCTCCTCCTCGGCAGCACCTCTGCCTACCCGCCCAAAGGTGAGGATCTCACGGATGAACAAGATCCCCTCAACATGACCCTCCCTCGCGTACAAAGCGAAGAACATCTACGCGAGACCTACGGCGCCATCGTCCTCAGACTAGCGGGCCTCTACGGCCCAGATCGTCATGTATTCAATTGGATTCGGAGAGGCAAAATCAAAAACACCAATCGCTACGTGAATCTCGTTCACATTGAAGACGTGGCCGCCTTATGCCTTGCCGCCCTAGACCAAGCACCTGTTGGATCAAGCTATATCGTTAGTGATGGGGTGCCACGGCTATGGTCAGACATCTGCCAACATGCGGCGACAAAATGGAACATTCCAATTCCGAAGCCCACGCCACCCAAAGATTCTGGGAAACAATTGTCGCCTCGAAAGATTTTGAATGAGTTGAACTACGAATTACAGCATCCACATCTTTATGAAGAGTTGGATGGGATTGAGAGGGAGGAAGGGGATATTGAGAAATGAAAGGTTCCTGAAGCGGTCTATTTAAAGCATTTTTATTTGCAGGGTTTCGCCCCTGCAGACGAGGCCCTTTTGTTTCGGCAAAAGGACCCAAAACCATTTTTGCCCGTGCGCGGCCCCTCCAATCCTGCTCAGAAGCAGGCTCTCCGTGGTGCCTCCGCCACCTTACCGAATTAAGATGGCTCAGAAACTCGCTCCGCTCAAACAGTCTTCGCCAAAAAGTCGAATTCGGCAAGGCGGCTCCGCCGCGCCCAAGGCGGGAGGCACAAGTTAAACAAATCAATTATTCAAACGAGATGCCGGAAAGACAGCCACTACTGAAACACAATGTTCACGCCTAACCCAAATTCATAGGGCACAAAAATGGAAACGTCCCCTTTTCCACACTTGTTCGTTTTATTGGAGTTCTTCAAGTGGTACCACCAATTCACCTTCTTCTAAAGGTTGATTTTCACAAGCGATAGCATATTGCACAACGAGATCTTCTATAGGAGCAGGTCTTTCAGAATTAAGGCCTAAAGATAGTTTAGCCACGTTCTTTGACATCTTTGGGTGTATAGGAAGGTCCATACTGCCGCCATAAGCCCATGGTAATTTTGCATACTGTGAACGTTGATTTGGGAGGCCTTCGTTTCCGTTACCATCAAGACCATAAGGATCGCGCGCAAGAGGCCTGTTGCAACCAAAGGCAAGAAATGGAGCACAGGCCGTTGCTCGACCCTCATTTTTCAAACCTATGGTCACACTCACACTTCGGCCAGGATTGGTAACCTGATAGGTAATTTTTAACTTCGGTTTGTTCCGTTTACCAAACATATCTGCAACATCGTAATGCTCCATTTTGTAAAAGCTGTCCCCGCTGCGTTTGTAGTATCTATCTTCCCCGAGCTTGGCCATGTGTGGACCGGTAGCACTCTCTGGTATTAACGAAAGGACATACCCTTTGCCATTCTCTATTTCGAGAGATCTGTGAGTTACATTCGCTACCGTCGGATCAACGCCATCACCAGTTAGTGCGTTTAGGCGAGTCACGAAAATCTTAATGTTATCTAAAGGTTTCAACTCAACTGCACAGTCGACACCATTGTCATTTTTTCGAGCATCTATACCCCAGATTATTAAGCCACCACTCGAATTTGCGAAACCAGACAATGCACGTGCAAGATTGCGTTTATCATCTGTAGAATTTAGCGTTGAATTTTTTGATACTTTAAAGTCGAGCCAAAGGTTTTCTTCCTGACTGTGGTCTATGAAATCGTCCAGGTCTGAGAGGGCTAAATTTTTAAATAAATCGAAAATATTCATAAACGGCTAACAATATTTAGATGGATCCGTATAACAGAAGGCTCTTCGGGTGTCTGGCCATATAACACGCCATCGATTCTTCTGAAGAATACGCCGGAATCGTTGTCTTTTCAATTGGTTATACCCAAGGATTCACTTATGACGACATCTTATGCAGAGCGGCATAACACCACTCTTTAATTCGAGTGAAAAAAGAAAAGAGGACTATACCCTTTTTCCCTTTCCTTAAAATTTAAAGACCAAAAATTTGGATCAGATATGAGTATTGATTTTTAGGAGGGTTTGCTCTTCCCACGCCCCTGCTTGAAATCTGGCTTCGCATTTTGAATTTCTTCCCGCGTTGGGCGCGGCTGGGCCGGCACCCCGAATCCTACCTCTTTGGCGAAGACTGTTTGAGCGCAGCGAGTTTCTGAGCCATTTTGATTCGGGGTGGTGGACCAGGGACCCGTAGGGCCGCGGACGGGCGGAAATGGTTTTGGGTCCTTTTGCCGAAACAAAAGGACCTCGTCTGCAGGGGCGAAACCCTGCTTTAAATAATTCTTGGAAAAGTAGGTCAGAGAAGGGGATGATTTAGGCCATCAGCCTGGACGCACAAGCAACAACACCGTCGCGCACACCAATGAATTGTTCAAGGCATGGGCGGCCATGCCTGGCAGGATACTTCCTGTTTTTTCATAAGCCCACGCCCAAAGCACGCCGCTCCAAAAAATCGTAACAAGCCCGAACGTTCCATACCCATGAGCCAAGGCAAAGATGAGCGCACTCACGACCATCGCCACCGGAGCATTTAATCGACGACGTAACGTACTATACAACACACCTCGAAAGACGACTTCTTCAAACACCGGCGCTAAAATCGTATACGACAAGAGTGGTGGCAGTAATTCCCACGTCGTGCCTTGAATCATGGTGGGATCAAACCAATCGGTCCAATGGAGCGACGTTTGAAAATTCTGAGCTACCAATCCAATAACCCATCCCCCGCCTGCCCCAACAGTAAACAGTGCTAGCGCAAACCAAACGACCCGTCCCCACCCACCTGGGATCACTTTCAATCCCAACGCCTGCGTGATCGATTGGCCCGTTGGTCGCCAGAGATAGTAAAAGGCCAATCCAATAATGGGAACATGGATAAAAAAGGGAATGAGAAATTGGAGTGTTGACGGATCAAGCCCAGCGACAGAAATGGCAATGATGAGCAAACTGGCAATGCCACCACCTCGGATTAACACCACTATGCCATTCCGACCTGACCAACGAGGAGGAAAAGTCATGCCGCCCACTCGCAATGCCGTATTTCCGCCCCACTTCCATCGACGCCAGAGCATAGCCATGCCCATCAGACCCATCATCACGGCCATCATTTGCGCCATGACTAGCATTCGATTATTCGACACGAGCCGTTGGGCATGTTGCTGGCCTTCAGCATTGAGAGACGCTTGCCATCCCACATCGCCACTTCGTTCGGCGATATGCAGGGCAACCTGCCGATAAAACCATCCGCTTGGCACATGCTCGGCTAATCGAGCATTTAAGTCCTGAGCATCGAGACGATCCACAGAAGTTTCGAAATACGCCGCCTGAAGAAGTTGGCCATAGAAAGGAAACGGCAAAGCCCAATCTTTCCACTTTTGAATTTTCATTTGAACGGAGGAGAGGCGACCCGCCTCCCCTTCTAGAACAGCTAAATACAGCGCGGATAAAGGCTCAGGCTCCCTTTCTCCTAGCTCCTCATACCAAGCGATGACCTGTTCCAATTCACCGCCACTTTCCCCCATGGCATTCATCACGCGCTTCTCTACCCCAGAGATCTCTTTTTGACCTTCTTGCAAGCCCATGACTTGATTGGTGATGATTTCGAGGGCTCGCTCTGGGGAGGGAATGCGATCGAGTCGAGGCATCGACACATGTGCATATGCCAAGAAGCCAAGGCACAGAAGAAAGATCATCCCAAAACCTACCGTCACAGAAGGAGAGAACTGGACGGGGGTTTCCTGGATTTCCGCTTGAGTCACGTCTTGGTAAGGCCAGGGAGTCACAATGTTTTGTAGTTAAACGCAGGTAAATGAAAGACTTGGGAGATAGTTGAGTTCATTGTTACAGGGTCATGCCACACAATCCCTGTTCTGAGCGCCATATAAAACCACGGCCCTTGAACATATTGCACTTCTTTCGGCGAATTTACACAAATAGTGGAATCCTTGATGCACCCTCGCTAGAATAGGCCCCAAAAGGATATCCATCTGATGCCAAGCTTCCCGAAACAATACAATGAGTTAACACCATCCAAACGCCTTTTACTAGGCCCAGGACCAAGCCTCGTCCACCCTCGTGTCTTACGAGTCATGGGTACACCACTCATCGGGCACCTTGATCCAGAATTTCTTACCATCATGGATGAGATTCAGGAACTCCTTCGATGGCTATTTTGCACTGACAATGACTTCACCATTGCGGTGTCGGGCACTGGGTCGGCAGCCATGGAAACCGCCATCGTGAATCTCATTGAACCTGGGGACAGGGTTATTGTCGGGATGAACGGAATCTTTGGCTCGCGCATCGCCCAAATGGTCACGCGATGCGGGGGAACGGTCATAGAGATTCCTGCACCTTGGGGAAAGTCCATTCCTTTAGACCAAGTCGCCCATCAACTTCAGACTGCGGGGCCAATCAAGGCTGTGGCGCTCGTCCATGCAGAAACATC
>JAJDBO010000345.1 GCA_029261305.1 Nitrospirales bacterium
ACGAGGTCGTTTTGCATACATTTCAATTATTATTGCCGCTCAGGATGATGGAAAAATTACACCAGTCATGCGTAGAAATGCATTTACTAGTATATTCACGGAAGCTGAATGTGCTCAACACTTTGTCGAAAACCGGACAAACTCATTTAGTAAAGATAAAAAGAAACGTGCTGCAGATGCAATAGAAGCGGTATTTGGAGATCCATCACCCAATAACTATAAAAAATTTGTATATAGTCGTTTAGCTAGTACAAAAGATCAATTTATGTATATGATTGCAGATTTATACGATAATTTTAAAGTTGGTAGTGATGCATACTGGGCATTACTTAATGAATTAGATGATTCTGATGACGATGAAGATAGTAAATTTTTACAAGACTTTATGAAGTAAGTGCATTAATTCTACTGCGTATGTGAATTAATTATTTCTTAGGATCTTTGTATTATAAATCTATGATTTTGAGGCTCCGCCACTCTAATTGAATTTATATACTTACGCGATTTTATTTTTTATATGGTATTTAATTTCACTACTTTAATATAATTGTAAGTGAATAATAACAATTAGATAATTGATAATATACTACAATATGAATCCTCTAACAAGACAACTTTTAGGATACCTTATTGTTGTTCTTTTATGTCTAGCACTTGTATACTACTTGTGTGGTAAAATCCCAACAAGTATCGCTGACGCTGGTAATTGTCTGGGTAAGGGACTTAAAAAGGCACTAGGGGGTATAACAAGTTGGATAAGCGACAGTCTGGGACTTAAAAAGCTCAAATTTTGGTAAATTTAAAGTTCTGGTAACAAATTTATAAAAATGGCAAGATTAATTAAATTAGCAAGATACCAACATGAGGGGGTTGATGAATATTTTTACGATGTTGTAGATCTGAAAGGTGTATTACGGTGTTATATGTTAAATATCAACCAATCCTGTACAACTGCAGATCAGTGTGCAAAGCATGAATTAGTTTGTCCGCTTAATAAGAGTGATCAGTATACGGGATTAAGTGACGATTCCATTGAATACATAGTGTCATTAGATGAAATTCCACCATTACATAAGTTTATAATAATACAAAAAATTTATTCACTCGAAAGTGACTTTGATACTACATATGATATCGGTATAGTAGGAGGAAAAGTTATGTCGGATATGGATATTGAGGAAAACACCAAAGAAACAACTGTGTATATAGCTTCACGTATGCCAGAAGAAAATAATTTTGATGAAGTTCCTCGACAAATATATCAAGTGCAATCTAACAGATATAGAAAAAATACTGTATGTTATGAATGTCTAGAAGATGATGGTTGGCATGCTCATAATTGTCGTACAGGAAAAAATAAATAATAATTCTATAATATCACTATTTTTATATTATACAGAGGAATTCTGCTCAAATCTTTTATAATAATTATTCCACCATTTATCACTTGATTCTTTATAATATCCAATTTTATATGTTACAAATGATGTAACTCCTGTAAATAACAAATATTTAGCAGTACGTTCATTCCGTATTTTATCTGCTTGTCGTTTTTGACTCTGTGCCATTAATTGTTTAACTGCATTTTCGAGTTCATTAGCATTTCCAGTAGAATTAAACCGTGCTGTATTTTTTAAATTACGAATTGTTGGTGTAACAACCCAGTGTGCTGTTTTTTGTGCAAACGACATATCGTATACAATTCAATAACAATTCAATAACAAATCAATAACAAATCAATAACAATTCAATTTTTAAAAAATAAATTCAATAATCTATTCAATAATCTATCCAATAACAATTCGATAATCTATCCAATTTTATCTTTTTAGACTGTGCGAAGCACAGGAATAAAAAGATTTCTATAATAAACCTGTTTATAGGTTTATTATAGACCTGTAAAGTATTTTCGTTCATTTGAATAGAGCAAATAATGAATTTCGGCGGTTGTTTCACGTCCGAAACGTTGAACACGTCCAGCTGTTTGACCTTCAATATCAGGATCCATAATCTTATGACAGAAGACAACATCAGTAGCTTTTTGAAGATTAAGTCCTGAACAATGTTTAAGTGCATTAATTAATAGTACTTTATCCGGACCTTCATTAAATCCTTTAGCCACTTTATTGATATGTTCAGCAGTTCCTCCAAGTCTAACATATCTAATTTTTTCACTATCTAATCTTTTCATGATATTATCTAATGTTTCTTCATAGTTAGCAAATACAATAACTTTACGTTGTTCTGGTGTTGCAATAGGTAAGGCTTTTCCTCCAATTAACAATTTTTTAATATTAACTGATGTTTCTTTACGTGCATAAGCTACTTTACCACGAATAATATCAATCATAACATCAATTTTGGTTTTTGCTTTTTCTTCTTCATTTTCTGGCTCTTCTGGTTCTTCTGATAACTCATAATCAACGGAATCGTCCATAATTTTTTCAAGATCAAAATCGCGATTCATAAAGATTAAATCGGTAATTATAATACGTTGGCGACATCCGGGAC
>JAJDBO010000346.1 GCA_029261305.1 Nitrospirales bacterium
ATGTCGCCGGGGTCTTGGCCGAGCTCTTTGGCTTTGAGGACGCGGCGCATGATTTTTCCTAATCTGTTTTTGGGGAGCGAGATTACGATTTAGATTTCTCGTCGAATTGTTCTTTCGTGTGTGCATTTCCCATTTTCCCTACTTTTTCCATCCTCGAGCGATTTAATGGCTATCGCCAGTTATTCTTCGACTTGTTGGTTCTGCACTTAGTCTAAGAATCCACTCCAGAATTGATTGCTTTGTGAAGTGTTTTATAAGGAAATAGTCACTCCCGCTTTCAAAATAAGGGGGCTGGGTGAGATTGAGATGTATCTGATCAGATACATTACTGTATCCAATCAGATACTAACCCCAATCTCAAATGTTCCAGCCCGCTTCATTTCCTAAACAGTCGATCGTATTTTCATCAATCGTGGCAAGGGTTTGGAGTGCATCATTCAATGATTTGGCTCCTCTCATTTAAATTGGCATCGATTTTGTACTTTTTCCTGCATTGAGTCTTGGAGTATCTCCCTAATGAGGTAGCTCTCAATCAATTGCCTGTGGCCTTTTCTGAAATAGGTCGCATCGAATTCTGGAAAGTGGAGCCAACCTCTTTTTCCCAAGAAGGTCATCTATGGGTGGGCGGATTCGCACCGTTCAGGCAACAATGATCATCAGTAATTTTGAAACGCCGATTTCATCCTAACCAAATTGAGGAGAAACAATTATGGCAAAGAAGGTGACTGTGAAAAAATCAACAGCTGGGTTATCTCCAGGCAAGTCACAGTTCGTGAAGTCTCAGGATCTCGCTCCCTCAATTTTTCGAAGGTTGGTTGCTCGTCGTATACGGAGTGCCAAGCCCGGTGAGGATTTTATGCTCCCGAAGTCGGAAAAAGATCGGAAAAAATTTGAGGCCATCTTAGAAAAGATCAACAATGAACCCAATTTCCTACCCGTATCGTTTTTGACAGATGGCTCCGCGCGTTCGCAAGCCGTATGCCGCGTTGTCGTTCCGACTAGCCGTGGCCGGTCACTGGGGACGGGTTTCCTTATTACGTCTAAATTGATCATGACGAATAATCATGTGTTGACTACTAAAGACGATGCCGAAGAGGCAACAGCCGAATTTCAGTTTGAAGGGGATCAGAGTCCAATTGTCGTCGCTATTCGCCCTGATAGATTTTTCTTAACGGACCGAGATCTCGATTTTACGATCGTGGCTTGTGATGGAAGAGGGGTAGGTGAGATTGCGCCCATTCCGTTGCGACGCAATCCTGCCCTTGTCACGCGACAGGAGCGGGTGAATATTATTCAGCATCCACGAGGCCGTCGAAAGGAAGTGGCTCTTCATGCCAACAAGGTCACGCGTATCCGTGATACGGTTGTGCATTATTCCACGGATACCGAGCCTGGCTCGTCCGGTTCGCCTGTATTTAATAATCTGTGGGAATTGGTGGCTCTTCATCATGCGGGGTTTGCAGGCCCTGGTGGGAGTGCCACGAACGAAGGCATTCGAATCTCAGCCATCGTCGATCACATTATTCGTCAGTCCGGGAATAACGAATCGGAGAGTGACCGTGAAGTTGTAGACGAATTACTTTCCAGCATCAAGGATTCTTCACCGATCCTTGGGTTTTTTGGGACTGCGGGATTGAATGCTGGCGATGCAGAAGTTCAAGTCAACGGATTCCAAGGGACCCCAAATTTTGCGGATATCGGCTGTTGGAACATCGAGCATTTTAATAACCGAATTTCCAGTCAGCGCGTAACAGACGTTGGAGAGGTCGTGGAGCGGCTTTCGTTGGATGTTTTTGGTCTTTCGGAAGTTGAGAACGGTGCTGTCAAACGATTGGTCCAAGATTTGAATCGTCGAGGTTCACGCTACGACTTTGTGTTGCGTGATACGAGGGGTCGCCAGGATTTAGCCGTACTGTTTGATACGGACACGACTGAAGTCACGCGTCGTGCTGATATCGCCGATCGCAACCGCTCGGCCCTTCGCGCACGTACGTCTGCTAACAAGACGGCATTCCCACGATTTCCCTTATTTGCTCAGTGCAAGGTGACGCATGAAGGTGACTCGGTCGAGTTTATCATGATTGTTGTTCATCTCAAGGCTTTCGGTGATGCGCAAAGTCGGGCTCGCCGCCGTCTCGCTGCAGAAAAACTCGCGCTGGTTATCAAAGACATTCGTGACAACGAGGGCCTCCCAGTTGTTCTTTGTGGCGACTTCAATGAACGGCTGGATAATGACGTTCTCAATGCCGTCAGCGACACCCCAGATCTATTCCCATTGACGGCCGATGATGCCACGGATGGCGCCATTTCTTTTGTGGGTAACCGTCATCGTTCTTTAATCGATCACATCATTGTAAGCCGCGACGTTCGTCTGGGGGACATCTCTGGAGACGATGCGGCAATTATTCGGCTGGATAGGACGGTTCGCGATTTTTCCGATCGCGTCTCAGATCATGTGCCGATCGTGTTCCGAATGATCCTTCATGATGAACCGATTGTGATTCCACCAATCCAACCTGATGGGGAAGGTCGGGTGACACTGAGTATTCCAGTCGGAGCGTCCAAGGTGCAGGTCGATTTTGATTAGTCAAATCGCTCTTTCATAATTCTTCGCAAAAACTTTAATTTGGATGGTATCTATTTACCCAAGGGTCATTCGTACCGGGTTTAGAACTAGAAAAACAAGCATCCGTGTCAAAGCACGCTTACGAGAAAGTTGCTCAAGATTTCAGGGATGCTGTAACGCAAAATAGAGAGTTGGAGAGCAAATTATCTGACGCTTTGCTAAATATAGAGCGCTTATCAAGCGGTATAGAATCACGAAGAATAGACTCTGAGTTGAAAATTGCAGAAAGCAAGATGGTTACAGCTCTTATTACATCCTGCATTCGGCTACCACTGCTGGAGAGGCTTCACGCTCCGTAACCGAGAGTGCTAGTTATGGTTCAACAGGTTCTGGAGGGGCAGCCGCTGCAATTATAGCTGTAGCAATAAAACAAGATGGTGCAGCAGTTTTCGACCATTGTATTCAAATATACAAAAAGAAATTGTGCGGTGATTTTTTTTATTCTCAGGGCGCACAGAAGTAGACATTTATGTATAACAATTCAATTCAGCTGACCTCCTTCGTCGGCCCCTGATTGAATCGTTAGATGCCAAACTTTCTCTGAGACCTCAAAGTATAAAGTGCTATAAATAATGTCCAATTTCTAGTCAAAATGAGAATGGCTGCTATTCCAGTGGCCGAAAGGAGGAAAGGTATGGTCTCGTATACAAGAACGAATGCCTGGAATAACGGCGGTACTTTCGACAACCTGGATCTCTTATGGTACGCAAAAGGCGTCGGCGTCATGCAGTCGCGCACCCTGGATGATCCAAACAGTTGGTGGTTCTTCGCGGCGATTCACGGCGAGTATGTAACCGAAACCGTGTATCCTGGCTGGGGTTCTATCCCTGCCCCCCCTCAGGTGCCAACTACACCGCCTCCATTCCAGAACGTCCAGGACCGATACTGGGAGCAGTGTCAGCACCAAAGCTGGTACTTTCCTCCTTGGCATCGTGGATATCTGGTGGCACTGGAAGCGCAAATCCGGACAGCGGTGGTGAACCTCGGTGGTCCGGAGACCTGGGCTTTGCCCTATTGGAATTATTTAGGACCGGATAATCAATATGAAATCCCGCCTGCGTTTGCTCAGCAGACTTTACCAGATGGGACTCCGAACCCCCTTTTCGTGACAGCTCGTTATGGACCCAATGGCGACGGGAACATCTTTATTCCGATCCCCCCGGTATCACAGGCCTGTCAGTCCAATGACTTATATACTGGTAGCAACCCCACCACTCCCTTGCCTGGGTACGGGGGACCAAATACAGGATTCTCGCATGGGGGAGGGAGGTCCGGAAATCTAGAAAGCAATCCGCACAATCAGGTGCACGTGGATGTCGGCGGCGATTCTCCGAATGGCCAGTTCTGGGGTCTGATGAGTGACCCGGGCATAGCGGCACTTGATCCGATCTTCTATTTTCACCATTCCAATATTGACAGAATGTGGGCCATATGGAACGCGAACGGAAACAGCAACCCGACGGATCCTAACTGGCTTAATGGCCCCGCAACCGTCGGCCAGCGGGAATTCGTCATGCCAATGCCGGACGGCAGTTCCTGGGTGTACACACCGGCCCAGGTTAACAGTCTCAGTCAGATGGATTATACTTATGACGACCTGCCTGCGGTTGTTCCAGCCCAACCTGTCAATGTGCTTGCCCGGAGGTTAAGACGGTTGGGAGTATCACCAGCGGCAGTGGCAGTAGCCCAAGGAGACCGTATGGACAGCGGAGATGATTTAGAACTTGTCGGTGCCCATGACGGGGCTCTCCCAATAAAGAGCTCTGGAGCTCGCGCTACAGTAAGGCTTGATCATGACATCCGCCAGAAGGTTTCCGCGAGACTCGCGGCAGCTTCTGAGAAGGCCTTGCCCGATCATGTGTATCTCAATCTTGAAAATGTTCGAGGACCGCGAGGCACACATAAACTTCACGTCTACGTCAATGACCAGATGGCGGGGACTGTGGCGCTTTTTGGGCTTCGGAAGGCCAGCTTAAAGGATGGCCAACACGGTGGCGAGGGGCTCACCTTCATGCTGGACATCACCAATATCATTGACAATCTGCACCTTGACGATGCTCTTGAAGTGGATTCGCTTGATGTAAGAATTGTGCCAAGTCACGCGGTTCCAGATAACGCGAACTTCAGCGTTGGGCGAGTTTGCGTATACCGTCAGGGTCATCAATGACAGAAAGCGCCAGGGCTCGGGCGCGGGTAAGGATCCCGGTACTGCTCATTTGCGTGGTTGCATGGATGATGCTCCTGGTTAAACCCGGGATCATGATGCCCCACGCTCATCGTTCGGTAACTGACTCGGAAGCGTCGCTGGTTTCATTTCATATGTGGCTGACAATGAACCCGCTATCTTCTCTGGCCGCGGGCTGGGCCCTGATGTTGGTCGCGATGATGTCACCGTCGCTGATGGCGCCGGTCCGCCACATCCTCGAACGCAGTTTTAAGCGTAGGTACGCTCGGTCAGTTATGCTTTTCGTGATGGGCTATGCCGTGATTTGGATGGCGGCCGGTGGCGTACTGTTGGCAGCAATGCTTGTGCTGAGTCGGCTTGCGCCGCATTCCTATCTGCCGACGGTTGGGGTGGGCCTCATTGCATTCGTGTGGCAGTGCTCGCCCATAAAGCAGCGTTGTCTCAATCGCGGTCATAATCATCGTGAACTGGCAGCGTTTGGCATCGCCGCAGATCTCGACGCACTTCGTTTCGGGATTACGCACGGGGTTTGGTGCGTCGGATCCTGTTGGGCGTTGATGCTCTTCCCTATTATGCTGTCACAAGGACACCTTGTCGCAATGGCTGCCCTGACCTTCGTGATGATCAGCGACCGCCTTGAACAGCCGAGGCCGCTGAGTTGGCGCCTGCGGGTCCCTGGGAAGTTGATGCGGATTGTGGTCGCCCAGACTCAGAGACTGTTGGCAAAAAAAAAGTGTCAAGAACCTTATTATTGTGTTATGGAAAAGTGACCAAATTGAAGAGGAAAAAAGGGCCGGATTTATATTTACAGCACAAGGGCGGAAACCATTCAATTCACTTTCTCCAATCTTTCGTCATCATTTAATTCAACTGATTCAACAGGGAAATTTGGGGAAAGTGGTTTTGAAGAAAATAAATTTGTCCCATTTTTATCTCTTCTTTTTATCCTGAAGGAGTGGATCATGGAACCAATAGTCAAATTTAAGCGCTCTGTTCATGGTGCTCCTGATGATTACGGAATTTCATTTATGAAAGAACTGAATAGAGCTGTAGGAGGGAAAAGAAACTGGATGACAGGGAGTTGGTCTCATGGTGAAGCGAACACTAAAGATAATGGATTGCGAATTCGTCGCTGTGAAGATGGACCTGAATTTTATCTCAATGTGGCCAATACAATTGCCGCTTATGGAAGCCTAATTGTCTCATTAACATCATTATGGTTCAGTATTCCTAAGAGGGAAAAAGAACTAAAGGGAAAAAGAACGATAGTATTACGTCAGCCAGGCTTATGTGTAGACCTTGAGTGTGAAAATTATAAAAAAAATAAATCACGCGTAGAAAAGATTATAAAGGCCATGCGCTAACAAAGCGTTGCAACCGACAAACGTTTGGACGTGGCGTTAGACAGCCACCGTATTTTTGTTGCCGGCTTTGGCTTCAGGCCAGAGGTCACGCACAGAAAGGACACATCATGTCTGAATCCAAAATCGCCCTGTACATTGGCAACGAGTTGTATCCTGGCGGGGGCTCTGACCCTTCCGGGACCATCAAGATTCTGCAACAAAGCCCGCTCACCAGCCCGATACTGGGCCTCTTGAACCAAAGTGCCGACCACCCTGATCAACTGGTTTATAACGACGGGATCAATCCGCTTTTCAACACTTCTGGAGATTACATAGGTAGTAATCAATGGCCAGGCATTCTTAGCAGTCTACGGGGCGGAAATATCCGGGAGGTGTACCTTTCCTTTTCCACGAACGGTACGGAATACATGAGCAACCTGATCTCTAGCAACAAGACCGCCGCTCTCAAGATTCTTTCCTACGTGAAGGACAACCTGGGCTTTGACGGCATTGACCTGGATTATGAAGGCGGGGACTACTCTTCGTCCTCTCCCATCTATCCCGTGGCAGTCGCAGCCACCAAAGCTGGCCTAAAGGTTACGGCGGCCCCTTACAGCAATCAATCGGATTGGCAAGCCTGGGTGCAATATGTGCAAAACAATTTGGGTACGGTCTCCTGGCTGAACCTGCAGTGTTATGCAGGAGGGAAATACAACAACCCCGGCGATTGGCTAAATATGGGAACTTCGATTGTGGCTGGCAGTTGCAATAACTGCTGTTGCCCCCAAACCACCTGCTCCCCGGCTGATATGCAAAAACTGTTTACCCTTTGGAGAACTGGGCAAGGCAAGGTTTCCTCTAGTTGCTGGAGTGGCACTTCGAATACGAAACCCCAAGCAATCGGTGGTGGTTTCATCTGGGTCTACTCCAGCATTCAAGGGGCAGAGTATTCTGCCTACATGAATGCAGTAAAAAATGGGCTGGGAGTTTAGAAAAAACCTTGTGAAGACGGCCCCCAATCTCCTCTGCGTAAAGAAAAAAAGACCAATTAAAGAAAAAGGGGCCACCTCAAGTTGTGTCTTGCGATGACGTAGTATTGGCCTAGGATTGCGGATTGGGGAATGCTCTTCTTTGGGGTGAGGGTCGGATTTTAGGAACAGAGTGCGAAGATAAGGGAAAAGAGCGAATAGCATTGTGCATGCTACTCGCTCTTTTAATATGAGGGTTATTCTTCCAGCGTTGAAATGTCGCCGGGGTCTTGGCCGAGTTCTTTGGCTTTGAGGACGCGGCGCATGATTTTTCCTGATCTTGTTTTTGGGAGCGACGTCACGATTTCAATTTCGCGTGGAACGGCGATTTTCCCGAGTTCGGTTTGGACGTGGGATTTCAGACTTTTTGTCAGGTCTGAATTTTCTTCTTGTCCCTGTTTAAGAATCACAAAGGCTTTGATCATTTCTCCGGCGGTTTTGTGAGGCTTGCCGATGACTGCAGCTTCAACCACTGCATCGTGACTGACTAACGCGCTTTCTACTTCTGCGGTGCCGATGCGGTTGCCTGCCACTTTCACTACATCATCAGCGCGACCCATGAACCAGAAATAGCCGTCTTCATCTTTGTGGCA